>JAIMKT010000031.1:0-33093 GCA_020692245.1 Microcoleus sp. GA_180221_E-2-1-MAG-45_12
CAATCTGATATAGCAAGTGGACTTCTGTGAACCATGAATTAGAATCCCCGTGCCTTTAGGTCGGGGAGTATGTCAAAGGTGATTGATTTGTTGATGGAGATGAAGTAGGCTGGCAAAGGATGCCGTGGAGTTGTTTCTGGCTGAAGATGAATGTAGGTAACAGACTGAGACATAGGGCTTGACTCTAGGCTATGATACGTTGAAGAGATAGAAAATATAAAAAAGAACGAAAAAATTCGGCTTTTGCCTTTGTAATTATGCCTAGAAGTCAGCGTAACGATAATTTTATTGATAAAACCTTTACGGTTATGGCAGATATGATTCTGAAAATGCTGCCCACCAATCGCAAAGCGAAGGAAGCCTTTGTTTATTACCGGGATGGACTATCGGCTCAGTCGGAAGGGGAATATGCGGAGGCACTAGAGAATTATGAAGAGGCTTTGAGATTAGAAGAAGACCAGAATGATCGCAGTTTTATTCTCTACAATATGGGACTGATCTATGCCAGTAACGGCGAACATGACAAAGCCCTCGAATTTTATCACCAGAGTATTGAGCTGAATCCCCGGCTGCCCCAAGCCTTGAATAATATTGCCGTGATTTACCATTACAAGGGCGATAAATCCAAAGAGGCAGAGGAGTTGGAACGGGCTGAGGCGTTTTATGATCAGGCGGCGGAGTATTGGAAAGAGGCGATCCGGTTGGCTCCCAATAACTACATTGAGGCGCAAAACTGGTTAAAAACCACGGGTCGATCGACCATGGATGTATTTTTCTAAAATCAAAAACTATATGACTCAAAAAATCGATCGAGAACAAGTAAAAAAAGTTGCCCACCTAGCTCGTCTAGAGATTACGCCCCAAGAAGAGGTGGAATTGGAGGGGAGTTTGAATGCAATTTTAGATTATTTTGAACAACTAGAAGAGCTTGATACTACAGACGTGCCGCCGACAACTAGGGCGATCGATATTAGCAATATTACCCGGATTGATCAATTAACACCTTGGGTCGATCGAGATGAACTCCTCAGCGAGGCTCCCGATCAAGATGGTGATTTTTACAAAGTCCCCCAAATTATGGGCGGCGATCCCGGCTAGATTTCTAATCCATTGTTTTCTTGATTCAACATATCGAAAATAACTACTTTAAGTGCTGGTAGAAAAACCTGAACCGTTCTCCATACAAGCACTATGTCCACTTGCCAATATTCATGAACTAAAATATCTTTCATCCCAGCTATGGACTGCCAAGGAATATCTGGATAAAGCCTACGCTGTTGCTTGGGAATGTTTTTCACAGCTTCTCCAATAATTTCTAGGAGCTTGACCACCGCTAAAGTCTTTTCTCTATTTGCCTGAAAATCCTCAAAATTAACACCATTAACAAAGGATTCAATCTCGGCAATGGAGTTCAGAATGTCTTGTAAATATTCTTTATAGCTACGTTTCATACATAAATTGCTTCAGCTAAAACTCGCTCCCGAATTTGAGGTTTCAGTCCATTCTTAGTGACAATATCCACTTTCATTTCAAGAAGTTCGCTTAAATAGTCTCTGAGTTTGATTAGATCAATAAGAGTCGGGGCATTTTCTATGTAGTCTGTATAATCAACCAGAAAGTCGACATCGCTAGTTTCAGTTTGCTCACCTCTAGCATAGGAACCAAAGATTCTCAGATCAGTAATCTGATAGGTATCACAGAGAGATTGCTTTTGTGGGGATAAAATTTGCCGTAATTCATCAAGAGTTTTCATGATCTTTGTGAAAAAGTTAATAATTGCTTACCAAATCCCAGCCTAAGCCCCGGCGGATAATTTCTGGTTCCTCTTGGGTAAGGTTGACGATCGTCGATACTCGATACTTTGGTTCTGAGCCATCATCCACAATAATATCTACCGAATCTTTTAACTGATCAAACAACTCCGCCTGTTCCCAATTCACATGGCAAGCCTCCCCAGAAGGAAACTCATCTTCCTCGTAGGGCAACCCTCCCACTTCTTCAGGGTCATTTTCGAGGGTGTGGGCAGAGGTGGAAATAATCGGATTGCCAAGGGATTCTAGGAGCAGTTGACAGAGATGATGATTGGGAACCCGGATGCCAGTGGTTTTCCGCTTGGGATTCATGACTAACTTGGGGACTAATTTCGTGGCTGGTAAGATGAAGGTGAAGGGCCCCGGAATTAGGTGTTTCATAAATCGATAGGCGGAATCCGTCACTAGGGCGTATTCAGAAATATTAGACAGAGAAGAGCAGAGAAAAGTTAGGGGTTTATCGTTGTTCATCTGCTTCAGACGGCGCACCCGGGCGATCGCATCTTTAGAATTTAAATCACAGCCAATAGCGTAGACTGTATCTGTGGGATAGAGCATGATGGCTCCCTGTCGCAGGGCATCTCGAACCTGTTCAAGACGGCGTTTTTGGGGAGTTTCAGGATGGAGAGAATAAACAGTAGCCATAAATTTTACTTTTTTATTATGTATTTTATTTTGATAAAAATGTGATGAAAAAAATTGCGTATTTAGAATGTCCGACGGGAATTGCTGGGGATATGTGTCTAGGAGCCTTGGTTCATGCTGGGGTTCCGTTGGATTATCTCCAGACTGAACTAGCCAAACTGGGGCTTGGGGATGAATATCATCTTTGGGCAGAACCCGTGCATCATAATGGGCAGGTCGCTACCAAGGTGCATGTGGATTTGTTACTAGAAGAAACCTTAGACCACCACCACTCAGAAACTTCCCTAGATCATCATAAACATAATCATGAACCTAATCCCATTCATTCCCTCGAACATGATCATGACCATCCCCATGACCATACTCAGAAACCGGATCATGAGCCTCAACTCGATCGATCTCAAGTTCTCTCCCTAAGCGATCCCCAGCTAGTTAATAACCAAGAACATACTCATCAACATAATCACAAGCATAATCATGGGCAGAAAAATCATCGTCCCCATCGACACTTACCAGAAATTACTAAGTTAATTAAAGAGGCTGGTTTACCAACACGAGCTAGGGATTGGAGCTTGGCAGTATTTCACAAGTTGGCGATCGCTGAGGGAACAGTGCATGGCATTTCTCCCGAACTGGTGCATTTTCATGAAGTGGGGGCGACGGATGCGATCGTGGACATTGTGGGGACGTGCTTGGGCTTGGATTGGTTAGGGATTGAGGAGCTTTATTGTTCGGCGTTGCCTACGGGGGGCGGGACAGTGTGGGCAGAGCATGGGCGTTTACCAGTGCCAGTACCAGCCGTGTTGCAGCTTTGGCAGGATCGGCATTGTCCGGTGTATAGTAACGGGATCGATCGAGAGTTAGTCACCCCCACGGGAGCCGCCCTAGCCGTAACTCTGGCACAGGATTTTGGTCAACCGCCTGCCATGAATTTACACAAAGTCGGTCTGGGAGCCGGAACTCAACAATTACCCATCCCCAATATTCTCCGGTTATGGTTAGGAGAAAAAATAGAAGGTTTCACGGCTAAATCTCATGCTGTCAGTCAAAACAGCCAAAGCAATCAAAGTTCTAGTGAGTCTAATCGGCATCCTCTGAATAATCTTGTCACTAATTCTAATCATCTTGTAGAGACCTTAAAAACAGAAACTACAGAAACTATTGCCGTGTTAGAAACTCAGATTGATGATCTCAGCCCCCAAGCTATTAGTTATGCTTGCGATCGCCTCTTTCAGGTAGGAGCTTTGGATGTGTTTACCCAAGGAATCACCATGAAAAAATCTCGCTTGGGAACGTTGTTAACTGTGATTACTCCCGTGGCAAAAATTGCTGACTGTGAGCAGGTATTATTCCAAGAAACCAGTACCTTGGGGATTCGTCGATCGATGCAAACTCGATCGATCCTCCACCGAGAAATCCAACCAGTCACCACAGCCCACGGTACAGTCCGGGTCAAAGTTGCATGGCAGCAGTCGGGGCAGATTCTCAATGTGCAACCAGAGTACGAAGATTGTGCCGCGATCGCTCGATCGACCAACCAGGCACTCCGGGAAATTCAAGCTACTACTCTCAAGACTTGGGAGAGGAAACAGTGAACAGTTATCAGTTATCAGTTATTTGTACTGAGCAGTTTGGTAGACTCACCCTAAAACTTTGCACAGATTTGAAGGTTGTTATTTTGTAAATAGGGGCTGCTGGCTTCACAAAAAATGAGATATTGAGAAAAGTGTACCTAATTTGTTGGGGGATATAATGTTCGTTCAATCTAACTCACCTTCATATCATGCACTGTCTGACCATGAGCTGATAGAGAGTTTGGCAAGTAGTGCTGAGACCGGGCTAACCCCTGAAGAAGTAGCTCGCCGCTATGAGCAGTATGGTTGGAATGAATTACAGTTTAAACCCGGAAAACCCCCATGGTTAAGGTTTTTGCTGCAATTTCATCAGCCGCTACTCTATATCCTCTTGCTGGCGGGAACGGTCAAAGCATTTCTTGGTTCTTGGACTAACGCTTGGGTCATTTGGGGAGTAACCCTGATTAATGCCATTATTGGTTATGTGCAAGAAGCCCAAGCTGAAGGAGCGATCGCATCCTTGGCAAAAGCCGTAGCCACAGAAACAACAGTCTTGCGAGAAGGACAGCCCCTACGCATTCCCTCACGAGATTTGGTACCGGGGGACTTGGTAATGCTGACATCGGGAGATAAAGTTCCCGCAGACTTGCGTTTGTTGCGGGTGCGGAACTTACAGGTGGATGAATCGGCGCTGACGGGGGAATCAGTTCCTGTAGAAAAATCTATCCAAGTATTTCCCGTTGATACTCCCCTTGCTGAACGGCGAAATATGGCTTATGCGGGCAGTTTCATTACCTTTGGGCAAGGACAAGGCTTAGTTATTGCCACTGCCAATGCTACGGAGGTGGGGCAGATTTCCCAATCGATGGAAAATAGCGTTAGTTTGAGTACGCCGCTGACCCGTAAGTTTGAGAAATTTAGTCATACATTGCTCTATGCTATTTTGACCTTGGCAACTTTTACCTTTGTTGTGGGCATAGGACAAGGGGGAACTTGGCTTAATATGTTCGAGGCGGCTGTGGCTCTAGCGGTGAGTGCAATTCCTGAAGGTTTACCTGCGGTGGTGACGATTACTTTAGCGATCGGGGTGAACCGGATGGCAAAACGCAACGCCATTATTCGCAAATTACCAGCCGTGGAAGCCTTGGGGAGTGCTACAGTTATTTGTTCTGATAAAACTGGAACCTTGACGGAAAACCAGATGACTGTCCAAGCCATTTATACCGGGGGGCAGCATTATCGCATCAGTGGCGGGGGCTATAGTCCTAAAGGGGAAATTACGGCGATCGCCAACAACCAGGAGATGGCTCTTGAGGGGAACACCCTGCCCTGTGTTTTAACAGATTGCCTGATCACGGGTCTTGTCTGCAATGACTCCCAGTTGAAACAAACGGGTGCAGATTGGTCGGTAGTAGGCGATCCCACGGAAGGGGCGTTAATTGCTGTTGCCGAAAAAGCCGGGCTGAGTCAAGGAGCGTTTATGGCGGTGAAACCTCGGCTAGATGCTATTCCCTTTGAATCTGATTATCAATACATGGCGACATTACATGATGCTGGACATGATGCCGAGCCACGAATGATCTATGTTAAAGGGTCGGTGGAAGCGTTGCTGGAGCGGTGTACCCAGATGTTGGATGCCCAAGGACAGGCGATCGCCCTAGATGCGTCCCAAATTAAACAGGAAGTTGAGGCAATGGCGAATCAGGGGTTGCGGGTGTTAGCCTTTGCCCAAAAAGTAGCCTCGGCTCATCAGCACGCGATCGACCACGAGGATATTGCAGCAGATTTGGTCTTTCTAGGGCTACAGGGAATGATCGATCCACCCCGTCCAGAGGCGATCGCCGCAGTTCGAGCCTGTCAGTCGGCAGGAATTCAAGTCAAGATGATTACAGGGGATCACATTGCTACTGCTACAGCGATCGCTCAACGCATGGGTATTCAAACCACGGCTGGCTTAATTGCCTATGAAGGACGAGATATCAGTCAAATGAATGCCTCAGAAATTGAAAATGCTGCCTTGGCAGGATCTGTCTTTGCCAGAGTTGCTCCTACCCAAAAACTGCAACTAGTGGAAGCCCTCCAAGCTACAGGGAACATTGTGGCGATGACAGGGGATGGTGTGAACGATGCCCCAGCCCTCAAACAAGCAGATATCGGCATTGCCATGGGGAAAGGGGGAACGGAAGTGGCTCGGGAATCGGCAGCGATGCTACTGACTGATGATAATTTTGCATCCATTGCGGCGGCAGTGGAGGAGGGGCGCACAGTTTACCAGAATTTGCAGAAGGCGATCGCTTTTTTGCTGCCTGTGAATGGGGGGGAATCCATGACAATTTTGATCAGTGCGTTGTTAGCACGGGAGTTACCAATTCTATCCCTGCAAGTCCTCTGGCTGAATATGATCAACTCTATTACTATGACGGTTCCCCTCGCCTTTGAACCTAAATCTCAGAGCCTGATGCAACAGCCGCCCCGCAACCCTAATGAACCGCTCCTCACTCCAAAACTGCTCCGTCGGATTCTGGTGGTATCGGTGTTCAATTGGATTTTGATCTTCGGATTATTTGAATGGGCAAAATCTACTACTGGGGATATTGCCGTAGCCCGGACAATGGCGATTCAAGCCTTAGTTGCCGCAAGGATCATTTATCTGGTTAGTATCAGCCAGTTAGGAACAGATATTGTGCAATATTTGCGTGGTCGATCGAGGACGATCGCTTCTTCCCCGGCGCTGCTTTTGGGAATTGCCACTGCGGTTATTTTGCAAGTGCTGTTCAGCCAGTGGAGTGTCATGAATATCTTATTTGCTACGGCTCCTTTGACTTGGAATCAATGGCTAATTTGTCTGGTTCCAATGTTACCAATGATCCCGACTGCAATGTTGGCTAATCAAATCGATCCACCCCAAGCTAATTCCACAGGAAACAAGAAACTCGTTATTAAAACTTAAGAATATCTCCTAGGGCAACAATTCCAAAAGCGGTAATAATTATCCCAGCAATCCAGTTAACCCATTGCAGGAAAGTGTTATTTAATTTGTGTCGAAACCAGCCAGTGATCGAGGCAAGAGTCAACCACCAGAGGCTTGATCCTAGAAATACACCAAGCACTAATAAACTAGCATTCTCAGCATTATTTGTTTGGGTCATATTCAAACCAGCAAAGATCACCACAAAGGCGAAAATAGTTAGAGGATTGGTAATAGTTAGCAAGAAAGTCGAGAAATAATTACTAATAAATCTACCAATAAATCCCTTGATTTCTCCAGTTTTCCCTTCTTCTTCCTGAGCCTCTTTGCTAACAGGACTGAGAAAAGTTTTCACGCCTAGATAACACAGAAAAATTCCTCCCACTAAGCGAATTAAAAATTGTTGGCTCACCAGAAAATCACTCACCATAGTCAAGCCAAAACCAGCGATACAACCATAAATCCCGTCAGCAGTGGCAGCACCCAAGCCGGAAATAAAGCCCGTTAACCAACCAGAAGCTAAACTCCGGCGGATACACAAAATCCCGATCGGGCCCACGGGGGCAGCAATGGCAAAACCGATCGCGACTCCTTTCCATAAAAATTCCAAATCCATAGATTTTCCCTCATCAAAATTCCTATCAAAACTAAATTGGCAACATTGGGGTTTCCTTCACCGTAGATAGAGCTAGGGTGGTGCGAGTTCTGAGAATGCAGGGGAGTCCCTTAATTTGGTTGCTGATCAGGGCTTCGAGGCTCCGGGTACTGGCGCAACGTACCTTAAGCAGATAATCATCCCCAATGACATGGTGGTCTTAGGAAATTAATAAAACTTGACATTTTGCTGCCCTAAAACAGTATGATCTGTCTACTGCGATGCAGATGTAATGCAGAACTACCTGCTGAACCCCAAACAGATTGATCGAAGAAACTCCTATTTAATATCTCTATTTAATAATTTTTCTTTTTATACATAGAACGTTTTTACCCTTTATCCCTATGAAGCTAACTAGAGTTAACCGCTATCAAAATGCAGCCCTAGATTATTACCTATCTCTCACTCAATCGCCCTATCTTCACTATGGTTACTGGGAAAAACTTCCTGTCGCCACTGAAGATTTGATCATGCCTAAATTTCGGGAAGCGCAGGCGGCTTATACTAATTTGATTGGTAATCATATTCCCCAAGGTGTGCAAACTATTCTCGATGTGGGATGTGGAATTGGCGGAAATGCCACTTA
Organism: Microcoleus sp. GA_180221_E-2-1-MAG-45_12; assembly: GCA_020692245.1. Classification (GTDB taxonomy): domain Bacteria; phylum Cyanobacteriota; class Cyanobacteriia; order Cyanobacteriales; family JAAUUE01; genus JAAUUE01. The sequence goes on from JAIMKT010000031.1 coordinate 8,240, forward strand.
TTTGATCGGTAAGGGTTATCAAGTTGATGGGCTGGCTCCTGATAGCTTTCAACAGGAGAAATTCTTAGCAAAAACCCAAGGACAAGCCAAGTTTTATTTAACTACTTTTGAAAAGTTTCAAGCCGAGCAAACCTATGATTTAGTGCTGTTTAGTGAAAGTACTCAATACATGGCTGCTCAGGATATTGCTTCTGGATCTGCCAAAATTCTCAAGCCCGGTGGTTATGTTTTAATGGTAGATATGTTGCGGACTGATCCTAATTATAAAGAAGGAATGTTTTCCAATTGTCACGAGGTAAAAGAACTCCATCAAACCATGAAAAATGCTGGGTTTCAGTTGGTAGAAACAAAAGATATTTCTGAACATATTATCCCCACGATCGACCTTTATATGCAAGAGTTTCAAACCTACGGCATGAGTACGATTAAGTATGTAGGAGCCTTGGTCGAAATCACCGTCCCTCCGATTCATAAATTATTTAAGTTTCTATTTGGCAAAAGAATCGATCGCCTCCTCAATGAAGGTTTATCAGCGAGGGTGATTTTTGAAAAGTATTTATGCTATGAATTACAGGTGTGGCAACTAGAACAAAAATAAGTATAGAAATAAATCATGAGTACAAAAATCCCCGTTACAGTCATTACAGGTTTTCTTGGTAGTGGTAAAACTACTTTAATTCGGCATTTGTTGCAAAATAATCAGGGCAGAAAAATTGCCGTGGTGGTAAATGAATTTGGCGAGATTGGCATTGATGGAGAATTGCTGCGATCGTGCCAAGTTTGTGATGAAGAAAACGAAGTGGTTAGTAATATTATTGAGCTAAATAATGGTTGTCTTTGTTGTACGGTGCAGGAAGAGTTTTTCCCGACCATGCAGGAATTACTAAAACGCCGAGACTCGATCGATTGCATTGTCATTGAAACCTCTGGATTAGCCCTGCCCCAGCCCCTAGTTCAAGCCTTTCGTTGGCAGGAAATTCGGACGATCGCTACGGTAGACGGCGTAATTACGGTGGTTGATTGTGCGGCGGTGGCAGCGGGAACCTTTGCCAGTGATATCAACGCCGTCCAAGCCCAGAGACAAGCCGATCCCAATTTAGAACACGAGACACCTCTAGAAGAACTCTTTGAAGACCAGTTAGCCTGTGCGGATCTAGTGCTGCTAACCAAAGTTGATCTAGTCGATGCAGAAACCAGAGAAAAAGTAGAAACTTGGCTACAACAGGAACTCCGTCCCGGCGTGAAAATTATTCCTTGTCATAGTGGCGAAATTGCTCCAGAAATTCTCCTTGGTTTTAATGCTGCCGTGGAAGAAAATCTAGAGCAGCGATCGGGACACCACGACCTAGAGGAAGAACATGACCACGATGATGATATTAATTCTTTATATATCACCCTGCCTCCCCAATCAGAAATTCAAGCCTTAGTTTATAAGCTAGAAACCCTTGTCCAAGAGCAGGAAATTTATCGGATTAAGGGCTTTGTAAATATTGCGAATAAACCCATGCGGATGGTGTTTCAAGGAGTAGGAAATCGGTTTGATTATTTCTTCGATCGACCTTGGCAGACCACAGAATCACGGGAAACTCAATTAGTATTTATTGGCAAAGATTTAGACTCGCAAATCATTAATCAATCTCTCCTATCTTAATCCGCACTGGTAGAAGCTGTAGTTGCGACTTTAGTCGCCATAATCTCAATCGCTATAGCCTTAGTTACGAGAAACTTTTAAACATACTCATAACTCCTATCACCATTTTTTTGCTCTAATTCTCCCTAGCAATCATGAGTTTTAACTCGCCCTTCTATGCATTGTTTTTATTTATAGTTGCGGTAATCTATTGGGCAATTCCTGCTCAAATAGAACTGCGACTATTACTGATTCTTGCCTCTAGTTTGATTTTCTATAGCTCCCTCCAGTGGTATTACATTCCCCTATTTTTAATCATTACAGTAATTAATTGGCAGTTAGGAAAATCTCTGGCTCCGGCTAAATCTAGTTCTTCCGCACCAGCTAGTCAGAGTCATCAATATAAACAAAATCATCAACGTAAAAAAATCCTGCTGGGGTTGGGAATTGCCCTCAATATCTTGGTGTTGGTGGGATTTAAATATATTCCCTTCTTCTTGGGATCGATCGCCGGACTTTATCAACAATTCACGGGCTTTCCCCTCGAAATAACTCAAAATTCTAGCCAATGGGTGATGGATAATCTGGTGGTTCCCTTGGGAATTAGCTTTTTTACCTTTGAGTCGATCGCCTACCTAGTGGATAGTTTCAAAGGGCAAATTATTTCTGGAAGTTTGCTACAATTTACGGCTTATAAGCTATTTTTTCCCAAGTTTATCTCTGGCCCCATCACTCCCTACGATGATTTTTATCGGCAGGTAAAACAACAATCACCGCCCCAACTCTACCAACTCTCGGAAGCTGTATGGTTGATTGCGATCGGGATTATTAAAAAAGCTCTGTTGGCCGATCGTCTAGGGATTTTAGTTGATCTGTGTTTTAGCAATGCCGAACGGGCAGGTAGTGTAGACCTCTGGTTAGGGATTATTGCCTACGGTTTTCAGCTTTATCTAGATTTCAGCGGCTACGTGAATATGGCAAGGGGCAGTGCCATGCTCTTGGGCTTTAATCTTCCCGAAAATTTCGACTTTCCTTACTTCAGCACTAGCATTGGCGACTTTTGGCGTAGATGGCACATGACCTTGGGTAGTTGGCTCCGGCAATATCTCTACTTTCCCCTCGGCGGCTCTAGGGTAGGTTTAGCTAGAACCTGTAGTAACTTGCTGGTGGTGATGTTGATCGCCGGGATTTGGCACGGGGCAGCGTGGGGATTTCTTGTGTGGGGCGGGTTGCACGGGCTGGCTCTCGCTCTCCATCGTTTAACGGAGGTGCTGAGTCGCCGTTCCCCTAGTTTGCAGAAATTTTGGCAGCATCCGGGGGGAGTTTTGCTAGCTTGGTTCCTGACTCAATCCATGGTGTTTCTGACTTGGGTATTTTTCCGCCTCCCCAACCTAGAGCAGTCTGGATTGGTGTTGAGTCATCTCTGGGGACATCAGGGAGATATTCAGTTTGCGGAGCAGGTTTATCAGGGGACGATCGGGCTGGATCCTCTCCAGTTATTAACCCTCATGGCAATCCTCTGGTGTTTCCTGACCTTAAATTTTTGCATCGAACGGACTCTCAAGCTCCAGCTTAACTGGCACCTCAAACTATTTCTGATTCCCCTCGTTTTACTAAGTGTCTGGCTCCTAGCTCCCGAAGGTGGTCTGCCCTATATTTATTTTGATTTTTGATGGAATTTTGGAGAGTTGTCTTACGATAGGTTTCAATAGTAGCAAAGAGTAGCTTAAATTTTTAAGTTTCTGAAATCTATAACTTCGGGTACTTTATAGCCCTTGACCAGAAAAATTTCTACTTCCCGGTTCTGCCCCTTGAGGGTATCACTGCCCCAAGAATCCAACTCAAAGCGGTCTTCTAGGTAAATCATCGTATCGTAACCAATCAGAATCCGGCAATTGCTGGGTTGGGCTTCTTTTTTGTAGCTTTCAAGGCGAGAGGCAGTGTTGACACTATCACCGATAATGCCGTACTCCATACGTTTTTTCCCACCGAGAGAACCAACGACGATCGGCCCGGTAAATATCCCGATCCGCATTTGAATTGTGGGTAAATTACGTTTTTTCCAGTTTTGATTGAGGGTTTCTAGACGATCGCCAATGGCTAGGGCTGCATAAACTGCCCGTTGGGTATCGAGGGTCACTTCCGCATTGTGGACTCGGGACATGGGAACCCCAAATACCGCCATTACTCCGTCTCCAGTAAATTTATTAATAATTCCTTCCCGGATCATGACTTCTCTAGTGACTTCTTCGAGGATTTCATTGAGCCATTCCAGGAGAGCCTCTGGGGGCATGGTTTCCGAAATGGTACTAAAGCCTTTAATATCAAGAAAGAGCATGGTGGCGGTGAGTTTGATCCCCGGCAGTTTGCCAGATTTGAGGAGTCGATCGCGTCCCTGCCATAGAGCTTCAGCAATTTCTGGAGAAGTATTCTGTCCCAAGAGCTTCATCACGATCGTATTTTTTTGTTGAGCTTCGTAGGCTTGATGGGTTAACACAACTCCCAGCCCTAGGGCAAACCCGATGATCGGTGTCGCTACGGGGATTAAGGTATGGTTGCTAAAAAAATAAAAACCCACACTAACAATAATACTCACTCCGCCCAAGCTACCCACAAAGACAGAAGCAGGATGTTTTAAGACCCAAGGCAACATTGCTCCCAAGAGGATCCAGCCACAAATCCACCGCCACTCCCAAGCATTCGACCAAAAGCCAAAGAGGGGTCGATCGCCTATCGCCGCATCCAGAATTTGACTAATCATTTGGGCATGAATTTTCACCCCCGGCATCGTAAAATTTTCCTTGAGCACTGCACTGTAGGGAGTATAAAAACTATCTTTGAGACTGCTAGCAGTAGAGCCAATGAGGACAATCTTATCTTTGATCAGTTCTGGAGCTACCCGGTCAGCAAGGAAATCGGTTAAGCTCACTTCCTTGGCAATATTGTTGGAGTTGCGATAGTTCAACATTACCTGCATCCCGGCGGAGTCAAATTTCTGGTACAAACCATAGGTAGGAGTGAGGGGAAAGAATACGGCTTTTCCCAGTTGCATATAGTCTGGATTAATTTCGCTTGGTTGAGGACTAATGCCCATGGGTTTTAGATAGCTGGTGGCTATTTGCATAGAAAAAGAGGCAAGGAATTCCTGATTTTCTGGAGATTTGGTGAGATTTTCTGGGGGACTAGCTAGCCACAGGTTCCGGCGCACAGCATTATCTGTGGTGTCGATCAGCACGTTATTAAAACCAACTTGATTGGGGTCAACTCCGGGGGGTGCAGGAGTGCCGTTTTCAGTATCAATATCTCGCACTACAAATAAATTGGGCTGCTGAAATTGTTGCTGGAGTCGATCGCCCCCCTGTTCATCGAGGGGTTCCACGGGCAGATTCCGGTAGATATCTAAACCAATCACCCTAGGTTGCCCAGCTTGGATTTTTTCCAGCAGAGTTGCCATGGTTTTATCAGGCAGGGGCCAGCGTTGCTGCGATCGCAGGTCTGCTTCAGTGATCGAAATCAGTAAGATGCGGGGGTCTGGAGGTAGTTCTGGTTGGGAGCGCACCATCCGATCGAAGAGTAGCAATTCCCAATGTTGCAAATGACCATAGACCCTCAATCCCCAAATAGTTGCCCCAACGCTGAGAGTGGCGATCGTGACAATCCTGACTCCATTCAAGTCTGGCATTTTACTAGTGAATTTACTCAGCCAAGGGGAAAGGTTTTTAAGTATTGAAGGCATCTCTTTACTAGATCTCATCACTAAAATTTGTAGAGTTAATAGTAGCTAATTAATTTAGTTAGATGCTGGTTAATTATTTCTTCCAATAGTTCTTTTCTATAGTCAAGAAGCAAACCCCTGTTTCCCTGAATAATTCTAAATAATTTTACCTTAGCTAAATCTTAAGTTAGGCTTTCAATTTAAAACCTCACACACTTTAATTAGACATTAACCAAAACTTCATCAGATTTCAATCAAAAACCATCATCAAAATTTATATTCCTGTTCTTTAAATTAACTGTTCTCTAGATTAACTTATTACTCTCTAGCGCTAACCAACTCAGGAAAAGATACAATCCGATCCTCCTAGGATAATTCCTGAGATCTCTGGACTTCTCTAATACAACCTGCTCCAAACCCTACCGTCAATAGACCTAACATCATCACTTGGTATAATTACTTAGCATAATCCTTGTCAGTTCCAAATTGTTAGGTTCCCCAAGAGCCAAGGAGTACTTATTTATGAATGGCTTAAAGTTGCAAACTTGCCTCGATCGCCTAAGATTGCCATATAATGAGATATGTTGCTATTTGTAAAGGAAACTGTTAAAGGAACCATCCATGCTGATATCGCCTCCCAGCTTGACTCAATTCAAAACAACTATCACTGAAAAGCTATTCTTGGGGAATGAACCAACCCCGGAGTTAATAGCGATCCTGACGGTTTACTTTGTCCAAGGGATTTTGGGTCTGGCTCGGTTGGCAGTAAGTTTTTTCCTGAAAGATGAGTTGGGGCTGAGTCCTGCTCAAGTAGCCGCCCTGATGGGGGTAGCGGCTCTGCCTTGGATCATCAAACCAGTCTTTGGCTTTTTGTCGGATAGCTTGCCTCTCTTTGGTTATCGCAGGAGATCGTACATTATTCTCTCTGGGTTTCTGGGGACGATCGCCTGGGTCTTAATGGCTACAGTGGTACATTCTGCCACCACTGCAACTTTAGCAATTCTCCTCAGTTCTCTCTCGGTCGCCATTAGTGACGTGATTGTAGACTCCCTAGTCGTGATCCGGGTGCAACAAAAATCCCAAGGCGAAACAGGTTCCCTCCAATCTCTCTGCTGGGGAGTTTCCGCCCTAGGAGGTCTAATTACAGCCTACGTTAGTGGCTCTCTATTACAAAGTTTTAGCACCCAGACAGTTTTTGGGATTACCGCTTCTTTCCCTTTGCTTGTCTCCTGTGTAGCGATGCTGATCCAAGATGACCGGGTGAGCGATCGACCCAACTTTTCCAGTGTCCGCCTCCAAACTCAACAACTCTGGCTAGGGATCAAACAAAAAGCTATCTGGCTGCCTACCCTATTTCTGTTTCTCTGGCAATCCACCCCCACTGCCGATTCTGCCTTCTTTTTCTTCACCACCAATGAACTCGGCTTCACCCCAGAATTTCTTGGGAGAGTCCGCCTAGTCACCAGTATCGCCTCCCTAGTTGGAGTTGCCATCTTCCAGCGCTACCTCAAAAATCTTTCCTTTCGAGTCATTCTGGGTTGGAGTACCGTCATTGCTGCTGCCTTGGGAATGACCACCCTCTTACTCGTCACCCACACTAACCGCTTGCTAGGTATTGATGATCACTGGTTTAGTTTAGGAGATAGCCTGATCTTAACCGTAGTCGGACAGATTACCTTCATGCCCGTCCTTGTGCTTTCTGCAAAAATTTGTCCACCGGGAGTCGAAGCTACCTTTTTTGCCCTCCTGATGTCTATTTGGAACCTAGGCGGCTTGTTATCCCATGAATCTGGAGCGTTGTTGACCCATGCCCTAGGCGTGACTGATACCAACTTTGAGAACCTTTGGCTCCTTGTCACCATTACTAATCTCACCACCCTCCTACCCCTACCTTTCTTGGGTTGGCTCCCTGACACCTCTAATGAACCAGAACATGAAACTAATACCCCGGAAATGCTGGCAGCAGAACCAGAAATGGGGGCGAATCATCCACCAAAAACTCCAGTTCTCGGAAGTTAATTAAGCGATATATATATCCATAGAAAACAGCATTTAGTTGCCAAAATATTTGGAAAATTTATGCTATGGATTTAAATATTTAGACAACAGAGAAAAATTTAAATATAATATATTGATTAAGGATTATGTTGAAAATTAAGAAATCAAATAACTCGCTATCTTCCTACTGGAATTGACTTACCTTGAGTCCTATAGCTAGAGTACGGAACTCTTCGGCAGTTTTTATGAGAAATATTAGGTTTCAAACATGATTAAATATTCAATGAAATTGGACATTTTATGGTTGATCCCCTCTCATTTCCCGACTTTGATGCGGCTGCCCGTGGAGTGATAAGTTTTCTGCACGATCGCCTAGGCTTTGATCTATGGATGGTAACTCGCAAGGAAGAAGATAAATGGATACTTCTCCAAGCTGAAGACCACGGCTATGGCATTAAAGAAGGTAGTGTTTTTCCTTGGGCTGAGTCTTTTTGCGCTCGGATGGTCTTGGGTACTGGACCAAGGATTGCCCCTGACTCTCAAGAAGTCTCGGTCTACTGTCAAGCTGCCATTAATTTTGAATTTGAGATTGGAGCTTATATTGGGATTCCCCTCAGCTACAGTGATGGCTCTCTATTTGGTACTCTTTGTGCGATCAATCCCAAACCAAAGCCAGAAAGTATTAAGCAAGAACTCCCCCTAATTGAACTTTTATCTAAGTTGCTTAGTAGTTATCTAAGTGCAGAAATTAAAGCAGCAGAACAAGTTCGTTGCATAGAAAGAGCGCAGGCTGAGGCAATGAGCGATGCTTTAACAAATCTTTATAATCGCCGGGGTTGGGAACGGTTGCTGGCGAGTGAAGAAAATCGCTGCCGTCAGTATGGTTATCCAGCTTGCATTATCATGATTGACTTGGATGGTCTAAAGCAGATCAATGATACCTATGGTCATAGTAAGGGAGATGAACTGATCTGTGAAGCTGGGCAGGCTCTGCAACAGGCGACCCGAAGACAGGATGTGGTGGCAAGAATTGGGGGTGATGAGTTTGCGGTGTTGGGGATAGAATGCAATATTTTGGAAGGGGAGAAGTTAGCCCACAGAATTGAAGAATCCTTTAAGACTAGAGGCATTAGTGCATCTGTTGGTATTGCTGAAAGAGATCCCAGTTCAGGGCTAACTCAGGCTTGGGAAGAAGCCGATCGAGCTATGTATGCTTGTAAGCAAAGCCATCGAAAAAATCTTTCCCTGTCTGTGCCAACCACCTTAGTAAATAGCTGAGGGAAGCAGGATTGACGATCGCCCAGAGATTAATCCCTACGCAAACTAGGGCGAGGAACATCAAAATAAAGGTAGGAGCCATCACCACTCCAATCATGAACCAAGTCCAGACATGAAGTAGGAGAATCGTGGCATAGCTAAAGGCAGCGATCGCCGTAATGACAGGTTGCCAGTGGGGGCGACGAAAACCAGTGAAGATCAGAGTCTGCGTGGTGATGATCATATTTGCGGGGACTAGAAATGCACAAATACCAACGCAATGATCTCGAGACAATTGACAAAGAGTGTGTAGGGTGTGTATATCAAGCATAGCCTCTAGCTTAACGATTCTGGCGTGCTTTGCGTGGGAACAGTTACAATTCATTAGATTATTTAAAATTTGTTAGACAAGTTAATTGGTGGTTTGAGGGAGAATCTATGGAGTCGGGCATATTATTAGCGGTCAATGGCACTCTGATGCGGGGCTTGGAGCTAAATGGCAATTTATTGGCGGTGGGGGCAGTTTTTCTGCGGGAAGATTTGACGGCTCCCGTGTATAGGTTGTGGTCGATCAAGGATAAATATCCGGGCATGGTCAGGGTTAAAGAGGGGGGCGTGGCGATCGCTCTAGAAATTTGGCAAGTTCCTCCGGCAGGCTTAGTTCAAGTGTTGCTCCAAGAACCCCCGGGACTCTCGATCGGTCAAGTCCATCTCCAAAATGGGGAAACCACCCTCGGAGTCTTGGCAGAACCCATCACCTGTGAAGGCAAACAAGAAATTACTAAATACGGCGGCTGGCGAGCCTATAAGCAATCTCAACAATCTTAATAATTAAGTTTAGCTTTTATCTAGATAACGCTCCCTTGGTGACTCCAGCGATCGCCTGATCTGTCGCCTTGGGCAGATGATAATATTTACCCCCCGCATTGGCAGCTAGTTCCTTAGCAAAGCCTGTACTCACAAATTTACTTTCCGTATCAATAACCAGTAATTGAATTCCCAGTCCCCGAATTTTTTTGGCAATTTCTAGCAACTCTTTTTTAATATCTGGTTTCTCGCCTTCAGGAAGGGTTTCTCCCAAGGAACGCGCCAGAGAAATATTCCCCCGCCCATCAGTGATCGCCACAATCACCACCTGCCCAATATCCCCAGATTGCTTGGCATTCATCCCCACCCGCACCGCTTGGGTCAGTCCGTGAGCTAAGGGTGAACCACCACCACAGGGCATCACTTCTAATCTACGTCTGGCAGTAGTAATGGATTTTGTGGGCGGTAACAATACCTCAGCCTGTTCTCCTCGAAAAGGAATCAGGGCAATTTGATCCCGGTTTTCGTAAGCCTCGGTAAGTAAGCGCAATACGGCTCCCTTGGCTGACTGCATCCGGTTTAGAGCCATAGATCCCGAAGCATCCACGAGGAAGATAATTAGGGAACCCGCCCGGCGTGCTAGTTTTTTGCCCCGGATATCGGATTGTTCGATAAAGACTTTTTTGTTGCCCAGCGCTCGTTCCCGGCGAGATTTTTGGTAGGGAGCCGCCGCCCTCAAGGTTGCATCCACGGCAATGCGTCGCACCTTTCCCTTGGGCATGATGGGTTTGACGTAGCGCCCCCGGTCTTCCGAGAAAATAATACTCCGATTCCCTGATTTGCCCTGCCGTTGAGACATTTGAGCAAAATAGAGAACTTCAGGATCAAGAATTACGCCCTCTGGGTCAAAGACAAATTCCTCTGGCAGGGTGTTATTGTCTTCCTCTGGGGGATTAGGATTTTCTTCTTCTTGTTCGTCTTGCTGATCCTGCTCAGATTCTTGCTGATCCTGCTGATCTTGGGGTTCCTCTGGGGCTGGGGGCGGTGGCGGCGGTGGAGTTTCTTCTGGGGGTGGTTGAATGTTGCTGGCCCGGGAGATGATCACCAGTTCTACGGCTTTACGGAGATCTTCGGCGTTGACCTGCGATCGACCTTCCCAAGCGGCATGGGCTTTGGCTACTCTCACTGCAAAGAGTTCTGCCCGATGTCCCTGAACTCCTGCCCGAATCGCCTCTTCTACTAGATAACCAATCTGCTCTGGGGAAATCTGTACATCCTTGAGCCATTCCCTAGCGAGAATAATTTGGGTTCTCAGATCATCGAGATCGGCGGTGTATTGTTGTAGAAAGTTTTCGGGAGATTGGACATAGCTAATTGCTTGATCCACTGCAAGGACTCGATCGTCTAACCCCAAGACTCCATCGGCAGAGAGGGCGATCGCAATCCGATCCCGCAGATGTTCCCGAAAGTCTCCTTCTTCTGGGTTATAGGTAGCAATTAACAAGGCTTGGCAGGGATGCTCAAAGCTAATGCCTTCCCGTTCAATCTGGTTGCGCCCTTCACTAATTACGGAAAGCAACTGGTTAGAAATCTGCTCATCTAACAAATTAATTTCATCTACATACATGACACCCTGATGCGCTTCAGAAAGTAATCCCGGTAAAAATACTGGTTCTCCCCGCTTAATGGATTGGGTCACATCCACAGAACCCAAGAGGCGGTCTTCGGTGACACCAAGGGGAATCTGGACAAAGGGTGTAGGTTGAGTTTCTTCGGCTTCTGTCAGAATGGGGGGCAATAGGCTATGTAAGGCTCTTGCCATGACGGATTTGGCTGTGCCTCGTCTGCCAGCGATCACGACACCGCCCAAACCAGGATCCACCGCTGTGAGTAATAATGCTAATTTTATTGCCTCCTGCCCAACTACCGCAGTGAGGGGAAATGAATTCATAGTTATGGTCGTCATAGTTGCTTATTTTAGCCTGTTGAGAGAGCAATTTTTCAACTCACGCAATTGTCTGTACATGGATCGTAGTTTCGAGTTCCGCCGTTCTGAATTTATCGTTAGGCATTATTGTCAGAGGAAAAATGAAAGACATCATAAACATGTATTATAGTAAATATGTATTATGCTTTTCTATTTATCTCTACCCATCTTTTATATAAATTGTCAAGCATATCTAACATTAGAATTTGTAATTTGGGAGTATTAATCATATGGAATCAAAAACAAATGAAGTTACCTCTAAAGGAATTGATTCTCTTTTTGATAGTGATCTTCTAGAAGTTCCAGTAAGTATCTCTAGCGATCAAACAACGACTAACGGCTTTCCAAAAAGCTTGCCCCGTGAAGTCTATAAAAGTTTAAGGGAAGCTTGGAATGAAAGCTATGGTGAAGATAGCAAGCCCCCAACATCTGACCAGATTAAGAAACTGTATCATACATGGATTACTTATCCATTTAATGAAGATGGTTGGTACGAGAAATATGGAGATTATTATGAAGGATTTTACCGCACTAATAAGATAGAAAACCAGGTAACTGAGGAACAAGATGAACTAGTATCTATGTATCTTCAATATGAGGCAACGACAATAGATTTTACCCCATTTATCCAGTTTGTTAGTAAGTTTGTTTTTGATGAACAACTTTTAAACATTACTGATCTAAACCCATTTTTACTCACTTCATTGAAAATACAAAATAAAGATGATTTACCTGAAGAAGCAGGAATTTATTTTGTTATAGATACATCAAAAGTTTATTATATTGGGATGAGCCGAAATTTACAGGAACGTTGGTATTGTCATCACCGACAGGCAGATTTTGATAAGCTCCCTAATCTTTCTATCGCTTATATCGGCGGTTTACCTGCAAGTTATTTGAGAAGTATTGAGACAACATTGATACAGCACTTTACTCCAAAACTCAATATTCAAAATAATCCTTTACTCAATAACAGAATTTAAACTATAGTGATTTCAACTTATTCGTAGATAAGAATTTACTAAAAGTTTTGTTAAACATGGAGAAATTTTATTGTGTTTTTGAATAATCCATTTGTTAGAGCCGTTGGTATTGCAGCGATCGCTTGGGCATTGTTACAAGGATTAACCTATATTCTGGATGCCTTGGTTAAGTTAATGTCTAGTCTAGCGATTTGGACTAGGGTATTTTTTGTTCCCTATAGTATCCAAGTTGCGATCGGCATCGGGGTAGTTTATTTAATTTATACTGCCGTTACTACCAGTAGAGATTAATTAGTCGGTATTAGCTAGGATCAAATTGAATAATAGTTATAAAAAGAAGCTATAAGTTATGAAACAAGTCAAACAACTAACTTGTATTATCGAACGGGAAGGTGATGGCTATGTATCGCTTTGTCCACAGATAGATATTGCTAGTCAGGGTAATTCAGTAGAAGAAGCAAGAAATAATCTTATTGAAGCGATCGAGCTATTCTTTGAAATGGCAAGTCCCAACGAAATATTATCGAGGATGTACTCAGAAATCTATGTAACCCAGATTGAGGTAGCGATTGGGTAAACTACGAGTTCTTTCTGCAAAAGAAGTTTGTCAAATTTTAGGTGAGCATGGTTTCACAAAAATCAGGCAGCGAGGTAGCCATATTATTATGCAAAAGAAACTTGATGATTCTACAATTACAGTGCCTGTGCCTAACTATTCAGAAATCAAAATTGGCACACTTCAATCAATAATTAGACAATCAGGTTTACCTCGCTCCTTATTTGAATAAAGATAATTCTTGTCACCTCCTTGAATATTTCTTCCCTCAATTTAACGTCAACTCAAGAAAGCTCTAGACATAGACGGCGGAAATCATCGCCCCTCGCTTCAAAATTGGGGTATTGATCAAAGCTGGCACAGGCGGGGGAAAGTAAGACCACTGAGGCTTGTTGCTGGGGAGCAAGGACTTTAGCTCGATCGATCGCCCCTGCCATAGTTTCCACAATCTCGTAGTCAAAATAGTTAACTTCCTCTAGTTTCTGGGCAAATTCTGGGGCAGCCTTCCCAATGAGCAGCACAGTACTAGCTTTTGCTTTAATTAGAGCCAACCAAGCACTAGCATCTCCTTTCTTTGCCTCGCCCCCAGCAATGAGAATCGCCGGAGCCGGAACCGAATTTAAGCCCACGATCGCTGCATCATAGTTAGTGGCTTTACTATCATTAATAAAATCAATCCCTTGCCAGGTAGTGATGTGTTCGAGACGATGGGGAACACCGGGAAAGTTGGCGACACCTTGGGCGATTACTTCTGGAGCAATTCCGGCTAATTTTGCGGCTAACACTGCCATGAGCAAATTTTGCTGGTTGTGTTCTCCTCCCATCCGTAGAGCTTGAGCTTGAACGATCGGCACATTTTGAGCATAGACCCAGCCATTTTCTAGGTAGCAACCTTGGTCTGGATTGCCCAAAAGATGGGATTTCCCCTTAATGCTTGTCCAATAAATTTTGGTTAGATCGAGGGTTGGGTAAGAAGTTGTGCTTGAGGTTTTCCCTAGGAGATGCTGCCCTAGGTTGTGGAGGTAAGGATCGTCACCATTGAGGATTTGTATCTGAGATGATTGGAGGAGCTTGGCTTTGATTTGGGCGTAGTTTTCTAGGGTTTTGTGGCGCTCTAGATGGTCGGGGGTGAGAGTTGTCCAGATGCCAATGTGGGGAGCGATCGAGGTGGAAGATTCAATTTGATAGCTACTCATTTCGGCAACTACCCAATCTAATTTTTTCTGGTTACTGGTATTTTCTTGGATTGGCTCTAGAGGCTGATATTGTAGGGCTAATTCACAGGCAGCATCCCCAATATTGCCACAGGCAGGAGCATTTAATCCCGCAGATTGAAAGATCGCCGCAGTTAAGGCAGTAGTAGTGGTTTTACCGTTGGTTCCCGTAATGGCAACCCAAGGAATAGTCCCCAAATGTCGCCACGCCAATTCCATTTCCCCGATCGTCTCGATGCCCAAATTTCTCGCTTCCACCAACAAAGGCACATCCCAAGGCACACCGGGACTAACCACAATTAAATCGGGCAGTTGATTTTGCTGTTTGGCTGCTTCCCAGTCGGGGCTATGGCTGAGAAAGACGGGAATATTATCTTGAGCTAGTTGTTGTTGTTGTTGCTGGAGAATCAGGGAGTCACCTCGATCGCTCACCTGCACATCCCAACCGGATTGGTGTAATAATTTAGCAGCAGCAACTCCTGATTTTCCTAAGCCAATGACAAGGGCGTGGGGCATAATTTCAGTGAACAGTAAACAGTAAACAAGGAACAGTGAACAAGGAACAGTGAACAAGGAACAGCAAGGATTGATAACTGATAACTGGTAACTGTTAACTGTCAACTGTTAACTGTATTTTCTCCTTGAGGCGGCGGGGATCACCTCGATCGACAATCCTGCCCTGCTCTAAAAGAAATGCACCATCGCAATAATCCAATTCTTCTAGACGGTGAGTTACCCAGAGAGCGGTGATTCCCCGGTTGCGGACAAGGTTTTGGACTTGAGCCACTAGCTCAATTTGGGTATCTGGATCCAAGAGGGCGGTGGGTTCATCAAAGATCAACACGGGACAATGGCGGGCGATCGCTCCAGCAATGGCAATCCGTTGTTTTTGACCACCACTGAGGGCATAGATGGGGCGGCGTTGGAGGGCGAGGAGATTAACAGCAGTAAGGGCTTCTTCTACCCGTTGATGAACTTCTGGGGGCGAGAGCTTATCTGCTACTAAGCCAAAAGCCACATCTGCGCCAACGGTGGGCATCACCAATTGATGATCAGGGTTTTGAAATACAAAGCCTACGGGCTGCTGAATCTCTAATTTTCCTGATTGCAAAGGAATTAAACCCGCCAAGAGCTTCAATAGCGTAGATTTGCCACTGCCATTGGCTCCCAACAACATCCAAAATTCTCCCCTAGGCACATCGAAACCACAGGAAGACAGGATCAACGGTTCCTCAACTGACCAACTAAAACACAAATCTCGGACGCTAATCGCCGGGGTACTCATTTACAATTAGGGACTAATCAACTGGGAATTAAGAACTATTCTGCTACAGCGGCGGAGAAAAATCCGGGGGGTTTACCAGAGGCGGCGGAACCAGATTTTTGGGAGATTTGAATGGCACTAATCTGATCGCTGAGAATACCAATTTTCTTTTCTGGTTGACGATCGCAGGTCAGTTCCAAAATTTCCCCATCGCTCGATCGCATGGCGGCAATAATTTTTTGAAAAAGAGCTTCCGCATCTTCCACGGTCTTCCGTTGCACGGACATGGATACAGGATTAGTTTTTAGAGTAATGTCGATGGTAAACATAGGGTAAACAGAAAATAAACGAACATAACAGGCTAACTTTGCTTGATAATCAGCTTGATGATCATAACAGTTATTGGTGTTAGGTGCAGGATTCAGCTTAAAAGGGGGGCAGCACTGAGGAGTTTCTGAGTGTAAGGATGTTCGGGATGGTTGAAAATCTTTTGAGTGGCTCCTAATTCGACGATTTTGCCCTGATTCATAACGGCGATGCGATCACAGAGAAATCTTGCCACTGAGAGGTCATGGGTAATGAATAGGTAAGTTAGGTTAAATTCCTGTTTTAAGTCCAGCATTAGATCCAAAACCTGCGCCTGCACACTGGCATCTAGCATACTCACGGGTTCATCACAGATTACTAAACTGGGGTTGGTAATCAAAGCTCTGGCGATCGCTACCCGTTGTTGTTGCCCTCCCGACAGATCACTGGGGTATCGATCGTAGTCCGCCCCACTCAAGCCAACTTTTTCTAGCATCTGGATCACCCGTTGTTTGGCTTCGTTAGTGGTAGCTAGTTTATGGATAAACAAAGGATCGGCAATGCTCCTGCCGATAGTCATCAGAGGATTCAGGCAAGCGTGGGGGTCTTGGAAAATCATTTGGATTTGTCTGCGGGTGGTTTGCAAGTCACCTCGACTCAATTGGGTCAGCTCTACGCCTTGAAACTCTACCCTACCCGCCGTTGGTCGCACTAACTGTAAAATCGTTCTTGACAAGGTGCTTTTGCCACAGCCCGATTCCCCCACCAAGCCCAGAATTTCTCCGGGATAAATCTCTAAATTAATATCGTCCACAGCCTTAATTACTGAGGGTTGAGCCTCTGGTTGAGCTTTTGGGGATTGAGAATTTTGATCAGGCTTAGTAAATCTCGTGAATTTGCTAAAGACCTGCTGAATTAGGTTTGTTTCTAGGGTGTAATACTGTTGGAGATTGGTCAGTTTTAGGAGGGGATTAATCTCCGTATTCGTTAATTTGTCTTCCTTGGTTTGGCTGCTGGTTTGGAGATGGAGAGCAGATTTTAATAAAGATTGGGTGTAGGGATGCTGGGCGTGGTGGAGGATGGTTTTTGTGGCTCCGGTTTCCACGATTTTGCCTTGGTACATAACCGCCATGCGATCGCAGTATTCACTTACTAAAGCTAAATCATGGGAAATTAATAATAGAGCTAAATTACGATCGGCGCACAGATGGGTGATTTCTGTGAGAATTTCTGCCGCCACGGTGACATCTAAACTAGTTGTGGGTTCATCCGCCACTATTAACTTGGGGTTGAGCAATAACGCTAGGGCAATAGCTACCCGTTGCCGCATCCCGCCGCTAAATTCGTGGGGATATTGAGACCAACGGCTTGCCGGAATCCTCACCGCTTCTAGGGTCGCGATCGCTTGATCCTTTGCCTGCGCCTTACTCAATTGGGGTTGATGGGCAAGGAGGGTTTCTAGGCAGTGGTTGCCAATGGTCATTAAGGGATCGAGGCGAGTCATGGGGTCTTGAAATACTAGGGATACGGCTTCTCCCCGGAATCTGCGGAGGCGATCGGCCCCAAAATCAAACACTGCTTCCCCGTTAAAATTCACCCCGCCCGTAACTTGACTCCCCTTGGGTAATAAGCGCATGGCTGCTCTGCCTAGGGTCGATTTGCCACAGCCCGATTCTCCCACCAAACCCAATCTTTCCCCCTCATCTAGGGTCAGAGACACATCATCCACCGCCCAAGTTAAGGCTTGGTGATTTCGGGTGACAGGATAGCTGACTCGCAGGTTCTCGATCGAAAATAGGGTCATGGGTTTAAGGTGGTCAATCTTCAAAAATATTTACTACTAGCAAAACCTTAACAAAACATGGGCAGAAAATACTCAACAACAATATTTAAAAAAACTTTTGATTAAGGGTTGACATTTATTTTAAGAGTCAGTTATTATAATCAAGGTGTTAAAGAAGTACGCCCCCATCGTCTAGAGGCCTAGGACACCTCCCTTTCACGGAGGCGACGGGGATTCGAATTCCCCTGGGGGTACTAATCAATATCAAAAAATAAAGTAAAAAAGTCTGGTCTGAAAATCGATCGGGCTTTTTTGTTTTATGTCAAAATTTAGGTCGAAAACGAAGCAAATTAATCTTCTGCATAGGGGCTTACAGCACTTTTCTGGTTTGTGGATGACAGGCAAGGGGCTTAAGCCCCTTGTTATATGGGGAAAGTGTGTCTTCATCTAGCTGAAAAACGCTGTAAATCCTTTGTGTACAATCTGGCTCGTACCTTCTGCCAATAAATTTCGTCAACACTTAACCAACCCCACGCAGGTTTTATTTCTGGGCGCTTGTGGGGCGTAATAATTAATAAATGATTGCTAACTAAACCAAGATGGTAAAGCAGGATTGGCAGCCGGGATTCTGGGACTAAATGTAAAGCAAAACTACAAATAATTAAGCTGTATTTTTCTCCCGTCAAAGCTCCCGTGGCAATTTCTTCAAAACTAAACTGCCGAGCAATTTTTCCGGTTCTTTTTTGATAATTTTTGTAAGTAAAGGGATCGATCGCCTCAACATTAAGTATGCCCATATTTTCGAGGGCAAGGGTGACTTCGCCACTGCCACAGGCAAGGTCTAAAACCCTCTGCCAATCTAAATTCCATTGCTGATTAGCTAGTTCGAGGATTTGCGTCACAATGGCTTCGTGGGGATTGCGATAGTCATCTCCAAATTTTTGGTAGTAGGTCTCGATATCGTACTCTAGGTAGGCATTTCGTAAGGATTTTTGCGGCGGCGAAATTAAGGATTTATTTAGATTTCTCATGGATTAATCTAGATTTTGATGAAGTAGTTACTATTCATAAATCTCAATATTTTAGGGGCATTTAACTTATGTATACCGATGAAATTCGTGCTATATTTGACAGTAAAGAAAGTTATATAATAACTAAATATATCCATACAGTTAATATAACTTATCTAAGTTGGTCATTGTCATAGGTTTGTTGCTGTGTCTATAAAATACTCCGATCAAGCGAAAGTAATGGTAGTGGATGATCATGCGCCGAGCCGGATGACTGCTGCTGCCCTGTTGTCCGTAGAGGGCTACGATGTCCTAGAAGTGGATAGCGGGATCAAGGCGTTGAGCTTGGTGAAAAAGTATGAACCAGATATCATTTTGATGGATGTGATGATGCCGGAGATGGAT
The DNA here is from genome assembly GCA_020692245.1 of Microcoleus sp. GA_180221_E-2-1-MAG-45_12. Lineage (GTDB taxonomy): Bacteria > Cyanobacteriota > Cyanobacteriia > Cyanobacteriales > JAAUUE01 > JAAUUE01. Next base: position 27,155 of record JAIMKT010000031.1, read on the forward strand.
GGGTTTGAGGTGTGCCGCCGTCTCAAGGAAGATGAACATACACGGCTGACCCCCTTGATTTTTGTTACGGCTCTCCATGATAAAAAATCTAGAATTGCCGGGATTGATGTGGGGGGTGATGATTTTTTGACAAAACCTTTCGATCGACTAGAACTCTCAGCGAGGGTGCGATCGCTCATTAACCAAAAACGCTTGAATGAAGACCTAGACCACGCCGAACAGGTATTATTTTCCATTGCCAAGGCGGTAGAAAGCCGAGACCCGGTGACGGGAGACCATTGTGAACGACTGATGATGTTGGGGAAAGATTTTGGGGAATATCTCACCCTTTCCCGGATGGCAGTGCGAGATTTGATGTGGGGCGGCTATCTCCACGATATTGGCAAAATTGCCATTCCCGATGCGGTGTTGCTCAAAAAAGGGAGTTTCACACCGGAAGACCGCCAGATTATGAACCAGCACGTGATTATTGGCGAGCGTATTTGTCAACCCCTCCGTACAATGCAGGGCGTACTCCCCATTATCCGCTACCACCATGAGCGCTGGGATGGCAGTGGCTACCCTGATGGTCTCCAAGGCAATGACATCCCCATGTTGGCTCAAGTATTCCAGATTATTGACATTTATGATGCGTTGATGAGTGAGCGTCCCTACAAGGCTGCTCTGTCTCAGACTCAAACTTTGAAAATCATGCAAGAGGAGACCGATCGAGGCTGGCGAAACCCCGAATTAATGCTCCAGTTCCAGAGTTTTATTGTCAATTCTCCCCAACACATCAAAGCTAGTTAGCTTAGAAGGAAATAATTAAATAGTTATCTTGGAACTTTGCACCCTTGACTGGTTGACCGCTAAGTTGGGGTGGCAATTCTAGATTCCGGCGTTGATCTCCCGCTTCGATCGTCACCTCTGGCCCCGATTGGATCAGTTTCACCTGCTTCTTATCAAAGTTGGGTAAATATAAACTAACTTGTCTTTTAGCAACATCGATCGTCATAGGTTTGGGGACAGGCGTAGTTTGGGGGAAATCTGGCAGAGCTTGGATGAGAGCCTCCCAACTATCTCCCTTCTGGGGCAGATTCACAAGGGGCAGGGGCAGAAATTCATTGCTGAGGTATTGTTGAGATTGATTGAGGAATACACCGCCCACGGTTAGCCCTACCTGCTGGGCAGCACCCCAAAGATACTGAGCCGAGGCGATCGATCCCGGATCTCCCGTAGTCACCAAATAAGCAATAAACCTTTGGGGATTAGAAATAGCTTTCTTGCCCTGTTCAAGGATTTGATTCGCTTCGTTGGTGGGTTCTTGGGCAAAATTATCACTACTCCAAGATACATTCAAAACCGCACTAGTGACTGGAGCAACAAAAGGAGAAATATTTTTACCTAGCTCAGAATTAATGAACACCTGTCGGAAGCGGCGCAGATACCAACTAATGGTTTCCGGCATTCCCATCATCCGCAAAGTTGCCTGATCCCCAGTACCATCAAAGACGATCGCATCATAGTTACCATCTTGGTCGTACTCCCGGAGAGCATTCAAAGCTAAGGCACTATCCATACCGGGAAACAGAGCTAATTCTTCGCCATAGACATCCTTGAGGATCGGGGTGCGGAGATATTTTGCCTCTAACTTTTTGATTTCTTCCCAGCCCTGGGTTAACAAGTTGGCAACTCGCAATTGCAAAACGTGGAGCCTCGGATCGATCTCCTGAGGTTCGGTACTGGCTAGAATATCCCCGGAAACCCCCAAAATCAGGGGAAATGCAGGACTGGGGTCTTGAGAAAGGAGTAAAACCCGCTGCCCTTGCCTAGCTAGTTTCTTGGCTACTGCAATCGCTGCCGTAGTTTTTCCAGTTCCCCCTTTACCCAAAAAAGTTAAAATCAACGCCATGAAATTTCCCCAACCCTTAGTCTAAACTTATTAATTTGAATTTATTAACCTGAAACCATAGGACTCATATTGATACTAGATAGCTATGGTGAGCATTACCCACCTTACGCCATCCACAATAGATCAAGCCCTATTTTGTGTAAGTTTGAATTTATTTTAGAAATTACGTATAGACACACTGGTAGAGTGAGCCATGCCCACCTTACATCATCCATAGTATATAGGATTTTATTTTGCGTAAGTTCTAATCAAGCAAGTTTTAACTCGTCGGCAAAAAACCAAGTGGCAGTTTTATCAGTAAATTCCACCACTAGACCAACACCGCTACCATCAACCATTTTGTAGCCTTTGATGATTCCTACCTGCCCTAACTTACCCACTATTTCGCTGGAGACGCGATCGCGCAGCCGAAAAACCTTAACTTTCTGACCAATTTCCATGTTACTTCTCTATACAATTAATCGAATCATATTTTAGCTGAATTGAGCAACCCAAGTAAAGCAAACTACAATCCCAAGCAGGGCAAGAGACTCGAAATCAAGAGATATCTAAAGCACTATGGAGGTCTAATATATTGTGAGACTAATTAAAAAAGTGATCACCGTCAGCCTAGAAACCGTTAAAATCGTCAAAGGTTTACCAGATTTGGGATTGCCCTAAAATTAGAACCCGACCTTAAATTTATATATATTTTTGTTAAGTTAATTAAAATCTCTCAAGGCTCCCCTCTAAAATAATTAAGGAATTTTTTCTGATACTTTAAAAACATCAACTTAAATTAAGACTGATTTTAGGAGAAGCAATGGATTTTTTAAGCTCTTTTTCAAGCTCCCTAGGTGGACTAAATTGGGAAGTCATCACCCAACTTACCTTTGTGGTACTGATCATGCTGGCTGGCCCTGCTGTGATTTTTGTCCTTGCATTCCGGGGCGGCGATCTCTAAAAAGAAACTTGTCTCAGATCAGATTGTTAGCATTAGAATTACGTTGCTAGCGATCTTTTTTGCTGGTGGTTATCTAGAATTATCTGGGGCGACCTAGACCTATCTAGACCGGAGTATATTAACCATGACACAGCAGCAATCTGAACAAGAGTTTGCCGAGATCATTGCTTTGCTAAATTACTACCGATTTGACTGCGATCGCTATCCTCCAGACACTCTCGTCCTCTACTGGTGTATTGATTATCCCCTAAGCTGGGTGAAATCGGCGGTGGTGGAGGCTCTCTATCAGGGTCGGTACAAAAGTTTGTCTGTGGAGCAGATTCTCCAAGGTTGGCAACGCCGCAACCAACCCACTTATCATTTTAGCCACGACTTTGAACGCCTGATCTATAGCCAATTGCCGATCGCGGAAACCATCGCTGCCAGAAAAGCTAGAGAGGCTCGGCGGGGGATTTTCTCTGAAGGATTAGCTCCTCGAAAGACAGGTAAAACTTCGAGTTCAAGGCTGGACGATCGATCAGATAGTAAAGCAAACCAGAATAATCATCAAAGCAATCATCAAAACAATCAAGCCAACTCCTCCCGCTACACCACGGTGAAACAGCCCATTGATAAATTTACCCCCGATGGGGATGTAGATATTGAAGAAATTTATCGCAAGTTTCAAAATCCCCCCGAAGTTTCAGAATAGCTAGTGAGGTTTCTGAGGTTTTGGCGGGAGGAAATATTTTGTGTCAACTGATTGAGTAGATAACCTTTAGCATTCCTGTTTCCAGGTCTGGATGAAGTTGAAAACCCAACTGCCGACAGATGCTCTGCATTTTATTGTTACTGGTGAGGACATAGCCAACGATCGCTTCTAGATTTTCTTCCTTGCCAATTGCCAACAACCGCCGGACTAGCTCTGTGCCTACGCCTTGGTGCTGGTAGCGATCGCTGACAATCAGGGCAAATTCTGCAACCTTGCTGCCATGGAGCTTACTCAGACGAGCCACAGCGACGATCTCATGGGCTGCGGTTTGGGGATTTTTGTGATCGGCAACGAGGATCATTTCTCGATCGTAGTCAATAAAACAAATCCGGGTCAGGCGCTCGTGGGCAATGCGCTGCTTCAGTTTTACCGTGTGGGCATAACGCAGATAGACACTTTCCTCCGAGAGTTCTTTGTGGAACTGCACCATCAGGGGTTCATCTTCTGGGCGAATGGGGCGAATTTTCAGGCGATCGCCTTGTCGAGAATGCCAAGTTTGGACGTATTTGGTAGGGTAGGGACGAATAGCGAGAGAGGGGCGCTGGGCTTGATCTGCCTGAGTATGGAGGACAACCCGGGCATCTAGCGCGATCAATCCTTCCGGGGAAACCAACAGGGGATTAATATCAATCTCTCGGATTTGCGGCTGTTCCACAATGAGCTGACTAAAACTAACTAATAGCTGCTCTAGTTGATCGAGGTCGATCGCCTGCCGCCCCCGGACTCCCTGCAAAGCCTGATAAATTTTGGTTTGTTCCATCATCCGCCGTGCTAAGGTCGTATTCAATGGCGGCAGGGCCAAGGCTCGGTCTTGGAAAATCTCCACCAACTGTCCTCCCAGACCAAAGAGCATCACGGCTCCAAACTGGGGATCCAGACTACTGCCCAAAATTAACTCATAACCTTCCAGCTTGACCATGGGTTGCACCGTCACACCAAGAAAGGCTTGGGGATTTTCGGGAAAGAGGGAACGCACCTTAGCCGCAATTTCTGTAAAAGCTTGAGTAACCGCCGCCCCATTGCAAAGATTCAGGCGCACTCCCCCCACATCGGTTTTATGGGTAATGGTTTCTGAGTGTAGTTTCAGCACCACGGGATAGCCGAGGCGATCGGCCATAGTCACCGCCTCTGAGACCTCAGTAGCAATTTCTGTAGGCACCGTGGGAATTCCGTAGGCAGCTAATAATTGCTTAGATTCATACTCTGTTAACAGGGGGCGATCGACCTCCGTGGCTTGGGCAATAATTTGGCTGGCTAGGATCCGATTAGGGGCAGAAGCCTCAGAATCTGCGGGGAGGGAAGGAGTTTCATAAATTCCCTTGAGATTGTAGGTGTACCGCCACATATAGTTGAACAGGCGCACCGCCGTATCCGGGTAGGGAAAGGTGGGAATATTTGCCTGATTGAGGATTTGCGTTCCCGCAGCGACTCCAGCTCCCCCCATCCAACTAGAAAGAATTGGCTTACCTAAGTGACTATAGGCTTTAAGCTGCTCCGCCGTTTGAGTCGGGTTGGTCATGGCTTGGGGCGTGAGGATCACTAGTAAGCCATCACTATCTGGGTCTTGGGCAACTACATCTAGGGTCTGGGCGTAGCGATCGCTGTTGGCATCACCGAGAATATCAATGGGGTTGTGATGACTCCACTGGGGGGGTAAAAATGCATTGAGCTTGGTAATAGTTTCTGCACTCAGTTCTGCTAGATTTCCACCACCGCTAATCAGTGCATCAGTGGCGATCGCCCCGGGGCCCCCCGCATTGGTGACGATCGACAGCCGATTGCCCTTGGGTCTGGGTTGTTTTGCCAAAATTTCCGCCATATCAAACAAATCAGAAATGGTATGTACCCGCAACACACCAGACCGCCGAAACGCTGCATTTAAGACCTCATCACTCCCGGTCAAGGCTCCTGTGTGGGAAGCTGCTGCTTGGGCTGCCGCCTCTGTATGCCCCACCTTGAGGACAATAATTGGTTTATCAATGGCTACTTCCCGTGCTGCCGAGAGAAACCGTTGGGCCTCACCAATAGATTCCATGTAGAGAACAATACTATGGGTATGGGGATCATCACCGAGGTATTCAATCAAATCTCCCCAGCCCACATCCAGCATGGAACCGATGGAGACAAAGGCACTAAAGCCCACATTTTCCCCCAAACTCCAATCCAAAATCGAAGTGCAGAGCGCTCCACTCTGACTGATAAAAGCTACGTTGCCGGGGCGGGCGATCGTTCCTGCAAAAGTCGCATTCAAGCCAGCCAAGGGATTCATCACCCCCAAACAGTTGGGCCCAATAATTCGCATTCCCCCCCGCCGTGCCTCTGCCAATACCTGCTCCTCTAGGGCAATCCCCGCC
>JAIMKT010000031.1:33133-33275 GCA_020692245.1 Microcoleus sp. GA_180221_E-2-1-MAG-45_12
CCTTCACCCCAGCCGCCACACATTCTCGAATCACTTGGGGAACAGTGGCTGCGGGCGTAGCAATCACCGCCAAATCCACAACTGCTGGGACACTTGCCATATCTGGGTAGGATTTGATGCCTAACACACTAGGACGTTGGGG
>JAIMKT010000031.1:33300-43837 GCA_020692245.1 Microcoleus sp. GA_180221_E-2-1-MAG-45_12
AAGGGACTCTGAATCAAGTTCCACAGCAATGTCCGGCCCACGCTGCCCGGTCTTTCACTAGCTCCAATCACTGCCACCGATCGAGGATGAAAAATCCAATCTAAGGGATGGCGCTGCTCTTTCCAAATGTCGTGGGCTGGCTCATTTATTGTCCGTTGCCTTTCTACCGCCCCTTGATTTGTTGCAATTCTTTCCATAGCTTTACTCCTGATCTTGGCTCCCCATCCATGGGATTGTCAGAGGGAATTGTTCGATTAATTCTGACTAATCATCATTCTACTTTGCCACCGACACAAACAAATTACTTATAATTATTCTCATATTTTCATCATAAACTTATCTAGGGTTTTTAATATATTAAAACAATCTATTTCCACAACTAGATACCTAATTAGACACAAGAAATTATGAGATTTTTAAACAAAACTTAATTAATAATTAACCAGTAGCTAATTAATAGCTAAATCACAATTAAACAACACTAAAGTTGTATAAGTCTATTCGGGAAGATACTGCTATAACTCATGCCTAGAAAAGCAAAAGGCAAATCTATTAAAAGATATCAGCTAGGGAATAAAGATTAAATCTACATTTTCCTAGGGACTTGATTTTAACTGGTTTTCAGCTATTAATTTAATAAGTTTAAGTTTATGTCAGGGAATGATTAGCTAGTTAACTTTTGTAAGTAAGTTGCCAGTAATATATTTTGCTCCTAACAACAAGCCTATAATGAAGACAAAAGATGCAAGATTAACATCTTTGAAAACCGCAAAAATTGGAGGTTAAAGCTATGTATGCAGAATGGCACGGCTTTACGGAAGGAAGTTGGACAAGGGAAGTTAATGTTAGAGATTTTATTCACGAAAATTACACTCCTTACCTAGGGAATGCCGAGTTTCTAGCAGCAGCAACCCCAAGAACTAAGCAACTGTGGCAGGAAGTTTTGGATTTGATGAAATTGGAGCGAGAAAAGGGGGTGTTAGATGTAGACACCAAGGTTCCTACCTCCATTACTGCCCATGATGCGGGATATATCGATCGAGACCTAGAACAGATTGTGGGATTGCAAACCGATAAACCCCTGAAACGGGCGATCATGCCCTACGGTGGTATTCGGGTCGTCAAGGCTGGTTTAGAAGCCTACGGCTATCAACTTGATCCCCAAACTGAAGAAATCTTTACTAAATATCGGAAAACTCATAATGATGGGGTGTTTGATGCCTACACCAAGGAAATGCGACTGGCGCGGCGATCGGGCATTATCACGGGTCTGCCGGATGCCTACGGGCGGGGACGAATCATTGGAGACTATCGGCGGGTAGCTCTCTACGGGGTCGATCGTCTCATCGATGACAAGAAAACCCAACAGGACTCCCTCGAACTCGATGTGATGGATGAAGAAACCATCCGCCTCCGGGAAGAAATTTCTGAGCAGATCCGGGCATTGTTTGAACTCAAGGAAATGGGAGCGAAGTACGGCTTTGATCTGGGTCGTCCCGCCGGAAATGCTCAAGAAGCGGTGCAATGGCTCTACTTTGGCTACCTAGGGGCAGTGAAGGAACAAAACGGCGCTGCCATGTCCCTCGGTCGGGTGTCTACTTTCTTGGATATCTACTTTGAACGGGATCTCCGGGCTGGGATCACCACAGAATCAGATTTGCAGGAACTGGTAGATCATTTTGTGATGAAACTCCGCATGGTGCGCTTTTTGCGGACTCCCGACTACAATGCCCTGTTCTCCGGTGATCCCACCTGGGTAACGGAAGTGATCGGCGGGATGGCGGCGGACGGCAGAACCTTGGTCACAAAAAATAGCTATCGTTTCTTGCATACCCTCTCTACCCTCGGCCCTGCCCCAGAACCTAACCTCACGGTATTATGGTCAGAACAACTGCCAGAAAACTTCAAACAATTTTGCGCCCAAGTTTCCAGTGATACTAGTTCCATCCAGTACGAAAACGATGATCTCATGCGTCCCCTCTACGGTGATGATTATGCGATCGCCTGTTGCGTGTCGGTGATGCGGATTGGTAAACAAATGCAGTTCTTTGGGGCGAGGGTGAATCTGGCGAAAACTCTCCTCTACGCCATCAATGGTGGTAAGGATGAAAAATCTGGGGATCAAGTTGCGCCTCTATTTGCCCCGATTACGGCGGAGTATCTGGAATACGATGAGGTAAATGCCAAGCTCCAACAAATGATGGCGTGGTTAGCGAAAGCCTACGTTAACACCCTGAACGTGATCCACTACATGCACGATAAATACTGCTACGAGCGGATTGAAATGGCTTTGCACGATCGAGATGTCTACCGGACAATGGCTTGCGGGATCGCTGGTTTGTCAGTGGTGGCAGATTCCCTCTCGGCAATTAAATACGCCAAAGTTCAAGTAGTGCGGAATGACCAAGGCTTGGCTGTAGATTATGTTGTAGAAGGAGAATATCCCCAGTACGGCAACAATGACGATCGAGTGGATAGCATCGCTATAGATCTAGTTTCTCGATTTATGACAGAGATTCGCAAGCACCCCACCTATCGCCGGGCAGTGCCTACCCAATCAGTCTTAACCATTACTTCCAACGTGGTCTACGGCAAAAAAACGGGCAGCACCCCCGATGGACGCAAATCTGGCGAACCCTTTGCCCCCGGTGCGAACCCCATGCACGGACGAGATAATTGTGGAGCGATCGCTTCCCTTGCCTCGGTAGCCAAACTGCCCTACAGTGATTGTCAAGATGGGATTTCTAATACCTTCTCGATTATTCCCTCAGCCCTAGGCAGACAAGAAAGCGATCGCACCAATAACCTAGTGGGTTTACTCGATGGCTACTTCCACGACGGCGGACACCATATTAATGTCAATGCCCTCGATCGAAGTGTCTTGCTAGATGCCATGGAACATCCCGAAAATTATCCCCAACTTACCATCCGGGTATCGGGCTATGCGGTGAATTTCATCAAGCTCACCCGGGAACAACAGTTGGATGTAATTAAGCGGACATTCCACGAGAAGGTCTAAGTCCCAGATTGGCAAACCTTCGCCTCTAACCTGAATCTCAAAGCGATATATTCAATGTATTGACATCATGTATTTTATTTGATCAAATTTGATTAAAGTAGAGACATGGACTTTGAATGGGACAGCAATAAGAACAACGTCAACGTTGCCAAGCATGGAATTGATTTTGAATTTGCTAAGGAAGTTTTTTCTGGCATTTGGATTTCAAAACCTGATAATCGTCAAGATTATGGCGAATCTCGGTTTATCGCCCTTGGATGCTGGGAAGAGTTTGTTCTTCTTGCTGTTTATACCCTATGAGGTCAGAAAATACGTCTTATCTCTGTGAGGCTTGCGAATAAAGAGGAAAGGAGGATTTATTATGGCTATATCGAGAGCAGAACAACTGAAAATCCTTGGTCAGATGAAGGATTCTGATATTGACTATACGGATGCTCCGGCGACAAATGCTGATTTTTGGCAAGATGCAACGGTTAATATTCCATCTGTCAAAGTTCCTGTAACCTTGAGACTTGATCCGCAGGTTTTGGCTTGGTATAAGCAACAAGTTCCCCGTGGTTATCAAACTCTAATTAATCATGTTCTACAAAAATATATGACAGATCATCAAGCCTAAAATTGAATCGATCGCTCAAATTAATCAGCGCAATTGTAAAAATATACCAAGCTAAATTCTAAGTGTATGAGTATCAAGCTAGATTTACCCAATCCATTAGAACAAGAGTTATCTTTGGAAGCTAGAAGGCTAAATATATCTCTTTCTGATTATATTCTCAAAGTTTTGATGCTGAGACGAGATTGGTTAGAGGAAGTGGAAGATGCTGAAGATTTAGAAGATGCAAAAATTGCTTTACTGGAGGATGGCTTTATCTCTTTGGCGGATGTTAAAAGGGAATTAGGAATTAGTTAAATGTCCTACGAGATTGGGTTTAAATCTTCTACTTTGCGAAATTATCTACACTTTCACTACACAAGCGATTGCCTCAAAATTTCAACTACTTTAAGAAATATTCAAATCTCTCATCAAATTGCGTACAATATGATTAATTTTTAACTCATGCAAGATACTACCGAATATAATTGCGCTTTTTGTGGGGAACCAAATATGACTTTTGTTGATTTTAGTGCTGGAATGCAACAGTCCTATGTGGAAGATTGTCAGGTATGTTGCCAACCAAATGTGTTGTATATCCAAATTGATGAAGATACTCTAGATATTGAAATTAGCAGTGAACCAGAAAGTTAGTTTTTGACATTTATAGCCTCACTGTTTTTGAGATTTATTTGGTTTGCGAATTGCTTGATCTTGTTATGCCACAGATTGCGATGGTTGTATCCTCGGTGTTTGAGGTTTCCTTGTATAACTAGCCCAATCTTCTACTGTTTTTCTGAATAACCAATAATCTAAAGAAGTATCATCTACAAAACCACTAAGTTCTGGATCAACCCAAATATGCAAGAGATCCTTACAACCTATATTTTTAGCAGCTTGTTCAATATCTTGCCATTGCTGGATAAAGTTTTCCGCCCAAGATTTCTTGTTAGTTACAGAACGCACAAAATCTAGTCCTGCTTCGATCATTCTCTTTCCATTTGTACCACGAGCATTTATTGGTTCCCAGAAAATGACTTCAGGTTCAAATTTCATCACCTCCCGTAACAAATTTTGAAAATCTTGTAATTGCATCATTGGTGGGGTGGGGGCGATCGCAACATATAACTTTATCCCTGCTTCATATCCCTTCATCATGGCTTTGTAACGGTCAGATGGTAGGGGGGCTGCGGGTTCAATTTTACGGCTAAGTTCATCATCAAGCATCGGTAAGCTCATGCCAACGGTAACATTAGGCGATCGCAAAATATCTATATCATTTATCCATAGAGGGCTACGAGTCAAAATCCGTACTCGTTTGTCATATTTGAGTAATACTTCGACAATTTGCCGAGTGATTGTTGCGGTTTGATGGTTTTGGTAAGGGTCAGTTCCTGAACAGAGCATGACGACTCCTTGCCCTGATTCTGTGGTTTTCCAAGTTCTTTTACGGCTAAGAGTTTCTTCTAGCTGCTCGGCAATACCTTCACGGACAAAGAGATATTTTCCCCAGTCCATTTGGGGATTATCAACGCCCTTGAGTGCTAGTTGTGCTTGTCTGGTTCTAATGACTGGGGTTGAGGGGACATAACAAAACGTGCATCCATGCAAGCAACCAGAAGCAACGTTAACAACATAGTCGCATAGTCCTTTTTTCCTTAGTGCGCTTTCCTGTAGAGGACTAGCGACAGTTTCAGTGCCTCTTACAGTATCCATAAAAAAACCTCAGATTTTTGAAAAATGTATAATATACTATAATTAACTATATGCTATGTTTTTAGAAACATACACCTATTTAAGGAAAAAATAGGATGCCAATTAATTTTTCTGGTCAAGGATTTAGTGAAAATACACCTACCAAACAAGATCATTTTAGATATTTTGTAGATGTACATTTAGGAATTTGCAAAGGGATTTTTGACACTTATCAACATAATTTTTGGTTATCCCATAAATATCACTATATTGATCTAAATGCTGGTCCTGGAATTACAGAAGAATATGGAGAAGGCAGCCCCGTAATTTTTTTGCAGGAAGCTACAAAGCGTCAAGTTCAATCTCGTTGTCATTTTGTTGATGTAAATGAATCAGTAATAGAAGTATTAAAGAAAAACATATTGAATTTTCCATGTCAAGCTGAGTATTTCCCTTACGATAACTATTTGGCTATTAAAAAAATATCAGACACTCTTTATCAACACTATAAGAAAGGCAATAAAAAATTGTATGGATTGCTATACTCAGACGAAAACGGCACTGTACCTTTTGATGAATTAGCTGAAGTATTTGCTCAAAAGCATTTACAGACTTTAGACATCCTCATCTATTTTTCGGCAACTACTGTTAAGCGTTGTCTTAAATCTTTTGGCTCTGATAAATATAAAAGATTAACGGATTACATCTATAAGTTACCGAAAAAGCATTGGCAAATTCGACAAGCTCAATCAGATGATAAACAGCAGTGGAGTTTTCTATTTGGTACTAATTGGGAAAATAAACAAGGAAAGATGGGATATCCAGAAGTTCGGCAGCTCAAGTTTTACGATCTAAGCAGTAAGAAAGGTCAGTCAATATTAGAAAGTCTTGCATATACCAATAAAGAGAAACAGGAAATGATGCGACCCCAGATACCAGGTTTAGATATATGAATTGACTTATTTTCTTTCCAAGCTAATCTAAGCACATGGCAAAGTATTCTATTTAAAAAGCTTATACAGATTATAAAACAGTTAGAGAGCTACCTAGCAAAAAAACTCAAACAATAGATTAATCTTACTATTTGAAGAAATCCTTAATTTTTATCTATTTATTAAATAACGTCAACAAGTCAAAATCAGGAAAGATCGAAGTAAGATAATCCGCAAAATGAGGATTAACAACGATGTCGTATAGGGAATTTAAAACGATCGCTCGAATACAAGAAAAATTTGGCTTGACGGTGAAAGAATCGGAAGATCTATTTGCCTACACTTCAAGTTGACGTAATTTGCGTAACGCCCTTTCTTGTATATCTGATGGTAGCTTACGCGATCACATACCTTGCCAAATCTTCTCAGTTTCTTTACACAAGTAAAAGAAATAATAGTTAAAATATTTACATTTAATTCTCTTGATTTTATTCCCCTCCAATGAAAGTTGATCAGCTTTTCGTAGTAAAATAAAGTAAATAAGATTAGTGAGAATTCTCATGATTTCTCAAACTGGAAGAATTCATTCGATCGAAACCTTTGGCACTGTTGATGGCCCCGGAATTAGATTTATCGTCTTTACCCAAGGTTGTCCCCTGCGTTGTCTCTATTGCCACAATCCCGACTGTCGTGATGCCCATGGTGGCAAAGAAGTCACCGTTGATTACCTACTGGGAGAGATCAAAAAGTGTCAGTCCTATATTCGCAAAGGCGGTGTGACGGTGAGCGGTGGGGAACCCCTGATGCAACCAGAGTTTACTAAGGAAATCTTCGATCGATGTCATGACCTCGGCTTGCATACTGCCCTAGATACCTCCGGCTACTGTGCCTTAGAAGTGGCGAAACCAGTCCTTGATTCTACGGATTTAGTGTTGCTGGATATTAAATCCTACATTCCAGAGCTTTATTACCAAGTCACCCATGTCTCGATCGAGCCGACCCTGGCTATGGCAAAGTATCTGAGTGAGATCAATAAACCCGTCTGGATTCGCTTTGTGCTGGTTCCCCACCTCACGGATAACCTTGACAATATCCAGCAATTGGCAGACTTTATCGCTACCCTCAATAATGTAGAACGTCTAGAAGTTTTGCCTTTTCACAAAATGGGAGAGTATAAATGGGAACAGCTAGGGCTGCCCTATGCTCTCAAGGACACCCCTCCTGCATCCCCGGAATTAGTCCAACAAACGGTTAACCTATTCTGCGATCGAGGGATCAAGGCTCTGGGAGCCACGGGGATTTGAGGCAATTAATTCAAGGAGACTCAAAATGACTGTAACTAATATTGATGAACTGGAACTATTAATCCAACGGGTACAGGCTGCTCAAGCCGAGTTTGCTACCTTTAGCCAAGAGCAGGTCGATCGAATTTTCAAACAAGCCGCCCTCGCTGCCAATGCGGCCCGGATTCCCCTCGCCAAAGCCGCCGTGAAAGAATCTGGCATGGGTGTGATTGAAGACAAGGCGATCAAAAATCACTTTGCTTCTGAGATGATTTACAACAAGTACAAAAATGATAAAACCTGCGGTGTAATTGAATCAGATAAGCATTTTGGCTACGAACGCATTGCCGAACCCGTGGGACTGCTAGCGGGGATCGTCCCCATCACTAACCCGACCTCGACCACAATTTTTAAGTCCCTGATCTCCCTGAAGACTCGCAACGGGATCATCTTTTCGCCCCATCCCCATGCCAAAGAATGCACGATCGCGGCGGCAAAAATTGTCCTTGATGCTGCCGTCGCTGCCGGAGCGCCCCCCGATATTATTGGCTGGATTGATCAACCTACGGTGCCGCTATCTCAAGCCTTGATGCAACACCCCAAGATTAAGCTGATCCTTGCCACTGGTGGCCCCGGTATGGTCAAGGCTGCCTATTCCTCTGGGCATCCCTCCATCGGTGTGGGAGCCGGGAATACCCCAGCAATTATTGATGAAACTGCCCATATTCAGATGGCGGTAAGTTCGATTTTGGTGAGTAAAACCTTTGATAATGGGACGATCTGTGCCTCTGAGCAGTCGGTGGTGGTAGTGGATGCAGTCTATGAGGCGGTGAAGCAAGAATTTATCCAACGGGGAGCCTATTTCCTGAATGCTGAAGAGCGGGACCAGGTGCGGGGAGTGATTCTCACCGAAGGTCGTTTGAATGCAGCGATCGTCGGTCAGTCCGTCCAAAAGATTGCCCAAGTTGCCGGATTTACCGTCCCTGAAAATACTAGAGTTTTAATTGGGGAAGTGGAGGCGATCGACAAGAGCGAACCCTTTGCCTACGAGAAACTATCCCCGATCCTTGCCATGTATCACGCTGCGGACTTTCATCAAGCCGTTGACAAGGCAGAAGCCTTAATCCTGTTTGGGGGACACGGACACACCTCTTCTCTATACACGGCGCCGAATAATCAAGAACACATCCGCTATTTTGAATCCAAGGTCGAAACCTCACGGGTGCTGATTAATACTCCTTCTTCCCAGGGGGCGATCGGCGACCTCTACAATTTCCGCCTCGATCCTTCCTTGACCCTAGGCTGTGGTAGCTGGGGCGGGAACTCAGTTTCCGTGAATGTGACTCCCCACCATTTGTTGAATATCAAAACCGCTGCCGAGCGTCGGGAGAATATGCTCTGGTTCCGCATTCCCCCCAAAATTTACTTCAAGTCTGGATGTCTGCCCGTGGCTCTACGAGATTTAGCTGGGAAAAAACGGGCGTTGATTGTCACCGATCGACCCCTATTTGATCTAGGTTTAACCAAGGAAGTCACCGACAGCCTCGAAGAAATTGGGCTTGCTCATTATACTTTCTACGATGTGGAGCCGGATCCTTCCCTTGCCACCGTCCAAAAGGGATTAGCTATCTGCAATAGCTTCCATCCTGATGTGATTATTGCCTTTGGGGGCGGGTCGCCTATGGATGCTGCTAAGGTGATGTGGTTGATGTACGAGCATCCAGATATTGAGTTTGAAGGGTTAGCCATGCGGTTTATGGATATCCGCAAACGGGTCTATGAATTGCCACCTCTGGGAGCCAAGGCAATTATGGTTTCGATCCCCACCACTTCTGGGACGGGTTCTGAAGTTACGCCCTTTGCTGTGGTTACGGATGAGAAAACCCACATTAAGTATCCCCTTGCTGACTATGCCCTAACGCCGAATATTGCGATCGTGGATCCAGAATTAACCCTAAATATTCCCAAGCGTCTCACTGCCTACGGTGGCATCGATGCCCTGACCCATGCGATCGAAGCCTACGTTTCTGTCCTCGCCTCAGAATATACCAATGGTCTAGCTCTAGAAGCCATCCGCTTACTATTCAAATATCTACCTAGTGCGTACCACAATGGAGCCAAGGATCCCAAGGCACGGGAAAAAGTCCACTACGCTGCCACGATCGCCGGGATGGCTTTTGCTAATGCCTTTTTAGGAATCTGTCACTCGATCGCCCACCAACTTGGGGGAACTTGCCACATTGCCCACGGCTTAGCCAACGCCCTAATGATTTCCCATGTAATTCGTTACAACGCCACAGATGTTCCCTTTAAGCAGGCGACTTTCTCCCAGAATAAATACCCCAACAGCACTTGGCGCTATGCCCAGATTGCCAACTATCTCAACCTAGGGGGCAACACCGATGAGGAAAAAGTAGAACTCCTAATCCAAGCGGTGGAAGACTTGAAGCGCCAAGTAGAAATTCCTGCCACCATCCAAGATGTTCTCAAGGAGCAGGGTGTGAGCGAAGAGTTCTTCATGACCCATGTAGAAGAGATGGCGGATCATGCCTTTGATGATCAATGCACGGGCGCAAATCCCCGCTATCCCCTGATTGCCGACCTCAAACACCTGATGGTTCAGGCTTACCACGGCTAGAAACAAAAAAATAACCCTAGGGGCATCACTTCGGCTTCGCTCAGTAACCACACGCTCCTCCTAGCAAAGGCAGGTGGGGCGTGCTACCTTACATTTTTTTGGCTCTTTCTAAGGAAAATAGTGATGAAGAAAACTGAACGGGAAAAAATGCTGGCAAACGAGCTGTATATGGCTAGAGACCCTGAGCTAGAAGCCATGATGGAGAAAGCGCAGGAGCTTTTGTTTATTTTTAATTCTACCCAACCCAAGGAAAAAGCTACCCGGCGGGAAATTATTAAGGCTCTTTTTGGAGCGATCGAGGGAAACTTTGAAATCGTTCCTCCCTTTCGTTGTGATTACGGTTGCCACATTTACGCTCAGGAGAATTTATACATCAAT
>JAIMKT010000127.1 GCA_020692245.1 Microcoleus sp. GA_180221_E-2-1-MAG-45_12
TACAGGTTATGCGATCGCCTAAAATACCCAAATCTTCTCTGTAGGGTGGGCATTGCCCACATTATCTTTAATTCTCAGGAAGTTTGAGAGATATAGTTTAGTGATGATGGTGGTGATGGTGATGATGACCCGAAGTTGCCACAGGTTGGGGTAGAGGTGTCGCTACCTGTTCTGCTAGGAGATCAGTAATGTGAGCATCTGCCCAATGGGCTGCCATCCGTAGAAATTCTGGATGATCATTAACACAATCCATCTGCACATAACGGACATGGGGATTTTTGTGCTGCAAACTGTGAATAATATGATGCACATCTAGAAGAGTTTCATGATTTTCCGTGGCAAAACCAATGGGCATCAAGACTAAAGCCGTCGCTCCTAGATCAATTAAATTTTGTCCTGCTAAATCTACTGTGGGTTGTGTCCATTTAATCAAGGGAGTTTGATGATTGAGCCAGCCGACGGAGATTAAGGGATATTTGTTAATCAGCTTGAGCCGGACTTTTTCGTAGAGAGCCTGACTTTCATCAATGCCAGAGGTAAAACCCTTCGCCTCGTGGGGACAGCCGTGATTCATCAAGATAATTCCCGTTTGGCTAGGCAGGTGAGCAACGGCAAGCTCATGCTTAATTTTACTTTCGACAATATCTGCCAAAATTTGGATATATTCCGGCTCGTCATAAAAAGAAGGGATGTAGCGTTGTCCTTGGAGCCAAGTTTGACCATTAGATGTGTCGCTGGCGGCGATTTGGCTGAGGGCTTGGTTAACTTGCTCGATCGCAATTCCACTAGTAAAGATCGAATCCACCACCAATAGAGGATAGATTAACAATTTATCAAAACCTTGAGCCTTAATTTCTGGAATAACTTGCTCTGGCAGGAAGGGTGCACAGAAGTTAAACGCCTTAAAAACTGTGACTCGATCGCCCCAAGTTGCCCGGAGATTTTCCTCAATTCCTGCCCGTTGCCGCTCAAAAATCGCATTGTGGGGAGAAATAAAATTATCGTGTTGATGGCTCCATTCGTGGAGATCGAACATGGCGAGGAGTTTGGCAAGGGGGGGATATATCCACGTCGGCACGGGGGCAAATTTGGCAGTCAGCAGGTTTAGGGCTTGCTCGTTGTAGTTGGCAAAATCTTCATAGCTCTCCACTTCTCCATAGCCCATGAGGAGGACGGCTACCCGGTCTTGAGAGTTTGATTCGACTGAAGTGATTGTTTTTTCTGGGGATGCTACCATGGTGCGCTCCTAGTTGGCTTGTTTAGAGGACTTTTATTCATCAAGCCCCTACCTGAGAACATAACACAAATATCCCCTGCCGGGGGATGAGATAGCCCAAGTCTTTATGATTTGTTAGGATTTCCTCGCCGGGTATCCCCTAGAAAAATTGTTCACTGAGGATATCTACAAGAGAATTGAACTCCAAAGAATCTCGATCGCTGATGTAATATTTAACTATTTTTTGTCTGTTCAATATCCTTGATGATCGTTTCTACGGTAGAAATTAAATCAGGAATATTCTCTTTGCAAATGGGTCAGACATATTGGGCTTCTTGCTCAATTCTAACTTTGAGCTTTGGGTTCATTGTCTCTCGCCAGCGCACGATATCAATATCATGACCAAGAAGGGCTTCAAGTTCTTGTTTGAGTATGGAAGTATGTAGCAAGTTGGGGCGATCGGTCTGGAAAACGATATCAATGTCACTATCTGGTTTGGCTTGTCCCCGTGCGTAGGAGCCGAAATAACCAAGGGCAGTAAGATGATAGTCGTCAGCATATTTTTGCTTAAACTCAGCAAGCAATGTTTGTAGTTTCTCTATTGCCATTGGTGCAAGATTTGGGGTAGCGACTACTTTCATGGGGCTGTGGCTCAAGAAGATATGATTAGTTTTTCTAAATCGTAACTAAAACAAGGCGATCGATTGTATTTTTCAGAATATTTTCAGGGTGATCGCACCTCCACCCCATTAAAAATCGCACCTCCATAAAGTTGAAACTATAGAAAGCGACATTCAATTTCAAAATAATTACCCTCCTACCTCAAGCAGTAATGATAGACATCTCAATACAGTTGACATGATTGCATCTTATTAAGAAGTACGCATAGTCATATACACCAGCTATCCAGTATTTGTTGGTATTGAAATTCTGTTATTTCCATGTCTGGTAACTGTATTAGTTCACAGTAGCGAAACAAGTCTAGACGACGGCTTATGTGTTTCTTTTTAACTTGCCATACAGCATCTGTCTGCCCACGGGTATCGTAAACCATTATTAAAGATTCACTCTTTATTCGACTGTTGGATGGGCAATTTAATAGCTGAAAATGAGTTATCTCGCTCTTTATGCCGTCTCTAATTGGTACATATTTTGCTACTCCTGCTGGAATCTCTTTGTCAATTTGACTATTTCCAGCCATAGCCTCAAAAATAAATCTCTCTTTATCCACTACTTAATCCTCAAATTATTTGCTCCAGTTCTCTTGTCATAAATCAGCAGTAGTACTTGATTTAAATGTACTATTTCTGTAAAGGCAGTTAGTTAAATAATAACTTGGCTGATTTGATAGATCACGATGTTACCTTACAATGAAAGTTAACTCAAAATCTTTGTGAGTAACTCTTGGTGGAGGGCGGCTCGATCGCTCAAGGCAAAAATTTGGTCTGGAGTTAGAGCTTTTCCGTGGTGATAGGTATCTAGCCATGCATGGGAAATCTCTCTGGCATCTTCGGGAATCTGCTCTAAGTCCCAGCCGGGGATATCTAGTTGCGCCATGAGTTGATTAATTTTGGGATCATAACTGAGGGCAAAACAGCGGCAATTTTCGGCAGCAGCCATGATCAGGCTATGGAGACGCATCCCGATCGCTAAATCTACACCTTGAAATATCCCCTTTAAGGCTCGTGGGTCTTCTAAAGTGAGAATCTGGCTTTGGGGCAGTTGCTCGTGAATAGTTTGGGAAATGGGTAAATCTTGGCTGGCTTGGAAGGGAACTAGGAGGATCGTGGCTCCGGTTGCTTGCTGGAGACTAATCAAGCCTTGGGTTAAAACTTGGAGGCGTTGGGCAGTGAGCAGGGGGTGCGATCGCAGAGTTACAGCAATCCGGGGAGTAGGGATATTAGCTAATTCTGTAAATGCTTGACTAGCCAACGCCCAGACGGGATCTGGAGCGATTACCCCAGTCATCCCCCAATCTTGGAGAATAGCTGCGGATTTTTCATCCCGGACGCTGACCCCATCACAGCGAGTAAAGCATCTCTCGGCGATCCAGTTAGTGGTTTTTCTCTGGAGAGGTCCAATACCCTGCGCCCAAGCAATGGTTTTTAAGCCCATACCCTGCGCTAAACCCATGAGTCCAGCATAATAAAGAGGACTAGCGGCACTGGTGACATCTTGAATGAGACTGCCGCCCCCCCAGATGAAGGCGTGGGATTTTTGGAAGGTTTGATAAATTCTTAGGGCTGAGTTGCGATCGCAGACTTTCACCCCATACCTTTGGCTAGTTTCCTTCGGGGTCGCCGTCAGCACCACTGGCTCCACATGGTCGGGCAGCATTTGTAGCAAAGTCGCCAACAACGCCTCATCACCGCCATTTCCCTTCCCATAGTACCCACACAAAACCGCCCGCAACTTTTTACTCATAGTTATGTCCCAAGATAATCTACAGGACATTTTGTGGCAAACTAAAGAAAAGATTAAAAAATATTGCTAAATCTTAAAATTCTAAATTTTCTAAATTTCTAGTTATGGTCAAGCAACGGGTATTTTCGGGGATTCAGCCCACGGGGAATTTGCACTTGGGGAATTATCTAGGGGCGCTCCGCAACTGGGTAGAGACGCAGGATCAGTTTGAGAATTACTTCTGTGTGGTGGATTTACACGCCATTACTGCCCCCCATAACCCAGAAACCCTAGGCACAGATAGCTACACGATCGCGGCTCTCTACCTTGCCAGTGGACTTGACCTTGAGCATTGCACCATTTTTATCCAGTCCCATGTGTCTGCCCATAGTGAACTAGCTTGGCTGCTAAATTGCATCACTCCCATCAATTGGCTAGAGGATATGATCCAATTCAAGGAAAAAGCCATTAAACAGGGGCAGAATGTGAATACAGGTTTGCTAGATTACCCAGTGCTGATGGCGGCAGATATTCTTTTGTACCAAGCCGACAAGGTGCCTGTGGGGGAAGACCAAAAGCAACATTTAGAGCTGACCCGTGATATCGCCGTGAGATTTAATCACCAATTTGGCAAGGGAAAAACTATTCTCAAACTGCCAGACCCAATGATTCGTAAGGAAGGGGCCAGGGTGATGAGTTTGACGGATGGTACAAAGAAAATGTCTAAATCTGACCCCTCTGACCTTAGCCGGATTAGCCTTTTAGATACTCCCGAAGCTATTAAGAATAAAATCAAGCGCTGTAAAACCGATGCGGTGCGGGGGATGACCTTTGACGATCCAGAGCGCCCCGAATGCCATAACCTGTTGAGTCTCTACGGTTTATTAGCAGGGAAATCCAAACCAGAAGTGGCGGCAGAATGTCTGGATTTAGGCTGGGGACAATTTAAGCCCTTGCTCACTGAGGCGACGATCGCCCACCTCCAACCCATCCAAGCTAAGTACACAGAAATCATGGCAGAACAAGGTTATCTGGAATCTGTCCTCAAACAAGGTAGAGAGAAGGCAGAGGCGATCGCTGGGGAGACCCTTGAGGCTGTGAAGGATGCGCTAGGGTTTAGTAGGAGATAAATGTCAATTTTTCAACAAGCTATTCACAATCAAGAATTTATTGTTACTGCCGAAGTTGCTCCTCCTAAAGGTGGGGATCCGAGTCATATGTTGGAGATGGCGGGGTTACTTAAGGGGCGGGTGCATGGGGTGAATATTACCGATGGGAGTCGGGCGGTGTTGCGGATGAATCCTCTGGCAGCTTCGGTGTTGTTGTTGCGGGCGGGGGTGGAGCCGATTTGTCAGGTGGCGTGTCGCGATCGCAATCAGATCGGGATTCAAGCAGATCTTATGGGCGCCCATGCTCTGGGAATTCATAATATTTTGGCACTGACGGGGGATCCGGTGAAGGCGGGGGATCATCCAGAGGCGAAACCTGTGTTTGATCTGGAGGCAGTGCGGTTATTGCAGGTAATTGAGAAACTGAATCGGGGGGTAGATACCCATGAGAAACCTTTACCAGATGGCAAGTTAAATCTATTTGCAGGGGCAGCGGTGGATCCTCAGTCGGGCAGTTGGTCTGGTTTACAAAGAAGGTTCGATCGCAAACTCGCTGCGGGGGCGCAATTTTTTCAGAGTCAGTTAATTACGGATTTCGATCGCCTTGCCAAATTCATGGATCAGATTGCGGTGGGCTGTCATAAGCCAGTGTTAGCAGGAATTTTCCTCTTGAAATCTGCCAAAAATGCGGAGTTTATTAATCGCAATGTGCCGGGAGTACATATTCCCCCAGAGATTATTGATCGCCTCGCCCAAGCGCAGGATCCTCTCCAAGAGGGAATCACGATCGCCGCCGAGCAGGTAAAATTAGCCAAGGAGCTATGTCAAGGAGTCCATATGATGGCGGTACGTCGGGAAGATTTAATCCCTGAAATTCTCGATCGAGCCGGGATTCAACCTCTAGATTAGATGATCAGGAAAAAAGTTAGGGTCGAGGATTTGGTCGATCGATCTGAGATTCACTGGGAGCCGTAGCTAAAACTAACAAACTCAAAATTTCTCCTTGGGGACTAGGGATATCTTGCCATCGACATTCCAAACCCGACAAATCTGCCTGAGCCGGAAGATTTTCCACTTCTAGTTGATACATCTTGGCTGCTTCCTTGACTAGGCGGGTTGCATAGGTGAGACTACCACCTCGAAATACAGCTTGGCTATAGTTCTCAGAGATTTTCAGCTTGGCAATTTGCAATCGATAATTAACTTTGACGATCGCCACTGGGACGATTCCGGCTCTTAACTCTATAGCAAGCGCCATTCTAGTTAAGACGCTAAAGCTAGAACAG
>JAIMKT010000032.1 GCA_020692245.1 Microcoleus sp. GA_180221_E-2-1-MAG-45_12
CGTCCTTACTGGGGCGGCGCTTGCTATAGATCAAAATCTTCCCTTGCCATGATTTGATTTGCCAACAGTGCCTGTCGAGCTGCGGGTAAGAGAGCTTCCGGGATCAAAATCGATGCCCCATCACCACCAAAGATAACAAGTTTCTATTTAAATATTTTTTTAGGATTTCCTGATCTCCTGCCATAGAGCTAAATATTCGGCGGCGGCCGTGGTGGTGAGAGGTTCGAGAAATTCCGATCGCCTTAGCAACTCTTCTGGTGGCAAAATTAGGGGGTTGGTAAGTAAATCTGGGAAAATTTCATTTCTATTCATCCCCATCAGCATCGGTGAAGTCCCATTGCTCAACAGGCTGAGGCGATTTGCTGTTGTTGCTTCCCAACAAAAATTAATCCAAGACTTGGCTCCCGCAGATAAATCTCGTCCTTGGGGATGTACCCAGAGATCAGCCCAGAGAGAGGTTCCTGAGTTGGGAATGATGGCTGCAAGGCGGGGATTGCGTTTCAGGAGAGGCAGTAAATCCGTTGACCAGCCCACAGCAGCCCAAGTGTCCCGGAGAATTAGGGGCTGGAGATAGCGATCGTTACTATAGAGTTTCGCCTGTTGATGTAAGGCTTGGAGTTCTGGTTTTAGTTCAGGGATTTTGGTTAACTCTTGATTGTTATAGGAATACCCCAATTTTTTCAGGGTTAAACCAATGACTTCCCGTGGTTGATCGAGCAGAGAAATTTTGCCCCGGAGTTCCGATCGCCACAGATCACTCCAATCTTGAGGAACCCAGCCCAACTCTGCAAATCGATCGACATCGTAGGCAATCATCGTCGTCCCCCAACGGTAGGGCGCACCCCATACCTGCCCATCTGTAACAGGTATACCTTGGGAATCACGCAGTACTAACTCTTTCCAGCGTCGGGGTAGCTTTGACCAGAGGGGAATATCTGCAACGGGTAGAGGTGTAATCAATTTTTGAGCGATCACCTCTTGGAGCCAACTATCGCCAAGGGTCAATAAATCGGGCGACTTGGCTGAGGAATTTTGCCGAAAGGGTAGCCAATTCCAGTTAAGCCAATCCCAATTACCAGAAGCGGGAGGTTGTTGCAAGGCTTGGAGATTTTCTAATACTTCCTTGAGCTGTTCTACGACCTTCGGGTCAAAATTAATTGTCGTCCCTACCGTACGGGGAAATTCTTCAATTATTTGGTTAGGAAGCGAACCCTTCAAAAATTGAATTTGCAGACGATTTTCTCCCTGCATTCCACAGGCAGCAAGCTCCGGAGCCAGAGCCAACATTCCCCCACCAATCAAAAAAGAGCGACGTTTCATGGATCAGTAAATAGTGAACAGTGAACAATTATTAGTATAGCTGTTCGGAAAACCGTACCTTGATGGTTGTTGCAGTGGAGTGACCAATTCCGTTAAATTAGCACTCAGGGGTCGAGAGTGCTAACTTCCCCCCAGATTTGTAAGTCTCAAGTTTATAAGTCTGAGATTTAGTAAGTCTAACAAGTTTTGTAAGTAAGGAGAAATAATCTATGGCATCAGTAACTCTAAGTGTATCCACAGTCAAGCCCCTAGGCGATCGAGTATTTATCAAGATTAGCGCCGCAGAAGAAAAAACTGCTGGTGGGATTTTGTTACCCGACAATGCTAAGGAAAAACCCCAAATTGGTGAAATTGCCGCTGTGGGCCCTGGCAAACGCAATGATGAAGGAACTGTCCAACCCTTAGAAGTCAAAGTTGGTGATAAGGTTCTCTACTCCAAGTATGCCGGAACTGAAATTAAATTAGGCTCCGAAGAATACGTACTTCTCTCTGAGAAAGATATTTTAGCGATCGTCTCCTAGACAGTGAACAGTGAACAGTGAACAGTGAACAGTAAACAGGGAAGACTTTTAATTTAGTTTTTGATAACTGGTAACTGATAACTGATAACTGGTGACTGAAAATTAATAATTTATACATTGAACTAATTGGTTTCAAATTATGGCAAAGCGAATTATATACAACGAAAATGCCCGTCGTGCCTTGGAAAAGGGGATGGATATCCTAGCAGAAGCAGTAGCTGTAACCTTGGGCCCCAAGGGACGGAACGTAGTCCTTGAAAAGAAATTTGGCGCACCCCAGATTGTTAATGATGGTGTCACCATTGCTAAGGAAATTGAACTAGAAGACCACGTTGAAAACACTGGCGTGGCTTTGATTCGGCAAGCTGCTTCCAAAACCAACGATGCGGCTGGAGACGGCACAACTACTGCGACTGTCTTGGCTCATGCCATTGTCAAAGAAGGTCTCCGTAACGTGGCGGCTGGTGCAAATGCGATCGCCCTCAAACGAGGGATTGATAAGGCTACCGCTTTCCTTGTAGAAAAGATTGCTGCCCATGCTAAACCCGTGGAAGATTCCAAGTCGATCGCCCAAGTTGGTGCTATTTCCGCCGGGAACGACGAGGAAGTTGGGCAAATGATTGCCAATGCCATGGATAAGGTTGGTAAGGAAGGCGTAATTTCCCTAGAAGAAGGTAAGTCCATGACTACCGAACTCGAAATTACTGAAGGGATGCGCTTTGATAAGGGTTATATCTCTCCTTACTTCGCTACCGACATGGAACGCATGGAAGCTGTTCTCGAAGAGCCTTTCATCCTCCTCACCGACAAGAAAATTGGTTTGGTACAAGACCTCGTACCCATCCTTGAGCAAGTAGCTCGTTCCGGTCGTCCTTTGGTGATTATCGCTGAAGACATCGAGAAAGAAGCTTTAGCTACCCTCGTGGTGAACCGTCTCCGGGGCGTGTTAAACGTTGCCGCAGTCAAGGCTCCCGGTTTTGGCGATCGTCGGAAAGCTATGCTCGAAGATATCGCTGTATTGACTGGTGGACAACTAATCACCGAAGATGCTGGCTTGAAACTAGAAAGTACCAAGTTGGAAATGCTCGGTAAGGCTCGCCGGATCAACATCAACAAAGACAGCACCACGATCGTCGCCGAAGGCAATGAAGTGGCTGTGAAAACCAGAGTTGAACAAATCCGCCGCCAAATTGACGAAACCGATTCTTCCTACGACAAGGAAAAACTCCAAGAGCGTCTAGCTAAACTCTCTGGTGGTGTGGCTGTGGTCAAAGTTGGTGCAGCTACCGAAACCGAAATGAAAGACAAGAAACTACGCTTGGAAGATGCCATCAACGCTACCAAAGCGGCAGTAGAAGAAGGTATTGTCCCCGGTGGTGGCACAACCCTCGCTCACCTCTCCCCTGAGTTAGAAACCTGGTCGAAGGCAAACCTCAAGGATGAAGAACTAATCGGCGCTCTCATTGTGGCTCGGTCTTTGGCTGCTCCCCTAAAGAGAATTGCTGAAAACGCTGGTCAGAACGGCGCTGTAATTGCGGAACGGGTGAAAGAAAAAGACTTCAATGTTGGTTTTAACGCTTCTACCAATGAATTTGTAGATATGTTTGAAGCTGGAATTGTAGACCCTGCCAAGGTGACTCGCTCTGCATTGCAAAATGCTGCCTCGATCGCCAGTATGGTTCTCACCACTGAGTGCATCATTGTAGACAAGCCCGAACCCAAGGATGGTGCTCCTGCTGGTGGCGGTGGCATGGGCGGCGGTGACTTTGACTACTAAGCTCTGCTGTGTAACAACCTAATTACTTAATACCTAAATTAAGTTAAAAACCTTTTAGGGTGGGCTAATGTCTACCCTAATTTTTTTGTGCAGCTTTTAGGGCGATCGCCACTACTAATTACGATTAATTACAATCAAACTTGCAGGTTTCTCGTCTGGAACTTCTGAGGATAACAGTGTGGTAGAAACTATAACAAATATGAAAACTTTTATGAACACTTCAAAATCTTATTTCCCTATTTTAACTAGCACCCTTTTTGTTAGCTTAGTAGGATTGATTACTTCAGCCAGTGCTATTGCTTCATCTAGCAATCTATCCCAAACTCAGACAAAAGATACAACAACAGAAACAGATTTGGGTCAACCCATTAGTTCTGTTAGTACCGATTGGAATGGCGATGGTTTAGAAGATAGAGCCTTGCTAATTCCCTCTGCATCTAGAGAGCCTCAAGCTACCCTATTAATTTATCTTTCCGAAGCACCCGATCGCCTCAGATTAGCCATAAGAAAAGAAGATATTGTCTGGCACGGTAGTATGTATGGGAACGAAGCCCAACTTTCTCTCAATGATCAAGGTTCCCTAGTAATCTCATCTCAGAATGAAGCGATCGGTCGGGGACGTTGGAATCAAAAAATCACAGCCATGTATCAAGAGGGAGTATTCATTGTTGCTGGCTATACCTACAATTATCGAGATACCCTCGACCTTGCTGCTGGTGGCACCTGTGATGTTAATTTTTTAACCAGAAGAGGTGTCAGAAATGATAATCCCTTCAGAATAAATAGAGAACTGATAAATTTAACAGATTGGACAGAAAGTTCTATCCCGACAGAGTGTAAACATTAGGAACTACAAGATAAGTTTATGTTCTAACCTTTTCTAGATCAAGGCTCAACCGAAAACTACTGGCAACTAATGTCTCTCCTACGCCCCTCAAAATTTAAGAACGCTGATCTCTACGGAGGTTGGCATTTTTTAGTTGATAATGCTGATACAGCACTTTTCAAGATTATCAAAACTTTGGCTGCTTAACCCTTGTGAATTAATCATGGCAAATGACGTATTTTATGCAGAATTACCAGCTCTAGAGCAATTCATGGATGTCACTATCTCTGAGAACTTTGTGCCAGTTCCCGACGATTGGTACATTATTATCACAGACATTGTGGGTTCAACTCAAGCCATCAAACAAGGGCGCTACAAGGAAGTTAACTTTTTGGGAGCCTGTGCAATTATTGCCCTGCTGAATGTTGCCAAGCGCTTGGATATTCCTTTTATCTTTGGTGGTGATGGGGCTTCGATTTTGATCCCGGAAGCTCTCTTACCCGCAGCTCGACAGGCACTGTTGGCAAATCAAATCATGGCAAGGGAAGATTTTGATCTAGAGTTAAGAGCCGGAATCGTCCCAGTGGCGATCGTCAAAGTTGATTATCGATTGCAAATTGCCAAGCTGAAAATCTCTGAGAACTATAGCCAAGCTGTATTTCGGGGCGGCGGCTTAACCTATGCAACCCGCTTAGTTAAGGAAGCTGCCACAGCCAAGATGTATCAGCTAGAGGTGGAAAATCTTCCGGCTCAGGCAGATTTGTCGGGTTTGGAATGTCGGTGGCAAGATATCCCTAGTCCCCAAGGAGAAATTTTGAGTTTGTTAGTTTTAGCCACTGCCCCCAGTGAGTCGCAGATCGATCGCATCTATCGGGAAGTTATTGAGCAGATTAATAGTATTTACGGGAATAGCGATCGACAAAATCCTATCAGCAAAAAAAATCTCCGCCTATCTTTTAGCAAGAAAAATCTGCTGCTAGAAACCAAAGCTAGATCTGAGTCGAGGAGTGGGTGGAGTCGGTTGCTTTATCTATGGAAAATTAGAGTAGAAAATCTTTTAGGTTCAGTTTTGATGGATTTTGGGATCAATCTTGGGGGTGTGGACTGGAGTGAATATAAAACTGGAGTGACTGAAACCACCGACTACCGAAAGTTTGACGATATTCTCCGGATGGTTATCGCTGGCACCCCCCAACAAAGCAAGAGGCTAGAAAAATTCCTAGAGAAAAAGTATCAAGATGGGCGCTTGGTCTATGGATTGCATCGTACCGATCGAGCTTTGATGACCTGTTTAGTTTTTGAGCGGGCGGGGAGGCAAGTGCATTTTATTGATGGAGCCGATGGGGGCTACTCGATCGCCGCCGAAGCCATGAAAAATCGCATGAGAGCCTAATCTTTTAGCAATCTTTAAGCTAATTTCGGGCTAATTTCAGAGCCTTTACCCAAAAGTTGCTGCCCTGAACGCTACAATCTAGAAGAACCTTGACACTCTCAAGTCTAAAGACACTGAGATTCTTGGTTCAACGAAACCACTTAATTTAGATGCCTTGCGTTCTCTAAACCAGAGGTGGGATTCTCCCCAAGCGACTTCGGGTATGCCCTACCCTAGTTGCATTGCTGCAAGTTCTTTTTGTTCTGAAGCAACAACGCCTCAAAATACTGAGTGTCTAGTCTCTGTAAATCTTTTACCTATTACCAGAAGGAAACTAGAACAATGTAATAGAACCCGATAGATTCAATTGTCAAGGTACAGAGTCTGCGGATTAGGCAGCAATGGGGTTTTTAGACAGGTTGATTACCCTTCCTGTATAAGCAATATCATACATAAAATGCTAGATTAGGGCAAAGAGAAAGAAAAAAACAATTTTAGAAAAAACCACGGGGAATAAATTCCTACGAATGGTCACTGAGCTTGTGGAAGTGTCGCTTTTCATCTCAGGTCTAAAGATTTTGAATTTTCAATCTCCCACTTTTTTGCTATAAAATTAACTAGCTTATCAGCACCTTATGATCCCTACAGTTATTGAACAATCCGGTCGTGGAGAACGCGCCTTTGATATCTACTCTCGCTTATTGCGGGAACGCATCGTCTTTCTGGGGCAACAGGTGGACTCTGATCTGGCGAACCTGATTGTGGCGCAGCTTCTCTTCTTGGAATCCGAAGATGCCGAAAAAGACATTTATCTTTATATCAACTCCCCCGGTGGTTCCGTCACCGCAGGCATGGGTATTTTTGACACCATGAACCAAATTCGCCCCGATGTTTCGACCATTTGTGTTGGACTTGCCGCCAGTATGGGAGCCTTTCTCTTAAGCGCCGGAGCCGAAGGTAAACGCATGAGCTTACCCCACTCCCGGATTATGATCCACCAACCCCTAGGCGGAGCGCAGGGACAAGCCACGGATATTGAGATTCAAGCCAAGGAAATTCTCTACCATAAGCAACGCCTGAACGAACTCTTGGCAAAACATACCAAAAAATCCTACGAAACCATCGAAGCCGATACCGAACGGGATTTCTTTATGTCCGCCGCCGAAGCTAGGGATTATGGATTGATTGATCAGGTGATCGATCGCAGTCCCTCGGCATTGCAGCCTGTAGCTATTTAGGTTCGAGATGCAAATTTTTATTAGCACTGGGGAAGTCTCTGGAGACCTGCAAGGGGGGATGCTCGTGGAAGCTCTCTACCGTCAAGCGCAGGCTCTGGGGATTGACCTAGATATTACCGCCCTTGGGGGGGCAAGGATGCAAGCGGCGGGAGCAAAACTCCTTGGGGATACGACGGCGATCGGCTCCATGGGGATTATTGAAGCTCTCCGGTTTGTGCTGCCCACCCTCAAAGTCCAGAGTCAGGCAAAAGCATACCTAAAACAGCATCGCCCCGATCTGATCGTGTTAATTGACTACTGGGGCCCCAACTCGGTCATTGGCAACTATATCCATAAACACCTGCCCGATGTCCCGGTAGTGTATTACATTGCGCCCCAGCTTTGGGTATGGTGTCCTTTCCCTGAAGATTTGAAACGAGCCATTCGGATTAGCGATCGCATCCTCGCCATTTTTCCCGAAGAAGCCAAATATTTTCAATCCCACGGTGCAGATGTCACTTGGGTGGGGCATCCCTTGGTCGATCGAGTTTCCCAGTTTCCCAGTCGCACAACAGCTAGAGCAGAATTGGGGATTAGTCCCGAAGAAACGGCGATCGCTCTCTTCCCTGCTTCCCGCCATCAGGAACTCAAATATCTCATGCCCCTGATGTTCCAAGCTGCCAAAGTCCTCCAAGACCGCCATCCCCATGTTAGTTTCTGGATTCCCCTCGCCCTGCCTGCCTACGCTGACCGCATTGAACAGGCGATCGTAGATTATGGGATCAAGGCAACCTTAGTTAGGGATAACCCCAAGGCAGTAATCGCCGCCGCAGATTTGGCTATTACTAAGTCCGGGACAGTAAACCTAGAATTAGCTCTGTTAAATATTCCCCAAGTCGTGATTTATCGGGTGAATAAATTTACCTACTGGATTGCCAAAGATGTCCTCCGGTTTCCCCGCCCTTTAATTTCCCCTGTTAATCTGGTAGTGATGCGGGAGATTGTCCCAGAGTTGTTGCAAGCCAAGGTGACGGTGGAAAATATGGTACAAGCTGCCGAAGAATTTTTGGTAAACCCCCAACGGTTGGTACAAATGCAGCAAGATTATCAAGAGGTGCGGGAAAAGTTAGGGAGTCCGGGGGTGGGCGATCGAGCAGCGCAGGAAATTCTGCAATTACTTAAGACAAGCAAATAAACCCCTTAAATTTTCGTCAAGGGGATTTCGTTACGCAATCAAAGAAAAAAGGGTTAGCCTCGATTCTTTTCTGACCAGACACGGGTTGGTAAGCCCCAAATGTAGATAAAACCTTCGGCGGCTTTGTGATCAAAGAGATCCTCTGCACCGTAGGTTGCCAAATCTGGAGTATAGAGGGAGTAGTCAGAACTCCGCCCCACGATCGTGGAATTGCCCTTAAAGAACTTAATGCGGACTGTGCCGCTAACTTTCTCTTGGGTTTGTTGGATGAACGCATCTACGGCAGCCTTGAGAGGACTATACCAGAGACCGTTGTAGACTAGTTGGCTGTAGGTTTCTTCGATTCCCCGCTTGTAGTGGCTGACATCGGCGGTGAGGACGAGGCTTTCTAGTTCTCGGTGCGCCTGAATCAGGACTAGGAGGGCGGGAGCTTCGTAGATTTCTCTAGATTTAATCCCCACCAGGCGATTTTCTACCATGTCAATTCTGCCGATCCCGTGCTTGCCAGCTAGCTCATTGAGTTGAGTTATCAGGGCAACAGGACTGAGGGCGATCCCATTCAAGCTGGTGGGTAGTCCTTGGGTAAAACCAATTTCTACATACTCTGGGCTGTCGGGGGCAGTGGCAATTGCTTGAGTCATCAGGTAGATATCTTCTGGTGGCTCATGGTTGGGGTCTTCCAAAACTCCAGCTTCAATACTCCTGCCGAGGAGGTTGCGATCGATACTGTAGGGAGAAGATTTTTTCACCGGAGCCGGAATCCCAAAATTTTCTCCGTAGGCAATACTCTGTTCCCGACTCATGCCCCATTCCCGTGCTGGAGCCAAAACTTTGAGCTTGGGGTTGAGAGCGGCGATCGACACATCAAACCGCACCTGATCATTTCCCTTCCCTGTACACCCGTGAGCCACAGCATCAGCTCCATACTCTGCGGCTGCTTCTACTAATAATTTGGCAATTAAAGGTCGAGCTAGGGCAGTGGAGAGGGGATAACGATTTTCGTAGAGAGCATTGGCTTGAATAGAAGGAAACGCATATTCCTTCACAAAACGTTCCGTAGCATCAGCAACTAGGGAAATACTAGCTCCAGATTTGAGAGCTTTCTCCCGAATTGGTTCTAGTTCATCGCCTTGTCCCAGATCTGCGGCAAGGGTAATAACTTCTTGAACACCCCATTCTTCTTTGAGGTAGGGAATACAAGTCGAGGTATCAACACCGCCAGAATAGGCTAAAACAACTTTTGTAGCACGACCCATTTTTTTTCTCTGTAAAAACAACAATCATCTATTATGCAACTATTCTTGCTTTTTTCCTGTGAGCGATCGTACAGATTTTTCCTTT
Organism: Microcoleus sp. GA_180221_E-2-1-MAG-45_12; assembly: GCA_020692245.1. GTDB lineage: Bacteria > Cyanobacteriota > Cyanobacteriia > Cyanobacteriales > JAAUUE01 > JAAUUE01. The sequence continues at coordinate 9,570 of JAIMKT010000032.1, forward strand.
GTAGTTAGGTCTTTAGTTACGTCTTTAGTCACCCAGCCATCCAAAAATTAGATATTGCCTTTGTAGTAACGACTTTAGTCGCTTTACCTATCCAGCCAGATGTTGATATTTACTTAATCCAGAATCTAGCTTTGTTGCTCGATCGACCCCTGTGGCTCTTGTCGTTGTTGTCTGAGGGAGGAGGTGGAATAAATTGCTAGGGCTGCCCAGATAAAACCAAAGGTAATCCCATGATTGATGGTGAAAGACTCCCGGTAAACAAACACCCCTAACCCAAGCTGAATTGTCGGCGCTAGGTATTGGAAAAAGCCCATGGTTGACAGGCGGAGACGTTTGGCAGCATTGTTAAACCACAACAGAGGTAGAGAAGTGACGACCCCACAGCCGATAAACAGGATGGTCAGCCACCAACTATTCCCCCAGTGTCCAGTCCCGGTCACAGCCCCATAACCTACAATCATCAACGCTACAGGAGTAGCAAGGAGAGTTTCTACCGCTAGACCGACCATGGGGGAGACGGCGACCATCTTGCGGACTAAGCCATAAAAGGCAAAGGAAAATCCTAATGCTAGGGCAATCCAAGGAACTTGACCGAAGTTGCCAATAAAGCTCATCACGCCCACGGTGGCAAGGAACACGGCTATTTTCTGCCCTAGGTGTAATCGTTCTTTGAGAAAGATAAATCCCAGCAGGACATTGACTAGGGGATTAATAAAATAGCCCAGACTGGTTTCCAAGACTCGATCGCTATTGATGCCATAGATGTAGAGTCCCCAGTTGCAAGTTAGTAAAGTAGTCGTGAGGAATAAGGCTCCGAGGGCTTTGGGCGATCGAACCAATTCCCGAAACTCTGCCCCCCGTTGTTGCAGGATCAAAATCACTGTCAGCAGCACCATTGACCACAAAATTCGATGGCTGAGAACTTCCACTGGAGATATCTGTCCAAAGAATTTCCAATAGATCGGAAATAAGCCCCAAGCGGAATAAGCTAAAAGAGCGTAGATGGCTCCAGTTCTGTCGGAATTGAGAGGAGTAGCTAGATCAGTGAGAGGGCTAGAAGTTGAATCAGGAGCTAAATCTGATAGATCTGAGGTGGGTTTATTCAAAGTAGCTGAGTTGTTAGGGCTGAGTATGGGAATTAAGGATTGGGGTTGAGTACTTAAGGCAAAATTTAAGGCAAAAAATCCCCGTCTAGGATTTGGAATAGGTCATAGGGACTTTGAGCAGGAAAACTTGCCAAAGGTAGCCCGGTTTCGGCTTTTGTTTGCAGCAGTGCATCGGCATAGCATTCTGGAAATATCTCTACCAAAAAAGGCTTGAGGCTAGGAGAATCTTTTAACGATTCCTTGATCCGGCGACAATGTTCAATAAGGCTCCGCTCCCAACTACCAGTCTTTTTATCAGATTGAAATTGCCATTTGAGGAGATGAATTAAAAGAATAATCAGGTTACTTTTGAGGCTGCGCCGTTCGCTTTTTGCCATATCAGCAATTTCTGCTATGAGATTTTCCCAATCAACCTGAGCATAGTTGTGACTACGCAACTTTTCTACGTTGCTATCCAGCCATCCTACATAATCAGTGTCATACAAATAGGAGGGGGAATTATCCTTTAGTTCCGGTATTTGGGGATGTAAACTGGTCATGGGTTAATGCTTCCAGTTAATTTTGTGTTTTATCTGAGTTCTACAAATAATTGATTTCTATTCTATCGATCGGCCAAATACTTAATCCAGACACAATCTATACAAAATTAACTAGTACACTTGATTTGCTAGATCAAGGCTCAACTGAAAACTACTGGAAACTAACGGCGTTGATGTTCTAGGGCTTTGGCTAAGTGGGAGAGAGTAATCATTAACTCGTTGAGCTGCCTAGAGGAATCCGCTTGATTTTCTATGAGAGTTTGCACTGCATCGGTGATGGCGTAGACTTGATAGCCCTGTTGTTGAAACTGCTGCCCCTGTTGCTGGACTTGGATACTAAGAAAATCAATCCGCTCCCCCATGCGCTCTACCACTTCCGTAGTTGCCAATACAGCAAGAGCCGTCTGCTCGACGATCGTCTCCAAGCGTTCTAAGCGTTCTAAACGTTCTGAATAATCCAAGGGCTTCTCTTACTCCTTTTTAACCGTGGCGTTTTTGATGCCAGTGCCATGCATCAGTAATAATTTTACTCAAGTCAGCAAATTGCGGATTCCACTTGAGAACTTTCTTAGCTTTTGCCGCACTGCCGACCAAAACTGCCGGATCTCCGGGGCGACGATCGCCCTCAATTACCTTAATTTCTTTTCCTGTCACCTGCCGGGCTGTATCAATTACCTGTCGGACTGAAAACCCATTGCCATTGCCGAGGTTGAATCGATCGCTCTTTCCCCCAGCCAAGAGGTATTCCAAACCCAAAATATGGGCAGAGGCGAGGTCTTGAACATGGATATAGTCTCGAATACAAGTGCCATCAGGGGTATCATAATCTGTACCAAACACAGAAATGGCGGGAATTTTCCCCATGGCTGCAAACAAAGTCAGGGGAATTAAGTGGGTTTCTGGGGTATGGTCTTCCCCTAGCCAGCCTTCAGGATTTGCCCCCGCCGCATTGAAGTACCGAAAACAAACGGAATTTAACCCATAGACCTCAAAATCTTGTAATATGCGTTCCACCATTAGCTTCGTTGCCCCGTAGGGATTGATGGGAGCTTGGGGATGATCCTCCGTAATGGGGATGGCTTGGGGATTGCCGTAGGTGGCGCAGGTGGAAGAAAAGACGAATTTATCTATGCCTGCCGCTACCATTGCTTCCAAGAGGCTCAAGGTTCCCACTACATTATTCCGGTAATACTTCGCTGGGGCGGTGACGGATTCCCCCACGTAGGCATAGGCAGAAAAGTGCATCACTGCGGCAATTTGGTGGTTATTGAAGAGAATATCCAACAGGGAGCGATCGATCGTGTCGCCGATAATAACTTCCACGTTGGGAATCGAGGCAATTAATTCCTTATGCCCGTAGTCCAGATTATCGAGAACAACTACCGGGTAGCCCGCCTGTGATAAGGCTAATACTGCATGGGAGCCAATATAACCCGCCCCGCCTGTCACCAAAATTGTCGGTTTTGCCATAGATCTAGTGTTTCTTACTGATGTCGAAATTGTAGCGATCGAGGGAAATTAAATTATCCCCATCCCTAAAGATACCTAAATAATAACCAAACAATTGAGCCGCAAGCCGTAAATATTCCTACTTCAACTCCGCCCAGCACAAACAACTGATTAATCAGGTTTTCTGATAACTCCCTGTACCTCCCCTTACCTCCCTGTACCTCCTAATTCCTTAATAACTTTCCAAATAACTATTAATATCTTCCACAAGGGTTGTGAGTTGGGTTTCTGTGGTGAGACGGATGCGATCGTCCCGGAGGGTAATCAATACCTTCGCGGCAAAGGGAGTGGCGTAAATATTTGGGTTACAGAAAATTTCTAGAAAAACCTCTCCCGTATATTGATACTCCATGGGTTTGTAGGCTTGGCGTTTACCGCTTCCTGCCTGAGCCACAGCTTTGATATCTTGCATCAGTCGGGATATTTGTTTTTGCAACTCTTGGGCAGCTTGGGGATCAAATCCACAGGACACGGAGCCTTCATTGAGGTTAATTCTGAGTTCGGATCTTTGCGGGGGAATTACAGACATAGAACATTCAATCTTAATTTAACTTAATATAAAACTTTAACTAGGAAAGCTCTAGGTAAAAACCTATTGTTAATGCTAAAAGATTTTGACACTTCTCGAAAAAATATTTACAAAATATCGGCATCATGTCTAAATAAATCTTACCTTAGCACTCAATCAAGCATTAAATAAATTTCTCTTCAGAGTAATTAATAGCCAAAAGAATTGCCAAAGATTTGCAATAACCAGCAAAAATCAATGAAGACAATTGTAGATGAATACAGCTATAAGTCCTGTAATGTAAGGATTCTATTATTGTTTTTAAATTTCTTCAACTACACTAGAAAGTACTACTACAAATAATTAGGAATTAAGTAGTAGATAGTCAACAGATATTCAGTAGATATAAAAAATATTAAATAAAAGAGTTAAGTTTTATGATCTCCGATAATCGATCGACTGTCCGCCGAGTTTTATTTATTACCCTCCTCCTAAATTTAGTAGTGATGGGAATTAAGATTACAGTTGGTTTCTTGACTGGCTCCTTAAGTTTGTTTGCCGATGCGTTACATAGTGTTACTGATAGCTTAAATAATGTTTTAGGTTTGTTAGCCATTAAATTTGCTTCTCCCTATCCCGATCGAGACCATCCCTACGGACACCAAAAATTTGAGGCGGTGGTGGCTTTGGGGATTGCCGCTTGTCTAGGAATTGCCTGTTTTGAAATTCTCCAAGGAGCAGTAGTTCGGGTGATTGAGGGTTTGCAAAAGGGGTTAACTCCTCTGTCGATCGGGGCAACAGAGTTGTGGATTTTGCTAATTGTGTTGGGAATTAATATCTTTGTGACTTTCTACGAGCGGCGGGAAGGGGTGCGGGTGGGCAGTGCGATCCTAGTGGCGGATGCTCAACACACCATGAGTGATGTCTGGGTAACGATTACTGTGATTGCGGGATTAGTAGGGGCTTGGTGGGGCAATCAAATCAATTTTCCGCTCCTGCGCTGGTTAGATGTGCTGCTGTCTTTTCCGGTGGCGATCTTAGTGTTTCGCAGTGGCTGGTCGGTGTTGCAAGATAATCTCCCGTGGCTAGTGGATGAGATGGCGATCGACCCTGAAGTTATCCAAAAACTCACCCTCGAAGTTCCGGGAGTGATCAATTGTCACAGCATCTCTTCCCGTGGCATAGTGGGGCGGCAGATATTTATTGAAATGCATTTAATCGTAAATACCCAAGATGTCTCCACAGCCCATGCCATCACGGAAGCCGTAGAACAAAAACTAGAGGAACGTTTTCCCCCCGCCCGCATTCTCATCCACGTAGAACCCCCGGACTACATCTCCGATGCCGTCACCTACTAGTAATCTTGCTAAGATAGTGATTATTTAAGATTTATGGATTTTACCCCCCATGACACAATCAACTCTTGTCAAGCTCCTTAGTCAACTTGAAACCCTTGAGCCAAAGGAACTCCAAGAACTAAGCCAAGCAGTTCAAATTCGCCTTCAGGCAGTAAAGGAAGTTGATAAACTAACAAAGTTCTATGATTCTTTATTAAGTTCTGGATTAGTTCGCCATCTAAAACCAACATCTACACCGCAACAAATTAAACATCCTGTTAATCGATCTTTAATTGAGGTGCAAGGTAAGCCTATATCAACAACAATTATTGAGGAAAGAGGTTAAATGTCTATCTATTTTTTAGATAGTAGTGCGATCGCTAAACGCTACATTAATGAAATTGGCTCTAATTGGCTTTATTCTCTTTTTGAACCAACTCTAGGCAACCAGTTTTTCATAACTGCTATTACAGGTGTAGAAATCATTTCTGCGATTACAAGGAGAGCAAAAAGTGGCAGTATTAGTAGTAGAGATTCGATCGCTATTCGTAATCAGTTTAAAGAAGACATACAATCTGAGTATCAAGTTATTGAAATTACAGAAACTATAATTAGTTCAGCAATGACTATGGCTGAAATCTACGCTTTACGAGGTTATGATGCTGTTCAACTTGCTTCAGGGCGTGAGATAAATAGTTTATGTATTCTGCATAATTTGCCTGTGGTTATTTTTGTTTCAGCAGATAATGCTTTAAATGAGGCGGCATCAGCCGAGGGATTAGTTATAGAAAACCCTAATAATTATCGTTGATCTCATAGCCTTCTATTAAGTAATGAGAAACGTTATACCCACATGATTGAAATCATAGTCCAAGACCTTGGCTGGGTCACGGGAGAAGAAGATGTAATATGGGATCAATGCGCCCACGGAACGGTAGTCTTTCGAGTGAATGAAACTACGTTTGTCGAGCCGGAAGATGGTAATTGGACTGTTAGTGCTACAGGATTGTATCTTTTGCGGACTTTATCCTTTGACCACACTCTTGAAAACTCAGTAGCTGAAGGAAGCTTTCTATTTCCCTGTTGTGCCTTCAATGCATGGCCTATCGAAGATAACAAAGAGTTTAAAGTATTGTTGTGTAGCGGCTGTTCTCAAGGTATCGACATTGCTGTGCGCCATGTTGCAGGAAAAGTTCATCTTGAAGCAGAAGATAAAGTAGAGCAGGTTACAGAAACTGAGTGGAGACAAGCAGTGTTAGCTTTCGTTCGCCAAGTTGAGGGCTTATATGCTTCTTGTACTCCTAAGATATATATTGATGATGAGTTCGATCGAAAGGGATGGCAAGCATTCTGGCAAGAGTGGCGAGAACGTATTGATAAAATCAATTTATAAAATTATTGTAATTTTTGAATTTGCTCTAGAGAAAGCCCCGTAAATTGGGCAATTAAATCTGGTGAGATACCAGAACGAAGCATGTTTAGGGCAATTTGATTAGCTGCTTCAATCTTACCCTCAGCCTTGCCTTCAATTTTACCCTCAGCCTTGCCTTCAGCCTTACCTTCTAGCAGGATTTCTTGATAAGTTACAGATTCTTTCATGATTTCTCTCCTCAGAAGTCTTTGGATTATTTCTTTATTTAATACTAACCCAGAAATGATGTAGGTAGCAGTTGTGATATTACCTTGGATGCGTTTATCTGTAATAGTTTTAATCTGTTGAGCCACTTGTCTGAGAGCCTCTTCTGGGTTGTTGGTTTGCGAGAGGACAGTAAAGGGTAATAGTCCCTGATATTGCTGAAATATCTCGACGGGCTGTTCCCAGAGTCTGATGATGTTGAATTGATGGGTAGTTTGCTCTGAGGCAAAACTGGTTTGATAGGCTAGGGGTGAATTGGTAGGTCTGAGATAAATAACAGTTTGATGAATTCTTTTGGTGGGAAATCTACGGTATAGCCTTATCCAATAATCTAGCATCCGAAATGCCATACTTTCATCGGTGCTGGTTTGAAATTCTAAATGCAGGATCACCTCTGCCGATTCTAAGAATATGAGGGAGTCAGCCCGGATCGGTTCAACAGAAAGTTCTGATGGCTCAAGTTTGGTGAGAGGTATTGGTTCTCCTAAGATCCAACTGGCAAAATCAGTGGGGAAGGTTTCAGCTAAAAATTTACAGGTGTTGTCATACATGGGATACGATCGAGCTAACGAGAAAATTAAAATTGCTGGCGTTGGCGTTGGGCTTCGTAGAGCATTACGGCGCTGGAGATGGCAACATTCAGGGATTCTACCCCACCCAAAAGGGGAATTTGGACTTGTCGATCGGCCAGAGCTAGTAAATCCGCCGATAAACCCGCCCCTTCATTACCCAAGAGAATCAAAGTAGGGGAAGTGAAATCTACTTGCCAGTAAGTTAAATCGGCTCTGGGATTGGTGGCTACAACTTGGATGCCTTGGGCTTGGAGCGATCGCACCACCTCTGCTAAATCTGGAGTGCTGACCATGGGCAACCGAAACCACTGCCCCGCCGAAGCCCTTAAGACTTTGGGATTTTCCCCATCTACACTATCTCGACTCAACCATAAACCCTGTACCCCCGTTGCTACTGCCGTGCGGATCATCGTGCCGACATTACCAGGATCTTGGAGAGTTTCCCCAGCAATCCCTAAAAAGTTAGCTGTTGATACTTCTGGGGATGGGGGCGATCGAAATTCTTCTGGTAATTCTGCTGGCTGTAAAACTTCTGAAGATAATTCTTCTGGCTGTAATAATCTGCTTAAACTTTGCCGACTCAACTCTTCTCGACTGGGAGCCGTCGCCACCACCCCATCCGGCTGCACCGTCGTCGCCATCGCCTGCAACACTTCGATCGTCACCATTTCTACCCTAGTCGCCAGATTACTCGCCTGTTCCCCCAATTCTTCATGACGTTCCCACCACTGGGGAGTCGCACACAGGGTTTCTAGGGGATAATTTGTACCTACGGCTTCCATCAGGAGATGGGTTCCCTCTAGCAAAAATAAGCCCGCCTCTCGTCTGCCCTTGGGGGTGTGGAGTTGGCGGAAACTTTTCACTAAAGAATTACTACGACTGGAGATCAGCACTAAAGGTTTTGGACTAGAATTTGGGATTAGGATTTTTTTAATGATTATTGATTATTAATGCGGAACCGGGGACTTGAACCCCGAAGTCCTTGCGGACACAAGAACCTGAATCTTGCGCGTCTACCAATTCCGCCAGTTCCGCTCAACTACATTTCGTACATTCAATTTTGTACATTTAATATAATAGCCTAATTCGCCTTAAAATAGATCAGCGAGATCAGCACAACTCAGGGGTAAAGCTGGATAAAAAAAAGGACAAGATCCCTATGGCAACGACATTAGCCCAAATTGCTCAATATTTAGATAAACAAGAGTGGAAATATCGGTTAGAAGAGGAGTCCGATCGCATTATCACGGGAGTCCAAACTGACCATATCGAAAATTTCCTCATTGTCATTCAGCTAGACGAAGATGGCGAATTTTTTAAGCTGTTTGCCCCCCAAGTCCTTTCAGATATTCTGAACCATCCCTACAAGGAAGCCATTCTGGAAACCATGCTGAGTATTTCTTGGGAAACTAAGATGTTGCAATGGGAATACGATCCTACGGATGGCGAGATTCGGGCAATCATTGAGTTTCCCCTCGAAGATGCGCTGCTGACGGAAAAACAGTTTAATCGTTGCTTGCGGGGCTTAATTCAAATTGTGGATGAGATTGCCATGCCCCGGTTAAAGGCAGTGATGGAAACTGGGGAAGACCCCGGTGATATTGAAGAAGGAGAGCGGTTATTGTTGCAATTACAGGAACAGGCTCCGGGACTGCTCGAAAAATTAGAAAAAGCTATGCAAGCCCGCCGCATCCGGGGTAAGGATCAAGACGATGATGATTTTGAACCCATCTAAAAATTTTTATCCCCAATATTGGCTATGAAAATAACCCAGCAGTCGATCGAGAGACTTTACCCAGCGTTTTTTGTGCTGTTGGGTGGTGTGGCTATGGGTTGTACTCCGGCGACCGTGGGAGCTTGGTATCTAGGATGGATCGGCATGATTCCCCTGTGGTTGGTGGTGTTGGGGGCTGATCTGCCAAAGATGCTGAAATTTTTACCCAGCAGGAGTACGGCTAGCAGCAATTCCCTAGAATTTTCGCAATCAGGATTTTCACAGCCAGAGTTTTTGGCTAAACACCCAATTAAAAAAAATATTTTTTATGGCTGCCTCTGGGGTATTGGTTATCATGGGTTAGCAATTTCTTGGATTACAGGAATTCATCCCATGACATGGATGGGCGTACCGTGGTTGGCAAGTCTGGCGATCGCCGCCGTCTGTTGGGTGCTTCTGAGCCTGACTGGAGCCTTGTTTTTGGGACTATGGATATTAATAATGGCAGGGATCGAAAAATTCCTCTTGCCTAATTTGCCCAATTTATCCTCAGGGAAACTCCTCAGAAAAATTCTGATCGGGACGGCTTTATGGTGCTTGTTAGAAGGTTTATTTAGCTTTGGGGATATTTGGTGGACTTCTCTTTCCTATACCCAAAGCCCGGTAAACTTAGCAATTTTGCAACTAGGAAAAATCTCTGGGCCAAATACAATTACGGCGGCGATCGTCTCTATCAATGGTCTATTGGCGGCGGGTTGGCTGAGTTGGACAAATCCCGATCAATCTTTCAATAAAACTCAAGGGCAAAAATTCCTAGTTGGGGGAATGGGGTTACTGATTGCCCTGCATGTTATTGGTGGAGTGATGTATGGACAGCCGATCGAGGATTCCCCAGAGCAAGCCATGAACATCGGCATTATCCAAGGCAATATTCCCAACTCCATTAAACTTTACCCCGAAGGTTGGCGAAAAGCGATCGAGGGTTATACTTCCGGTTATGAAGAGCTTGCAGACCAAGGAGTTGCCGCCGTCCTCACCCCAGAAACCGCCCTGCCTTTTTTGTGGAGCGACCAAGTAGAAAACCAGAGTTCTTTCTATCGAGCGATCCTTGCTAAGGGGGTCATGGCTTGGGTTGGGGGTTTTGGGCGAGAGGGTAATCGTTTAACTAATAGCCTGTTTACCATTACGGGACAGGGAGAAATTTTTAGTCAATACAACAAAGTGAAGCTGGTTCCCCTCGGTGAATACATTCCTTTTGAGCAATTTATTGGGCAGTTTATCAGTCGTCTTTCTCCCCTAGATGCAAAGCTCCAAGCTGGGTCGGGGACACAAATTTTTGATACTCCCCTAGGGCGGGCGATCGTGGGTATTTGTTATGAATCTGCCTTTAGCCAACACTTTCAACGCCAAGCGGCGGCCGGAGGCGAGTTTATTATTACGGCTTCTAATAATTCCCATTACGGGCTGAGTATGCCTGCTCAACACCATGCTCAGGATGTGCTGCGGGCGGTGGAGGTCGATCGCTGGGCAGTGCGAGCTACGAATACGGGCTACTCTGGGATTGTTGATCCCCGCGGTAATACCCTCTGGATTTCTGGGATTAATACCTATGAAACCCACGCCCACACGGTTTATCGCCGCCAGACCCAAACATGGTACGGACGCTGGGGAGACTGGCTCACTCCAGTGTTGTTATTTCTGGGATTAATGACAGTTGGTGTTCGGCTTCGGTGAGAATAACAGTAGTTTCCATTGCTTTCATGATTAAAAACAACCTAACGATGGCGGATGAAATCGTAGATATCAATATATTTTTGAGCCGGATCTTTCCATGAATTGTCGTAGTTCATTCCCTGAAGAGCAAGCTGTTGGAATAAAGGAGGATTTTTGGCGTAGAGGTCGATCGCGCGATCGAGAGCCGAATTTAAACCCTGTTGGTCTGGCTCAAAGAACATAAACCCATTCCGCTTCTCCGGTGGATGATTTGGATCATAGTCATAATCAAAAATCGTATTTAGCAAGCCTCCCACACCCCGCACCACAGGCACAGTGCCGTAGCGCAGCCCGATGACCTGCGTGAGTCCACAGGGTTCATAATTACTAGGCACCACAATAATATCTGCCCCGGCGTAGATCAGGTGGGACAACTCCTCATTGAAACCTAGTTCCAGATGGGCATCAGGATTATTATTAGTATTAATTTTCTCTCGCCAGAACCAATCATTGATCCCCGATTCTGTTGCTGAACCCAAGAGGACAAACTGCCCGCCCCGGGCCAAGGTGTGATAGAGGGCATGGTGGACTAGATGGACTCCCTTTTGATCATCCAGTCTGCCGATATAACAAACTAGGGGCTTATCTTCTTGTCGTAGCCAGAGACGTTCCCGGAGAGCTTTTTTGTTTTTTATTTTCTCAGCAAAAGTAGTAGCAGTGTAGGGGTGGGGAATGAATCGATCGCTCTCTGGATTCCACACATCAAAATCTATGCCATTGAGAATCCCTCCAAACTTGTCTTGATGAAGTTCCAGAGTATGCCCCAAACCATAACTAATCCCTGTAAATCTGGCTTCCCAAGCATGGTGAGGCGACACCGTAGTCACAAAATTTGAGTAGACAATTCCCCCCTTCATGAAGTTGATGGCAAAAGGATTAAAATTATCCCGGAGGCGATCGTAACCGTAGTAGTAGCCCTCATTATTTAAGCCAGTTCCCCGCAATACTTCCATGCCACCGATCCCCTGATGCTTGAAATTGTGGATGGTGTAACAAACTCGCTGGTTCGCCATGCCGTAAAATTTATACATTTCGTAGAGCATCACCGGGATCAAGCCTGTTTGCCAGTCGTGGCAGTGGATTACATCTGGGCGCTTATTTGATTGCAACAAGAACTCTAGAGCCGCCTTACTAAAAAAAGCAAATCGCAAATTGTCATCATTACCCCCGTAGTAGTAACCCCGATCGAAGAAATTCTCGATCGAGTGGGGTTGAATAAAGAAACACAGCCGCCCATGCACCCAACCACAAAACACAGAACAATGGATTGCACCCCCATTCCAAGGCACGGATAGTTCTTTATAAGCATCGTGTAGCCCCCAGATTTGGTCGTAGCGCATACAGTCGTACATGGGCAGAATCAGCTCCACCGTATGCCCTTGGTTTTCTAATTCTCTACTCAGCCCATAAACCACATCCCCCAAACCACCAGCCTTAATCACCGGGGCGCACTCCGAAGCAATCTGCACAATGTACATAAAAATTTCTTTGCCTAAAACTTGATCTGATATTTATTTGATATTTGTTTGATATTTAAGATTTTAGATTTATTTTAGATTTAAAGTCACTTCAAAATTACTTGAGGATTACTTCAAAATAAACTCCTCGATCGCCGCCACCACCCCATCTTCTTCCACACCGGGAGCCACCCACTGAGCCACAGCCTTGACCGCTGCCGGAGCCTCCCCCATAGCTACTCCAATTCCGGCATACTCAATCATTTCTAGATCGTTAAAATTATCACCGATCGCCATCACCTCTTCAGCCCGAATCCCCATAACTTCCCTTACCAGATAATCCACCGCAATCCCTTTATTCACCAAAGGATGAGCCATTTCAAAAAAAGTTGCCACAGATTTAGTTAAATACAGTTCATCAGGACGGTACAATTGCCGGACTTTCAAGAGTAACTCATCAAGCAACTGGGTATCTTCACTCAGAGCCAGAATTTTGGTGGGTGCTTGGTCTAGCAATTTTCGCAGGTCTCCCACGGGGTTGGCAGGAATGTTCGATCGCCTTGCATACTCCTGAGTATCTCCCACTATTTGCCGGACATAAAGCTGATCATTGATGTAGAAGTGGATGGAAACCCGTGATCTCAGATCTCCTTGCTCCAAATAATCTAGTAGTTCACTAGCGAGGGGAATCGGTACTGGTCGATGGCGATGGAGTTCATTGGTAGCGGGGTCTTGGATCCAAGCTCCTTGGTAGGCAATTAAGGGCAGATTACCACCAATATCTTGATAAAAACGTGCTGCTGATTGATACATCCGACCAGTGGCGATCGTGACCGGAATTCCCTTCGCTTGGACTGCTTTGATGGCTGCGAGAACTCCGGGGCGGACTTGGTTAGACTCTCCGGCGATCGTCCCATCAATATCGAGAACTAGTAATTTAATCTCACTCATAAACTTAGAAATTGGCAAAAATCTAGAGAAACTAGAAAAACTAAAGAAATGGACGGGCAAGGAAAAAGCTGGCGATCGATTTCGCATCTACCTGCTCCCCTGACAGAATAGCAGCTTCTAGTTCCCTTGGGGTCATCAATACCACCTCAATATCTTCATCTTCATCTTGCGCTGGCGGTGTTGCCAATAATTCCAAATCCTCTGCCAAAAAAGCATAAATAATTTCATCGGAGTAGCCGGGAGCTAAGAAAAATTCCCCCAACTTCCGCCATGTGGGCGATCGATACCCCGTTTCTTCTTCTATCTCCCGCCGAATTGTTTCTGCCGGATCCTCTCCCGGTTCCACTGTTCCTGCCGGAAACTCTAGCAATCTTCCTTGCGTGGCAAAGCGGTATTGCCGGACTAAAACTAATTTGCCTTCGGGAGTTACAGGTACAGCTAAAGCTCCCCCCGGATGCTGAATCCATTCCCAATCTCCTTCCACACCGTTGGGCAACCGCAATCGATCGACCTGAAACCCAAATTTCCGCCCCTGATAGACAAGACGTTGCTTAATCAACTCCGATGGTTCATTACCCGTAGGCATAGTTTAATCCTTATAAAATGTAAGCATTGCTCTAAAGTTCTAGAAGACACATTTTGCCTCAGTGATAACAATTTAGTATGTATTGTTAGCTTTGTTCATAATCAACACAAATAACTAGACTAAACAATAATTCTTCTAGGTTTTTGGACGAAACTTGACCTAATTTTCTCACAAATCGTTCTATCGAAATACTGCGAACTTGTAAGACATTTCCCGCAGAATCACGATCAAGTTGATTTTCTGAGTTAGCTTTGATTTTTATCATAAATGGACGATCGCTAAATTTTTCTTGCCAGCTTGTAATTGGAATAATAATCCTGAGAGGAATGGGATTAAATATTTCAGCATTAATAACTACTACAGGTCGAGTTTTCTGAAGCTCTTGTCCTATTGTCGGATTAAGATCAACCAACCAAATTTCGCCACGTTTGGGGTCAATCATATTTCATATCCCAATCTTCAGTATCCAATATAGAAAACTCAGTAAGTTCTGGATCGCTTAGAAAATCATCAGCAATTTTAGGAATAATATTTGCCAGGTAATGATGACGCTCTGCTAAGGGCATTTTCGCAATTTCCCTAAGAGATAATTGGGATTTTGTCGTTTCTTGAATAGATCCTTGCCTTAGAGCTTTAGTAAATTCTAGAACTTCTTGCTGCTTTTCCAGTGGTAGCTCTCGGAGATTGGTCAAGATGATTTGTTCTAGGCTTGCAGTGCTTTGCATTATCTTTATTCCGTGCTATTGATATTTACCTCAAGTCTAATCTAAAGGGTTCAGATACTACAATTCAAACGATCATCAGTTTCACTGTTGTTATAATTAAGCATTCCCACTTAGAATTCTGGCGAAGTTAGAAATGATCCAATCTCTAGAGAAAAAGTTATCGATCGCTGAGTTTCTGCAACTCCCGGAAACTAAGCCCGCCACTGAATATATCAACGGTCGGAGCTATCAAAAGCCCATGCCCCAAGGAAAACATAGCCAGCTACAGGGACAATTGGTTACGGCAATTAATGCAGTAGCAGCCAAACAAAAAATAGCCCTTGCCTTGCCAGAATTGCGCTGTACCTTTGGCAAAAGGTCGATCGTCCCAGATATTGCCATTTTTAGTTGGGATCACATCCCTCTAGATCAGGAGGGAGATATTGCTGATCGGTTTAACACTGCTCCAGATTGGGTCATAGAAATTTTATCCCCAGACCAAAATCAATCTAGAGTAACTGCAAATATCTTGCATTGTCTCCAATCTAGCTGTCAGATGGGCTGGTTAATTGATCCAAAGATTAAATCTATTTTGGTTTATCCCAATGGTCAACAACCAGAGTTTTTTCAAGAATTCGATCAACTGTTACCCATCCCTGATTTTGTCCCCGACTTAAAATTAACTGTTGGTGATCTATTCAGTTGGTTAAAACCGGGAAATATTTAATAACTTAATTAAGGTAATTGGCAACTTGAATTATTAGTGTTCAAAAATACCTTGATACTGCATTAGGTCTAACTCCACAATTACCGGGATTGTTTGGAAACATTTTTGGGCTAAATCCCAACGTTCTTCCCGTTGCAGCATCATGATTAGCTTCGATCGAGCCGGAAGCAAGTAACGTACATCATTAGCTGCATAACTTAATTGAGCATCAGAAAGCTGATCGGCATTTCCCCAATCAGAACTTTGGGAAGTTTTATCTAATTCCACTTTTTCTAATTCTTGAACTAGTTCTTTTAAGCCATGTTTATTCGTGTAGGTTCTGGCTAATTTACTCGCAATCTTAGTACAAAAAATTGGCTGTACTGCAATATCCAAATGATAGGAGAATTGAGCCACATCGAAGCGGGCAAAATGAAATACTTTCGTAATATCAGTCTTTTCTAAAAGTTGTTTGAGTTTTGGTGCTTCCGTTTGTTTTCTAGCAATCCGAATTACGGTCACATAACCCGTTGGATCACAGATTTGTACTAAACAAAGTCGATCGCGCTGGGGTAATAAACCCATGGTTTCCGTGTCGATCGCCAGCGCCGGAGCTGCTAAATAACGCTCTAAAGCAACATCACTCAAATCTCGATCGCAAACCAAAAAATTTTCATTACTCATTTATTAAACTGATTATTAAAAATTAACGTATCACTAAATTACTTGGGTATTGATCAAGAACGTAGTGTTCCTAGATTAACAGGAATGCGATCGATCACACCAATTTTAATCTTGAAATCCTTGGGGGATGGTAGAGGCAATCATGGCAGAAAATCCTCATTTAGAATATTTTTTAAGGATAATAGAGGTTGGTCTGGGAAGAAATCTATAGGTTTACCTATCAAATGCCCAATAGTTTTTCTAGCATCCAGATAAGTATCTAAAAAAATCTCGGCTAGGTAGGGCTTTAGGCTAGGGCTATCAGATAACTCATCTCGAATCTGTTGACGAAAAGTAGTAATTTCTGATTTCCATTTATTCCTATTATATTCTCTTTCTGATTCCCAGTAACTCAGTTTGAGTAGATGTTCCCAAAGTCGAGTTAAGAGACTTTTAACGGCTCTTCTATTGTTTTTCCCCATGCTTTCTAATTCATCCAATAAATTTCCCCAGTCAACTTGGTCAAACTCTTGAGAGCGGAGTTGTTTTAGGGTTTCCTCTAGCCAGAGTTGATAGTCTTGATCGTATAATATTCTAGTACTGCGATCGACCGATGCTTTCATAAACTTTAGCTCCTCATTTATTGCTTTGATTAACTATGCAAAAACTTGTTTAACTGTTAACTTTAATTCGGGAAAAAGCAAAGATTTTATTTCCTGTTCACCTGTAAATTCTGTAACTTCATAAAAACCAGAAACTAATAGCAAAACTGAGATTTTTTCTATTTCTGGGTCAACAATCCAATATTCAGGAATTTCTCTAACAGCATATTCAGAACGCTTATAGCGATAGTCATCATCAGAATTACTCGGACTTACAATTTCTATCACTAAAAGGGGCGGAGATTCTAAAACAGCACTGGACATTGTTCGGAGTTCTTGACATTGACTTTCTGACAAAATCACCAAATCAGGAATCCTTGATTTCCTATAATCAGTTCTTACACCTACTGTCCCGGGCATCACTTTCCACTGTTGTTTGAGTTTGCCAATTTCTTGTTCTAAAATCGTAAAGATAAAATGTAAGATCAAGGCATGAAGACCACTAGCCGTAGGCATAAGTTGCAATTGTCCATTAACTAATTCATATTTATGATCAGTGCCGTCGTCATAAGCTAGATACTCTTCAAAGGAATAAGTTTTAGTGAGTAATTGAACCATTTTTAATTTACTCCCAGTGGTCGAATTTGGACTTAAATTATCTTTGCACTATCTTCGCACAAAAATCTGGGTAAAGAAAAACTGCCCCCGACTATTCTGGGCAACCCCAATACCTGTCAGGTCAAACTGTCCCTCCAAATTTCGCCGATGCCCCTCACTAGCAATCCAACCTTGAAGGGCTTCCGCTATGGGATCAGCATAACCTTGATTGTAGGCAACATTTTCCGAGATGCCTTGATTTGTCATAACTTGATCGATCGATCGTCCCCGTTGCTCAAAACCCTCATGACTAAAAGGTACACTGCCATTTGCCATTCTTTGGGAGTGCAATCTTGCCTGCTGACTAATCCGTTCATCCAGAGCGAGGAGAGGCAGATTTCGTGATCGTCGAAATTGATTTACCTGCTGGTACACCAATCTTTCCAAAGTTGGGGCAGAAATTATTTCTAGCTTACTATCTCTAATATTTCGGTAGTTATAGACAGGGTTGTTGCCGGGGCTACTAGGAGAACGATCGATCGAACTAACCCAACCTCCTTGGGGTAAAGGGCGAGGCGGAGTGACAGGCAGAGTTCCAAAAGGGGGAATAACAGTTTCTGCCTGTTTTAGCTCTATTGGCGGGGATTTTATTTGTCTAAGTTCTAACACCTTAGATTCTATCCATCTAGACTCTATAAGTTTAGATTCTGTACGTTTATACTCTAACGATCTAGGTACTGCGGCGATCAGGGTCGGTGCAGTCAACAGTAAGAGCATAGCTCTGGGGAACAATGTTAGTCTCAATACCTCAATTCCTTAAATCAAAAACTTTGCCACAGTTTGCACATCCTTATCCCCTCGTCCAGAACAATTGATCACAATCCGGGGAGAACCAGATAATTGAGGGCAAAGAGTTTCTAGGTAGGCGATCGCATGGGCAGTTTCCAGCGCAGGAATAATTCCCTCTAGCATCGACAGCCGCTTAAACCCAGCCAGAGCCTCCTCGTCAGTCACGCTGTAGTATTCCGCCCGTTGAGAATCCTTCAGGTAGCTATGCTCTGGGCCGACCCCCGGATAATCTAGCCCCGCACTAATAGAATGGGGTTCGATCACCTGACCATCATCATCTTGCAACAGGTAGCTCATGGCTCCGTGCAGTACGCCCACCTGCCCCATGGTCAAGGTCGCCGCGTGTTTGCCAGTATCCACACCTTCTCCCGCCGCTTCCACGCCGATCATCCGCACCGTTGACTCGCCCATAAATTCATGGAACAAACCCATGGCATTGGAACCACCGCCAATACAAGCCAGCAGAATATCGGGCAATCCTCCCCACTTTTCTTGGCATTGCTCACGGGTTTCCTTACCAATCACTGCTTGCAAATCCCGGACAATCATCGGATAAGGATGGGGGCCAGCCACAGAGCCAAGGATATAATGGGTGCTTTCCACATTTGTCACCCAGTCTCGAATTGCCTCTGAAGTTGCATCTTTCAAGGTTCCCGTCCCCGCCGCCACCGGACGAACCTCTGCCCCCATCAAACGCATCCGAAACACGTTCAGGGATTGCCGCTCCATGTCATGAACGCCCATATAGATCACGCACTCTAGACCAAACCGGGCGCAGACTGTGGCGGTGGCGACCCCATGCTGTCCGGCTCCAGTTTCGGCAATAACTCGCTGTTTGCCCATGCGTTTTGCCAGAAGTACCTGCCCCAGAGCATTATTAATTTTGTGCGCTCCAGTGTGGTTGAGGTCTTCTCGTTTGAGGTAAATTTGCGCTCCACTACCATCAGGTTTGGCATAGTGGGTGGTGAGGCGATCGGCAAAATATAGAGGGCTGGGTCTACCCACATAGTCTTTTAATAAACCCTGAAACTCTGCTTGAAATTCTGGTTGTTGAGAATGATAGTGAAAGGCTTGTTCTAACTCGCTGAGGGCTGGCATCAAAGTTTCTGGAACATACTTACCCCCAAATTTACCGTAGCGTCCTAGGGCATCAGGTTGAGCTTGGTTGTAGAGTTGCTCAGATTTCACAGCATTAGGGTTAGGGGGCAGAGGAGTTGTAGTCACAAGTTTAGGGAATTAATGATTAATAAAGTTTAACTAAATATTCACAACCCCATCATACCAATCCCCACAAGAAAAACAAAGCAAACACTATATATCTATTAAGGGTGCAATCTATTAAGGGCGTAATTGATTAAGGACACAAAGCCTTGCGCCCCTACCGATGGTGGTTAATGGCATAATTTATGTAAGTCCTACTCTTCTTACCTCCTGTACCTTCTCTACCTCCCTGTACCTTCTCTACCTCCTTCCGCCCGCCGCTTCTGCTGATGACTACTAATCATTGCTTGCTGCACAGGAAAACCAACTATGGGAATAACTTGGTACTCTCTTTCTTTCTCTACTTTTTTGAGTTCTGTGTAGTCTAACCAATGGATGCAATTAACCGGGCAGGTATCGATCGCCTCATCAATTACTTCCTCTGGATCTCCATCCTGCCGATAAACCCTTGATCTGCCATAGTTCTGCTCAATAAAAAAAGTATTGGGGGCAACGTGGGCGCAGTGTTTACAGCCAATGCAGGTAATTTCATCTACATAGACTCCCTTCTGGCGCAAGTCACCCCCCAATTCTGGCTCGAAACCAGTCCGGTCGATCGCCTCTTGGGATATCCCACCTAATTCTGGCTCTAAACCGGAGCGTTCTAACATCGAATTAACCTGTGATTTATTTATTTCAGCTATTTTTATTTAGTTGGTTTAGTTAATTTAGTTACTCCAACGTTGTAAAACTAACCGGATTGAACCATCAGCTTGCTTTTGTTGTTCTGCCACTTGGAAGCCTTGCTTGGTTGTTTCTGTAACCACAGTGTGATAGGCATAGCGTTGGGTAACTTGGCGTAAAAATCCATCCACCGTCAATGGCTGCTGCCAGTACTGGAGATCAGCCACCAATTCATATTCTGTACCATTCCACCGAAAACCGATGTCATAACCATTCTCTTGGGCAATCGCCACCTGAGCCTCGTGGGTCTGTCCCTGATAACCTTGCACCACAGCATTCCCTGTTTGATAAGAAATTCCCAAGTCATTGAGGGCGGCTTCTAGGGAGCCTAAATTACGGAGTTGAGTCTTGATTTGGCTAAAATGCGACATAGTTTTAGTTTGTCAGAATTTTTTAATACTAAGATATTTACCAGTTACTAAAATTTGTTTGGCTAGTTACAGAAAGAGAAGCTTCCACAGTTTGATCTTGGGCAAAATACTCAGAAGTTGTCTCTGTCGCCAGGACAATTCCTAATTCTGCCTCGATCGCTGCCGTCACCTCTGCACAGGAGTTACCCATGATCCCCGTAACCTTTTCCCGGACTCGACCATCAGCATAAATGATAAACTCTAAAGTTTCCATATTTATTTGTTAAATTAACAAGTACAGCCCAGTTGCCCGTAGTTAGGATACTATAGTTGCTTATTCTAACCATCTCATTAAAATAACTCAATCAACTTTCAGCAAATATTTCATAATTAATTATTTTTTAACAATTCTTAATAAAGGTATCGCGATCGAGGGTAGATCCGCAAGCTCTCCAGAAAAATGAATACCTATTGAACAATTCTTGAGTAAGCAATACATTGGTAGACAGGATTGAATATTGATTAATATTGCTAAAACTATCGGCATGTTGCGGATATTCTCTGGAGGTTTTTGATACCTTTGAGGTAGGGAATTGAGGCTCGATCGAAGATAGAGGATAAAAGAAATTCGGGGTCATGGATAAAAATATGCCATCTTTGCAACTAGTCAAGATATTCCGGTCATCTTGGCAACGATATCGAGTGTGGATGGTGATTGCGATCGCGACGGGTCTAGGAGGCTGGGCTGGTTGGCAGTGGGTGCAGTCTCAGCAGGAGTCTCAGGGGTCTCAGAACTTAGTCGATAATCCCCTCAATAGCTCCGTCCCCCTCCCAACTAATCTGCCCCTGCCTCTTGGGTCGACGGAATCACCGAACGGAGCTAGGGACGCAAATAGTCTCCCCAGTCCTCCTGTCCCCCAGATGACGGCTCCTCAGTTTCGGATCGAGCAGACTTTCTCTGGGGTCGGCAACTCCATCAACTCCCTAGCTCTCAGCCCAGACAATACCAATTTAATTACCGTTAGTGACTACTCCAAGGCAGTAACGTGGGATCTATCCCAGATTTGTGAGGATAAAGAGTGTCAAACTCCCCAAAAAGTACTGCCCATGTATTCTCTCTGGGTTTATGACGTTGCCATCAGCAATAGCGGTAATTTGGCGGTGGGAGGTAGCTGGAATGTAGTCAAGGTTTGGGATTTGGTGAATGGCAGTATTATCCGCAATATCCAAGTCCATTTTGGCTCAGTGTACAAGGTGTTGCTTGGTGCAAAGACAAATACTCTGGTGACAGGAAGCAGCGACCAGACTGTCAAAATTTGGGATTTGGACACAGGAAAACTCAAACAAACCTTAACAGGGCATAATGCTCCAGTGCAGGCTCTAGCCATGAGTACCGATGAGAAGTTGCTGGCAAGCGGAGCAACCAACGGCGGGATAAAGGTTTGGAACTTAGAACAGAACTGTTTCCCAGAAAACTGTAAGGAATCCTTGTTGACTCTCAGTGGTCACGAAAAACAGGTAAATGCTCTGGGGATTAGTCCGGATAATCAGTATCTGGTGAGTGGCAGCGCAGATCAGACGGTGAAAATTTGGAATTTGCAAACAGGGGAATTAATCCATGATATTGCTGCCCACAGTGGCTCTGTTTTGGCGATCGCCCTGAGTCCCGATGGTCAGTTTTTTGCTAGTGGTAGCACGGATCAGACGATCAAACTTTGGGAAGTCAGCACCGGGGCTTTTTTGGGGAATCTCTCTAGCCATTCTGATGCAGTACATTCCTTGGCTTTTAGTAAAGATGGGAAGTTATTAATTAGTGGGGGGAACGATCGACGGATCAATGTCTGGCGCCGCAGCAGCTAAATCCTAAAAGCTATCTAACCAAGGATTTCTTAATTCTCCTGTAACCAAGTTTGAATTGCTGAGAGGAGGTTGGTGTATTCTGATAATAAAGTTGTATACTCAATATCCCCGGAAAGCTTATTTTTGCATTACTCCTAAAGACGAGCTTAAAATAATATTGTATACTACTTAAACGGAGCTTCACTAATAAGCTATTAATCTGTAACAATAAAGTTATATACTAATCCAATTTAGTTAAATAGAGCCTGATAAAATGGACTTTGAAAGACTAAAATATTTGCCAAGGGAGTGTCCATTGATGTTAGTTCGATTAACTTCTGGGAATTTAACTTCTTTTTTATAAATAATTTCTAATACCTTCAATTGCTTGAATAAGGATGCTGGATGTTTGGTTAATTTCTGTGTTGGTAGTGAATTTTCCTATCCCTATCCTTAATGCTCCTTCCTGATGGCTATGTGGTAGAGCGATCGCTCTAAGAACGTGGGAGGGGGCTTCTACTCCAGAGGTGCAGGCGGATCCTGTAGAAATAGCTAACTGATGGCGAATTCTAGCAATAATAGCCTTATTGGGAATATTCGGGATAGAAATGTGTAAATTACCTGCAAGACGATTTTGTATATCTCCATTGATAGCTAAATTAGGGATACCCAGCTTTAGTAAAGTTTGCAGGCGATCGCGCTTTTGAGCAATTAATTTTTCATCTGCCGCCATTTCTAGTTGCCGTAAACGACAGGCTTCGCCTAAACCTACAATGCTGGGAACATTAAGCGTACCGGGGCGGAGTTTCTGTTGTTGTCCACCGCCATAGAGTAAGGGCTGTAGCTGTAAACCCTTTTTGATTACTAATGCCCCAATGCCTTTAGGAGCATAGAGTTTATGTCCTGAGATCGCCAAATAGCTAATTCCCCAATCATTAAAATTGATCGGGATTTTCCCTACTGCTTGGGAGGCATCACAGAGAAAGGGAATAGTATATTTTTGGGCAATTTTGGCGATCGCTTCTATGGGGTAAATATTACCAATTTCATTATTGGCTGCCATGACGCAAAGTAAAGATAGTCCTTGAGTACAAGCTTTTTCTACAACTTCTAAATCTAATCGCCCTCGATCGTCTACAGGTAAAATAACAATTTCGGCTAACCCTTTTCGTTCCAAGGCAGCACAGGTATCAAGGACTGCTTTATGTTCTACGGGCGTAATGGCAATCTTTTGAGGATAGGGGGCTGGTAAACCTTGGAGAACCAGATTAATACTTTCTGTTGCTCCTGAAGTAAAAATCACTTCTCTGGGCTTGGCTTGAACAAGTTCTGCTATATGTTGACTAGCCTGTTTGACGGCTAGATCTGCCACGTCTCCATAGCTATGGTCAATACTGCTCGGATTACCAAATTTCTCCGTCATGTAGTCTAGCACTAGGGCTGCTACTCGGCGATCGCAGGGAGTTGTAGAGTGGTAATCAAGATAAATTGGCTGGGCGGCGGATAGCATGGTGACTGGATTTATAAATTTAGATTCACACGATTAATCTTATACAACTACAATGGATGATGCCTGATTTAACAATTTGGGACAAAGCTCTAGTAATAGCCTCCAACCCAAACATATTGGCAGAGACAAACACACAATGGTTAAACAACTTCAACTAGAGATAATAGTTCCAAGGCAAGATACAACTCTTTACTTTGCTCGCCATGAAACCTTTTATCCCCGGTTTGGCTGGCTGAAGAAAGGTTTTGAAGCTGTAAATAGAAATCCCCAAATTTTCTTGGCGGAGGATGCCCATATCCAGTTAGGGGTGGGAAAAAACATGGCAAAAGCAATTCGCTATTGGTGTGGAGCATTTAAGCTGATCCAGTCAGATTCGACACCATCTGAGTTGGGAACTAGTTTACTGGGTGATGATGGTTACGATCGCTACCTAGAAGACCCAGCGACTCTGTGGTGGCTCCATTGGCATCTCCTGAAAACGCCCTGCACTGCTACAACTTGGGATTTCACCTTCAACTCTTTTCGACAAGTTGACTTTACTCAAACAGTTCTAAACAATGCCCTTCAGGATAAATATGCAGGCAGTCGGGTAGCAGAATCTTCCCTTAAGAAAGATGTTGCCTGTTTGCTACGGATGTATGTTAAACAAAAATCAGCTACTAGCCTCAACGAGGATCATCTGGATTGTCCTTTTGCGGAGTTAGGGGTGATCCATCAAGCTGGCAGCTCTGAGCATTTCACTTTTCGGATCGGGGCAAAACTAAATCTGCCTGCGGAGATTATTGTGGCTGCTTGTTTAGATTATGCCGAATCAGTTGGCTCACAGCAGCGCACTATTTCTATTTTTAGTTTGCTTTTTGATCCGGGTAGTCCGGGGCTAGTGTTTAAGCTTTCTGAAAGTGCTTTGTATGATGCCCTTGAACAAGTATCCCGTTGGTGTAATGCCCTTACGCTCTCTGATAGCACTAGTTTATTGCAAATGTCTTTTACTGAAGCTCCAAACCTTTTAAAAGAGAGAATCCTTGAGCATTATTACCAAGCAAATTTAACCACTTCTAGATAACTTTAATAAATTTATAAATCAGGTTTTAGCAGAATATTTTAGTGTTGATCGCCGCTACAACCGTTCGATTAATTTGGAGCGGGATATTGATCAGTCGGAAGCTTTACAGGGCTATATTCTCACGGAGCGATCGCACCATGCTCTACAACGCATTATTATTGATTCTACATTTTTCCATCGTACTAATGCTTACACAATCACTAGTATCTATGGCACAGGGAAATCTGCCTTTGCTCACTTTTTAACCAGTTTGGTTGCCCCAGAAACTCATCCCACCCGTCAGCAAGCCCTAGATACCTGTCGAGGAGTTTTGAGTACAGCAGACTATCACAGCTTAATCGAAAATTTACCCAAACAAGGCTTTTTGCGAGCGATCGCTACGGCAGGACATGAAGCTCTTGGATATACAGTGGTTCGAGCTTTACTGAGGGGAGCTAATAACTTTTGGCAAAAGGGAAAGAAACAACCGGAAATTGTCAAAAAGTTAGTAGACCTAGAAATAGAATTAGCTACTGGGGAAAAAGTCGATAATCAACGCATCTTAAAAATAGTTGTCGAAGTGATTAAGACTGCCCAAACTCCAGCGCTACTCCTAATTGATGAATTGGGTAAAAATTTAGAGTTTTCTGCCTTGCATTCTGGTACAGAGGATTTATATTTACTGCAACAACTGGCAGAACTGAAAACGCCCCAAGCATTCTATTTAGTTGGTTTACTCCATCAATCTTTTGCTGACTATGGCGATCGCCTAGCGACAGTCCAACGAAATGAGTGGTCAAAAATTCAAGGACGTTTTGAAGATATTGCCTTTGTTGATCGTCCCCGACAAATGACAAAATTAATTGGGCAAGCGATCGTCCCTTTACAAACTGTAGCTACTGAGCTTAACGAAAATCCTGAATATGATTCTTTAATTCAACTACAAGCTGCCGATTGGTATCACAAGCTAAGTACAGACTTTGATGATCTTTCTCCAGAATTAATTGCCGCAGTTTATCCCCTACATCCCATCACAGCTTTGGTTTTACCAGTTCTTTGTACTCGCTATGGACAGAGCGATCGCTCCCTCTTTACCTTCTTGACTAGTACCGAACCCTATTCTTTTCAAAGTTATCTTAATACTACAGAAATTATCCCAGATTTGCTGCCAACCTTGAAATTAGATCAACTCTATGACTACTTTATTGCTGCGGTGGGAACTGGGTTTGCTGCCCGTCCCCAATTACGCAAGTGGTTAGAAATCCATGATTTGATTAGCAATATGACTTCTTTGACAGCTACAGAAACTGCTTTATTAAAGACTATTGGCATTCTTAATTTAGTAGATGGTAATGGTGAACTAAAAGCTAGTCTAGAACTAGTTAAATTGGCTATGAGTGATCAAGCTAATGATATTCACCAACAGGAGCAAATTGCTAATTTAATTGATGAATTTCATGCTGGAAAAGGGATTATCAATTATCGTAAACAAGCTAATGAGTTACGGCTTTGGGAAGGCACAGATTTTGATATTGAAGCAGAAATTAGTAATCTAATCTCTCAAGAGCGATCGCCCTTAGCTACAAATTTAACTGCCTCTTTCCCCCTACCCCCAGTAATTGCCCAACGCCACAGTTACCAGATTGGTGCAGTTCGTTATTTTGAGCGCTGTTATCTAGATAATGCTGAAGATTGGTCGAAATTAAGTTGTTCTAACTCTGGTTATGATGGGCTGATTGGCTATTGGGTTGGGGAAGATTTACCCCAGAATGTCCCGGTTATGACTACTGATGGCAAACCGCTAATTATTCTCAAAGCGGAAAACCTTAACCTACTGCAAATTGCCGCAGTGGAGTATCGGGCTTTGCAGAAATTGCAAGACAGACCGGAGTTAGATCAAGATATGGTTGCCCGCCGAGAAGTGCGGTTTCGTTTAGTACAAGCAGAGCGATCGCTGGATGAAAGGCTCTCTCAGGCTTTTTCTTTCCAGCAGTGTGATTGCTGGCTGCTGGGGGAGCGGGTAATTATTCGCAATCCTCTTGATTTTCAGACTCAGCTTTCGGCGGTTTGCGATCGCATTTACGATCGAAGCTTGATTTTGTGGAATGAACTGATTAACCGTCGTCAACTCACAGCCCAAGGGGTAAAGGCTATGCGGTTGTTGATTGAGGCGATGCGGTTGTTGATTGAGGCGATGCTGGAGCGGGGAGATGTTGAGGATTTGGGTTTGCAAGGGCAGGGACCAGAAGTTAGTATCTACATTTCTGTCCTGAAAAATACGGGTATTCATCGACAAGAGGATGGCGTTTGGGGCTTTTACCCGCCTACAGAAACGGGGATTATAGCTACATGGCAGGCGATCGAAGATTTTTGTTTGGCAGCTACTCAAAAACTAGCCACCCTTGATCGTCTTTATACCCAGTTAGAATTACCTCCCTATGGTGTAAAACGGGGTGTGGTTCCGGTTTTATTAGCGGCTGTGCTGTTGTATCGGTTAGAAGATGTAAGTGTTTATAAGGATGGTACATTCATTCCAGTTTTGGGGAGTGAGCATTTTGAACTCTTGGTAAAACAGCCTCAACGATTTGCGGTGAAGCATTTTGAAATTGTTGGTTTACGATCACAGGTCTTCCGGGAATTAGAAACAATTTTGCGTCATCCCCATGCCAAAATTCCTACAGGAATTCGCAATGCTACAATTCTTTCTGTGGCTAAACCCTTGTTTCAGTTTGTCAAAAAACTCCCTACCTACACTACTAAAACTAAGCAAATCAGCCCGGAGGCTCAAGCAGTTATTCAGGCTCTGCTCACTGCTCAGGAGCCAGATGATTTGATTTTTACGGCTTTACCTGTGGCTTGTAGTTTAGAAGCAATTGGTATCAGTGAAGATGCAGATCAAGACTTATTTATTGCTAGAACTTTTCAAGAAAAATTGCGAGGGGTCTTAATTGAAATTCAATCTACCTACGATCGCCTATTAACAGATTGTAGAGGGTTACTACACAATGCTTTTGGTTTACGCAGTGAGGATAAAAAACTTAGAAGTGACTTTACTATTTATCACCAGCATTGAAATAGCATAAGCCCTATGATTTTACCTTGGAATTAGTGAAGTATTATAAACAACAATTATTGTTGAGCAAGACCGGATAAAGTCTGTACATCAGCATCTAAATCTTCAACTTCATAATGAATACAAATATCTCGGCTAGAAATAAGCTGCTGAAACTCAATTAAGTGCATTTCTAGTAAACTACTGGCTTTACCGATCGTGATTCTTTTATCTCTAAAAAGCATTAAGATAATCTCACGCAATAGTTCTATTTCGCTGAGATGAGAAGCAGCTATGATTTCATCAGGAATTACTAAGCTCATATTTTTAGTTACAGTTTTTAGAAGATTATGGTATATAAATTTAACGATACATCAGATCTGCCGCCAGCAAATGGAATAAATGTTGGATGTCTATCAAGGTTATTTGATAACACAACAACTTCCTATAAGTATGTTTTCTTTTTATCCTTGTTAGAAATTCTTAGCTATAGATTTTTTGATGCTTCAAAGCCAATTTTGCTAAAAGACATTTTAATTGAAATGTTGGTCAATTCTTGGTACCCTCACTGTTTCTTTAGACTCTCATTTGGCTTACAAGATCAAATTGCATCACAGCTTAATCGTTTAGAACTAGTTGTAGGTAAGCAAGGGATAAAAGGAGATTTTCAGAGTAAAGAATATTTAAGAGAGCTAATTAGGAAAAGAGAAGTTGACAATTCACTCCTCAATTATGTTCCATTTCGTATAAATACACCATTCTTTAGGCAAGAGTTGAAAGGTCTAAAAGATTATCAAGTTAACAAGGCTATAATTGAACTATCAAATGAGTATTTTCAAACTCGGAAGCCTTTATTTAGATATACTCAAGATATTTTAGGTGTGGTTGTACATCCTGAATGGTCTATGTACTTCAAGGCAAATTATGCAATTGTAAAGGGCTGGATATTATGGGAATGGTTACAGTATTTACAAAAATGTAATCCTAGTATTCCAGCAATCAGCAACAAATTATTCCCTCCTCAGTGTAGGGAATCTCTTAGCTCTCAAACCACTTACTGGAAGTCGGTTTTAGATCATATTCAGTTACGATGTATTTATTCGGGAGAACTTTTACAAACAGAAAACCTTTCTTTAGACCATTATCTACCTTGGTCTTTTGTAACTCATGATTTGCTGTGGAATCTCATTCCTACATCAAGACAAGTAAACTCCTCTAAGTCTGATAATTTACCTTCTAGAGAATATTTTGAACCATTTGTAGCAATGCAACACTCTGGTCTATTAACTACCTATCAAAACTTGAAACAGAATAAGTGGAATAATTACATTGAGCCGTATATTTTAGAATTACGAGTTACCAGCAAATATGATCTACTCGATTTAGAAAAGTTACGCTGTGCCTACGAAGCCGTTTTACTTCCACAAATTAATCTGGCGATCAGTCATGGCTTTACTCCTAACTGGAGATATCACTAATCTAATCACAATTAGCAGATTGACTAGTTTAAGTTCACAATTACCCTAAAAAAGATAGAGATTAATTGGGCGATCACCTAGAAATTTTTATGCCTTAAAAAATCCTTCTGCCGCGTTTAAAAGCTCAAATTTTTAAGAATTATATCATTAATTTCAGATCGCAAAAATTTCCTTGGGGATTAATTTTAATTCGGGGAATAGTTGAGATTTAATTTTATCTTGATCTCTATAAACAATCTCTTCATAAAGATCATTTTTTAGGAGTAATACACTAACTTTGCGATCGCTAAAATCAATAATCCAATCTTCAGGAATCTCGATTGCGTTATACTCTATCCTTAACTAATAATGGAACAGTTTCTTTTAATACCGCTTCACAAAATTTGATTCCTTCCCACTGCTCAAGGGTAATGACTGTTACAGCAGGAATCCGACAAGTAATCTTGCTACTGATATAGGTTGTCTGAACCGCAATCAGTTCTTG
Source organism: Microcoleus sp. GA_180221_E-2-1-MAG-45_12 (assembly GCA_020692245.1). Taxonomy (GTDB): domain Bacteria; phylum Cyanobacteriota; class Cyanobacteriia; order Cyanobacteriales; family JAAUUE01; genus JAAUUE01. Next base: position 39,078 of record JAIMKT010000032.1, read on the forward strand.
TTTTGAAATTAAAGGTAACTGTAAGCGTTGAATCTCCGATCGAAAAGTATCATTGATAAATTCACAAATCCCTCCATGAATTCCTGTTGGTTGAGCCATTGCTACTAATTCCCCTTGGACTAATTCATATCTTGTATCTGTGCCATCAGCATAGGCGAGATATTCTGCAAGTGTGAGTTTAGAACTAACAGCAACCATTTTGAGTACTCCAAAACTATAAATGACAAGCCATACATGGCATTTCACAATCTTGATCGTCAAGAACAATTTCTAAAACTTCTGCCAGTGATCGCTTCCCTGAAGACTTTTGTCCTTTGAGCAGGGATTGCTCATGATCGGCAATAATTTCATCCTTACGCCCGATCAGCTCCAATAAAGTTTCACCCTGCACCCATGTGTAGGAATAACCTCGGTCTTTAGTAGTTTTTCTTTCATATTCTACAGCTTGAGCAAAGAAATATGGGTGTTCCTCTGAAAGCCTTACCCATTCATACCTACGCTGGAAAAAGCAAAAGAAACAACCTGACCGAGTTCGCCAACGATAGTAGTCTGGCAGACCAATACCACTATCATCAAGTATCTGTAAGATATCAGCTTTGACCAAACCATCTTCTTTGAAGGGGAAGACAGGTTTAATATTAGGCTTTGTTGAGATATAGCCATCTCTATTCTCATCTGCTCGAATACCTATATAACTATATGCTTCATCACTACCAATAAAGGCTTCCAAAGGCTTAATCTTCATTGTTTCAGTACACCAGCGCATTTTAGGCGAAGGTAATACTCCTCCATACACATCCAGCCAATGATCGAAACCTCTTTCAGGACTGAGATATTTAATCTTTATCCCTAAACGAGCTTCAATCCGTCTCAGGTAGTCATAGGTTTCTGGTAATTCCTTGTGCGTATCGCAAAAAAAATACTCCATAGGCAAGTCTGGATATTTTTGTTGCATCCAAATTGCCAGAGCCGTACTATCTTTGCCCCCTGACAGACCGAGGATGTGTCTAACTTTGTTGCCCATTTGCTACTTTTAGTTAATATTTTAGGAGAATATTTTTAATTAGGTTTTATAAACTAACTCCTTTGCAGATAGTCTAGCAATAATAGAGATATTTTGTTATTCAAGCCCAGTAATATCAGCCTAAGATAAAAAATAATGTAGATTAATCATACAACTAAAGTGCACTCTAGCCTTATATAAAAAGTGACATGAGTACCCTACTATCAAGTACCTTGAGTACACCACATAAAGAAATTATTACTCTTTGTCAACAAAGCAAGATTGGCAAGAAACTTCCTAGTGCCTTGTATATTCATATCTCTGCCACCTTAACCCTAGCTACGATTCTACAGGAATACGAACAGCAAGCTAGAAAACTCCTCCCTGAAGGTACTCTATTCACACTAATCAAATTCAACTACGATCGCCCCACCATCTCTTACCTCCATTACCCAAATTTCGATACTGACCCCCACATCCTGCCCTGAATAACAGCACCCAAGTTAATCTCACAACCCAAACAGTACAGCACAGAGATTATAGTAAAGTTGCTAACCGCCCCGTCTTGCATCGGAAAGAAACCTTTGTAACTTCAGACTATCCCCTCTACCTAGATTTTCAACAACTAACGCAACAAGAAGATGCGATCGCCCTCCTGAATCATAATCAGGCGATCGGCACTCAGCAAGGCTGGCAACAAAGACTCCAAGAACGCCAGGTTAAAATTGTGGGACATCAAGTTATTCCCCTCCAGTCCCAGCAAGAAATTCAACCCAAGATCGATCGACATAAAGCTGCTATTCATCGGACAAGTCTTTCCAAGCCCGTTCGCCTTGCCCTCGAAGCAGAACTATTTACCCCAGAAACAAGTTTTTTTGACTACGGCTGCGGTCATGGCAGTGATATGAAATTCCTTGCTAGGCAGGGTTTTTCTAGTTCCGGTTGGGATCCTTACTATCGAGCCTATACAAACCTCTGCCCTGCTGCGATCGTTAATCTTGGCTACGTCATCAACGTCATCGAAACCCCAGCGGAAAGGAGAGACGCTCTACTCAAAGCTTGGGAACTAACTCAACAAGTTCTTATTGTTTCGGCTCAGGTCTTAATTCATGACACCACGAGAGGACATATTGCCTACAGTGATGGCGTAATAAGCAGTCGCAACACCTTTCAGAAATATTACGAACAGGAAGAACTAAAACTTTATATCGATCAAGTTTTGGGTGTAGATGCAGTTCCCGTAGCTCTAGGAATTTATTTTGTCTTCCGCGATGAAGCCCAAGCCCAAAGTTTCCGTGCCTCTCGATTCCGCTCCCGTGCCACCACTCCCAGAGTCCGTTTGACGACAAAACGCTTTGAAGATTATCAAGAACTTTTATCACCTTTAATGAGTTTCTTCACCGAGAGGGGTAGATTACCTGTAGGCGAGGAACTGAGTGCATTCGCACCTCTTTTAGCAGAATTTGGGACTATCCGCCGTGCCTTTGCTGTAATTGTCCAAACTACGAATCAGCAGGAATGGGATGTTATTGCGGATAAACGCCGTCAAGATATTTTAGTGTATCTAGCTTTAAGTAATTTTGATAATCCTTATAAGCACTTAAAATTCAGTCAATTCTCGTTGCCCTATCAAATAGATATTAAATCTCTGTTTGGTTCCTATCAAGCCGCCTGGGTTGCCGCTGATTTGATGTTGATGAATCTTGGTCGAGATGGATTTATTGCTAGTTGTTGTCGCAATAGTCAGGTTGGCTACTTAGACGAACAAGCTCTTTACGTTCATATCTCTGCCCTAGAATCTCTAGAAACGATGCTTCGCCTCTACGAAGGTTGTGCTAGCCGGACTATTGGTAGATTAGATCGTGTAACAATTATAAAATTTCATCTCCACAAGCCAAAAATCACCTACTTGTTCTATCCAAAATTCGATCTAGAACCCCATCCTCAATTACATACTGCCATGCAGGTAGATCTGCGCGATTTACAAGTGCATTATCGCGATTATGCTAACAGCGATAACCCGCCAGTCTTACACAAGAAAAATGCTCATGTACTAGATGAGTATCCCCTATATAAAAAGTTCGCACGACTGACTAAGCAGGAGGAGAATTGGGGACTGCTAGATGATAGGAAAGCGATCGCTTCGCTTAAGGGGTGGCAAAACTGTCTCCAAGGGCATTGTGCAGAGTTACAGGGACATCGCTTGGTCTGGAGCAAAGATGCCGATCCTAAAAAAATAAAAGTTCTTAAAAGTCGGTTAAAGGGAATTATTCTAAAACAACGTGAGTTCGATGAAAAAAAAGGCTCAGACGTATAAGCTAAAAGTGTTGAAATTTAAGCAATCTGAGCCATGATTATCATTCCAGCCCGTCTTGACCTTGAGCAAATATATTGCGATGTGGACGACTTTTATCAAATCTGGACGCAATTTGTGGAGTTCTTGCCTCAACTACCTTATGAGGGCAAAGCTAAACACTACAAATCAAAGTTGAGTATTAGCGAAGTCATGACCATCGTGATTGCCTTCCATGGCTCAGGATTTCGTACCTTCAAAGATTTCTATACTTTGCAAGTATAGCAAGCGCCGCCCCAATAAGGACGTAGAA
>JAIMKT010000128.1 GCA_020692245.1 Microcoleus sp. GA_180221_E-2-1-MAG-45_12
AAGGGAGCCAAGGTATCGATCGCTGTCTGGGATCCCAAACTAGGGAAGGGAGTTGATGACCTCTTAGTCACTCAGGGACTGCCCACACTCACTAAATCCCTGAGTGAACCCCTAACCCCCGCCGCCTTTAATAAGAAATTCAAAGAAGAACTGTCTACCGAAATTCAGCAGGAAAAAGATAAGCGATCGCCCTTCAATTTGTTTCTGGAAATCGCCTCAGAAGCGCAAATATTTAGGGGTGAAGATGCTGCTACCTATGCAGATTTTGAATTTATGGGTATCAAGCGAACCTGCCCACTAGATAGCCAAGAATTTCGCGCGTGGTTGATTACCGAACTAATTGCTAGACACAACAAACCCCCCAGCAACGAGGCTTTACAGCAGGTTTTATCCTTGCTAGATGGGCGCGCCTTGTTGAGTGGAAAAACTAAACAGGTATTTTTGAGGACTGGGGAACTAGACGGGGTGATTTACCTAGACCTTGGCACTGCCGACTGGAAAATAGTAAAAATCACGCCCACAGGTTGGGAAATTATTAATTATGCCGACTGCCCCGTGAGTTTCTACCGGACTAGCCTCGGCTTACCCTTTCCCACACCCACAAGAGGCGGTGACATCAATCAGCTATGGAATTTAATCAATGTCTGCAATCAATCTAGACCCCTCATTCTTTCTTGGTTAGCTTTTGGATTAGTACCAAGCGGAGCCAAGCCCATTCTAGTTTTTGCTAGCTCCAAGGGCAGGGGCAAATCCTCAGCAGCCCGCATCCTCAAATCCCTGATCGACCCGGGCAAATCTCCCCTACTTCCTTCCGTTGGAGATACCCGCAATATAGCCATCACCGCCCGTGGTCGTTGGTGCATCGCTTACGATAACCTCTCAGTTCTCTCTGCCGATCAACAGGATGCTTTGTGCTGTACTGCCACTGGGGCAGGTTTCTCCCATAGAACTCTCCATACCAACCTAGACGAGACATTTTTTGAATACCGCCGGATGCAAATTTTAACCGGGGTTGATTTAGTGCCGACTCGCAGTGACCTTTTAGATCGATCGCTCCTAGTCAAACTCAATGCCATCAACCCTGACGATCGGCTAACTGATGAAGAATTAGACATCCGGCTCCAAGAACTTAGCCCCCAATTACTAGGATGCTTACTAGATATCGTAGTTACAGCCCTAGCCAACTTGCCAAACCTAGAGAAATTTCCCCTACCCAGAATGGCTAGTTATGCCAAATTTGCGATCGCTTGCCAAACTAAGCTGGGTGTTGAGAACTTCATGGTTCATTACCAAGGCAACATCGATGCTGCCACCGAGGAAGGAATTGAAGCTGACCCCATTAGTAAAGCTCTTACGGAGCTTCTAGAGTCAAAGAATGGCTACTGGGTGGGAACTACCACCGACCTTGCCAAGGAACTCAAGGAATGGGGAAATGATGACCCCGGACTATCTAAATTATGCGGTAGAAGTTTGGGTAAGAAATTAAACGGCAGCTTGAAGGGAGATTTGGAAGCGATCGGCTATGTCGTCACTGAGGGCCAAAGAACCAACAAACAGCGATCGGTCATCTTGAGACGGGTAATTTCCCCAGAAAACACCCCCAGTGACATTAGCGAAACCGAAAAAACTTCTAATGTCACCGTAATGTCACCGCTAGAACCCTTACCAGCTAAGGATAGTGACATCAGTGACGTTAGTGACATTAATTTCGGGACATTATCAGGGGACGAAGTTGACCCCATGACATTACACCCCACAGACCTGCGACGGATCCGATTTCTTGTCCATAGGTTGCTAACTCCTGAAGAGAGGAAAAAACTAACAGTAGATGAGTTTGAGCATCATCGGGCATGGCAAACTCAAACCTTGTTCAACAATGCCCCACGGGATGAAATATTCCAGCAACTTATCCCCATCGCCTATCTGGGAGTCCTCAGAGATGTCCTGAGTAAGACGACCTTTAAGAACGGAGCCAAGGCTAGAGCTATTGAGAAGGAACTCGATCGCCGGGAGAAATTAGAATTACAAGCCCTAAACAATAAAGGTAAAAAATAATCAATCAATCAATGAATAGAAATCCTAGGGGGACAGTGGGGGTTGAGAAACTTCGTCGGATGCTACGGCTCAGGCTACCTGCTAGCATCGCCACCGGGGGGAATCGCTATATTAGCCTTGGACTAGAAGACACCCCCCTAAACCGTCAAATTGCAGAGCTAAAGGCTCAACAGATATCTGTAGATATTTCCTTGGGGCAGTTCGATCACTCCTTGGCAAAATATAAAACCCCGGCGATCGAGCAGGTAAATATTGCCGATCTGTGGGAACAGTACACAGATTACAAACGCCCATCCCTAGCCAAATCAACCCTAGAAAAAGATTTCAATAAAGTTAAAAAGCACATTGAAAATCTTCCTAGTCAGAACCTTACCCAGATTAGTAAAATCAAGACTCACATATTCAAAACCCTTACCCCTGATGCTGCTAGACGATTACTCACAGCCCTTAAAGCCTGTTTTACTTGGGCTAAATCCGAGAATCTAATTACTCATAATCCCCTAGAAAATCTCGTCCTTGCCAAGCAATCAGACTCTGACCGGATTCAACCCTTTACCAAATCAGAAATCAAAAAGATAATTGCTGCCGCCAAACAGATCAGCCCCTACTATGTCCCATTTTTGGAATTTCTATTTTTAACTGGGTGCAGACCGAGTGAGGCGATCGCTCTGCGTTGGGAACAAATCAGCCCCGACCTAGATAAAATTCTATTTTCTCAAGCCTATGTCCTCGGTGAGAACAAAACTACTAAGACCGGAAAAAATAGATACTTTCCTATTAATTCTGAATTGTTGGCAGTTCTAAAAAAAATAGGGGTAGAACAGACCGGAATTGTCTTTCTATCCCCAACGGGTATCAATATAGACCACCACAACTTTACAACCCGCCACTGGAAACCGATATTAGACCTAAGCGGCGTAGTTTATCGGTCAGCTTACCAAACCCGCCACACCTTCATTACTCACTGCCTAGAGTCTGGAATCCCAGTGGCTCAGGTTTCTGAATGGGTAGGCTCAAGCTCTAAGACAATCTGGAAACACTACGCCGGAATTACCACTAGTTTACCTGTACCAAAATACGGAGATAGCTAAACGATAGCTAAACAGCATTGAAACCCGCTAAATACGTTCGTGCAAAAATGCCAGGAACCAGACTTGAACTGGTGACACGAGGATTTTCAGTCCTCTGCTCTACCAACTGAGCTATCCCGGCTAAATGTTGGGCTTAATTAATATAACAAATGCTTCCGACTTTGACAAGAGCTATGGAGAAGAAATTTGTAGAAATTTTTAAGCCCCATTTTTTTAGAGATCTCCAAAACCCTTTTTCTTACCCTTGGGCTTCTTCCGGGAGCCACCGCCCTGATTTCGCATTCCGGGCTGGGGACGACCACCGCCAAACATATCACCCATACCGGGGAAACTAGGCATTTGTCCTTGTCCCATCTGCTGCATCATCGTCCGCATTTTGGTGAACTGACTTACAAGATCGCTAACTTCCCGTTCAGCCACACTCGAACCCTTGGCAATGCGACGGCGACGACCAGGAGAACTAGAAAGGAGGTCTGGGTTTTGCCGTTCCTCTGGAGTCATGGAATTAATCATGATTTCGGCTTTCTTGAGTTGGGTTTCCCCTTTTTGGAGTTGATCACCACTAATTTTGCCCATGCCGGGGATCATTTTCAGCAAACCACCGAGGGAACCCATATTTTTGAGGAGACGCATTTGCTTCAGGAAGTCCGTAAAATCGAACTGCGCCTTAAGCATTTTTTCCTGCATTTTCTCCGCATCACCCAGATCAATCTCTTCTTGGGCTTTTTCCACGAGGGTGAGGACATCGCCCATGCCGAGGATTCGGGATGCCATGCGATCGGGATAGAACGGCTGGAGGGCTTCAACTTTTTCCCCGACCCCAACAAACTTAATGGGCTGTCCAGAAATTTGCCGCACTGAGAGGGCAGCCCCGCCCCGGCTATCACCGTCTAGCTTGGTGAGAATTGCTCCTGTAATCCCAATTTCATCGTGGAAAGTCCGGGTGAGGTTCGCGGCTTCCTGCCCGGTCATGGCATCTACCACTAGGAGAGTTTCGTGGGGCTGAATTGTGGCTTTGATCTGGGCAAGTTCCGCCATCATGGCTGCGTCGATCTGGAGTCGTCCGGCAGTATCGATAATCACAGTGTCTACGCCTGTTTCCCTTGCTTGAGCTACCCCTTGGCGGGCAATTTCTACGGGGTCAGCATCGGTGCCGAGGGAGAAGACAGGGACGTTAATTTGTTGTCCGAGGGTGATGAGCTGATCGATCGCAGCCGGGCGGTAGACATCAGTGGCAACTAATAGGGTGCTGCGGTCTTGTTTGCGGAGATGGAGGGCAAGTTTGGCGGTGGCAGTGGTTTTTCCTGTTCCTTGTAAGCCTGCCATGAGGACGATCGTGGGCTTAGAATCCGCTTGGGCTAGGGGAGCATTGGTTTCCCCCATGACTTGGACTAGTTCATCGTAGACAATTTTGATAAATTGCTGGTCTGGTTTGACTCCAGAAATCACCTCGGCTCCCAGAGCTTTAGTTTCCACAGCCGCTACAAAATCTTTCACTACTTGCAGGTTCACATCAGCACTCAGGAGGGCGCGGCGCACTGTTTGCAGGGCATCTTGGATATTATTACTAGAGATTTTGTCTTGACCACGGAGCTTTTTCCAAGCACCTTCGAGGCTTTCTGCAAGGAGATCAAACATAGGTATAAAAATTAAATAAATTAAATAAGTTATTAATTAATAGAAATCTAGAAAGAGCGATTGAAACCGCATCTACAAGAACAAAGTCTGTCGTCACGGACTAAGACAAACCTAGAGATTTAATAACAATCTTTTTGCCAAACTAGTCAGTCGGTATTCTTGGGCAATGTCTAATAAACCATACAAACCGTAGACAAAGAGAATAAATCCCAATATTTTGGCAATCCGAGTTTGGGGTGAAGGCACGATCGCCTCCCTGACCCAGATTGATATACTAGCACCAATGGCATAGCTAGAACTCAGCACCAAATACTGCCAATGGTTGGTAATTCCCCAGATGATGGCAAGGACGATCGCCAGCATGACCATGAGTTGTTCCATGAATTCCGGGGGATTGTACTGGAAGGTGAAGACGATCGATCGCCACCAATATAGACAAAAACTCATCATTACTATCAATTACTCTTTTACTATTTCCTTTGTACTTTGACCTTTGACAGGTAGAAACAGGGATAATACAAGGATAGTAAAAATTGTCTCTTTTTGTAACTTTGTAATTCATTTTTAATCAAGCCCGCTATGAGTACGATCGTCCCCCATCTTGACCACCTCCAGCAGTTGACAAATCTAGCCAATATCCAAGACTGGCAGCCCTCGATCGATTGGGGTCTGACACAAGCGCCAATAGAATCTAGAGCAGGTATTCCCCTAATTACCCCAGACACTTGGCAGGAAATGGGTGAGGTGATCAAATTTGCTCAAGCTAACAATCTGAAAATCCTGCCGACGGGACAGGGAACTAAGCTCCATTGGGGTGGATTGTTGGGGGAAACTGATCTGGTGGTGAGTAGCCAAAAGCTCAATCAGGTCATTGATCATGCGGTGGGAGATATGACGGTGACGATCGAGGCGGGGATTGATATAGCTGAGTTGCAAACAATTTTAGGGAAAGAGCAGCAATTTC
>JAIMKT010000033.1:0-1064 GCA_020692245.1 Microcoleus sp. GA_180221_E-2-1-MAG-45_12
TGAGGGTTTGGGGGAAGAGGGAGTGGAGGGGGAGGCGGTGCAGGTCTCGGTGGGGGATGAGGGTGAGATTTTGGATATTGTGTTCCCTCAGCAGGGGCAGGATTTTCTCGATGCTGAGGATTTCCGTGAGGTTCGTGAGGTGGTTGGGCAGTTGCTGCCGCCATGTCTCGTCCGAGGTTTCCTTGGTTTTATCTTTGCCTGTGTAGCTACTATACTGTTCGTTCCAAGTGGTGAGGAATTGGTCTAGGTCATCCACTGGGGTAGTTTCTACGTGGGGTGCTTGATTGGGCAACAGGAGGATGGTGTGGAGCGCTAGGGGGCTGTAGTACCAATAGATAAATGCTCCGCCATCTGCCCGGACTAGGTTGTGGATTTGCTGCCAATCCATCGGCTCTGTAGTAATCATCCAGCTTAGGCAGGTGGCTTTGCTTTGTTCTGCCAAAACTAGTGCTTGAGCCATATCACAGGATTGCAAGCATAAATCTATGGTGACTTGCTGGAAACTAATAAATTTCCGTTCTAGGAGCTCTTTGCTCTGGAGAGAGTTGGCAATTAATGCCTGCAACAACTCTGAAGCCTTCTGCAATAACTCTCTTACATCATCTGGTCGATTTAGTTGCCAAAGAAGTTTGACATAATCTTGAAATACTTCTAAACGTGTCTCTGGGAAAGCCTCCTCTGTCAGGGTGTCTAGAGCTAGTTCATATTCTTCTCGTGCTGCTGCAAACAAGCTCCGATCAGATTTCTTCCCTTGAAAGTAATGCGCCTTGCCCAGATACCAACGCAACCGCCCCCATCCCTCCGGGTGGGTATCCTGTTGGCAAAATTCTAAACCTTGACTATAGTTAGCAATTTGTCCAGAATATCCACACTGATCAATAGCTGGATTCTGCACAGAATAAATCAATGGTCGTCCCAATGCCGTCCTATAGCTATTTTTCAATATTCCTACTACAGCACCCCGATTGAGCCAAGCCTCATGTTTGTCAGATTTAATCTCTAGGGCTTTGTCATAGGAGGCGATCGCCTCTTCATTCCTGCCTAAATTAAACAAGGAACTACCC
>JAIMKT010000033.1:1113-1654 GCA_020692245.1 Microcoleus sp. GA_180221_E-2-1-MAG-45_12
CGTAGGAGGCGATCGCTTCTTCATACATGCCTAAATCCCCCAAGTAACTGCCCCGATTGTTCCAAGCCTGATGGAAGTCAGGTTTAATCTCAAGGGCTTTGTCGTAGGAGGCGATCGCTTCTTCATTCCTGCCTAAATTAAACAAGGCAATACCCTGATTGTTCCAAGCCTGATGGTCGTCAGGTTTAATCTCAAGAGCTTTGTCGTAGGAGGCGATGGCTTCCTGTAGATTCCCAGAATTAAATTGATTATTACCTTTATTAAACCAATCATCAGCCGATTGGTTCCCACTGTCTACACTCTCCGAGACTGAGGTATTAGCCCCTATCCCCTGACCTTGGTTCACCTTCCCACCCCCCACCGGAGAACTCCCCACCGTAGGAACTAAACTAGGAGTTATCGGTTTTCTCAGAGCTTGAGGCGTAGTAGTGTTGGCATTAATCCCACCTAGTAATTGCTGTAACTTTTGATACTCCAACAATTGCTCCCCAGAAAACTCCTGCCCCTCAGCCCGAACAATTTGCTCCCCTGTCTTCCCCAT
>JAIMKT010000033.1:1740-1882 GCA_020692245.1 Microcoleus sp. GA_180221_E-2-1-MAG-45_12
ACTGCCACCAACTCATCTCCCCTCCTATCAGTTAACAGTCAACAGTGAACAGTTACTTGTGCTGAGCTTGTTGAAGCATCAGTTACCCCAAAACCTCCCGCACAATCTCCTCAACCCTTTCTCCCGCCGCCACACGCTCCAC
>JAIMKT010000033.1:1939-41070 GCA_020692245.1 Microcoleus sp. GA_180221_E-2-1-MAG-45_12
CAACAACCCCCGCGCATCCTCAAGTTTACCCTCAAGTTTACCTTCAGCCTTACCTTCAGCCTTGCCTTCCAACAAAATCTCCTGATAAGTAACTGACTCCTTCATGATCTCTTTCCTCAGTAATCTTTGAATAATTTCTGTCTCTAATGCTAACCCAGAAATAATGTAGGTAGCACTTGCTAGATTCTCTTGAATTTCTTTATCTATTATCGCCTCAATTCGTTGAACTGCTTGCCTTAAAGCCTCTTCAGGATTATCTGTCTTCGACAGGGCAACAAAGGGTAATAAACCTAAATATTGCTGGAATATTGATGTGGGCTGCTCCCAGAGCCTAATCACATTAAATTGGAAGCTAATCTGTTCTGCGATGAAACTAGTTTGATAGACAAGGGACGAATTCGTGGGCTTTAGATAAATCACCGTTTGATGAATTCTTCTATTGGGGAACTTCCGGTATAGTCTCACCCAATAGTCCAACATCCGAAATGGCATATTCTCATCAGTTCTAGTCTGAAATTCTAGATGGAGAATTACCTCGGTAGATTCTAGAAATATCAATGAATCAGCCCGGATTGGTTCTAGGGAGAGTTCCGAAGGTTCCAACGTAGTCAGAGGAATTGGTTCTCCAAGAATCCAACTGGCAAAATCAGCAGGAAAGTTTTCAGCGAGGAATTTACAGGTGTTATCAAACATTAGGGCTAGAGGATTTTTTTAGGCGGCGACTGCGATAACCTTCAGCCTTAGCCTCTTGATAAATTTTAGCTTTGCTTCAAATCACTTAAACTAAACATAACTTCAATCTCCTTCCTGTCCATTTTCTCTGACCAAAGACTCCGGTAACACAACCTCCCCTGCTGCTACCCTCTCCACCACAGACACCTCCAACCCCAAAGCCAAAGCAATCTGCTCCACACTCAACCCCAAAGCCAAAAATCCGGGTACAGCCTCCAGCTTACCTTCAACCTTCGCTTCTCGATAAACCATTGTTTTTTTCAAATCACTTAATTTAAACACTGCTTCTATCTCCTTCCTACTAAATCTAGGAAACTTATATAACAAAATTGTCTCAATAAAATCAAAAATCTCTCTTTCCTGAACCAGATCAGTAATCTGCTGAGGCAGCTTTGCAAACAAGCCCGGCAACTCTTCCCCCACCTGCTCAGTATCTGGAGGCATCACCACCAATTTTACTATACCTAAACTAATTGGCAGATCATCCCCACTTTCGATTTCATCCAGATAAATTACCCGTAGCCTACCCCGTAAATCCCGATATTGTGGTGATAATTCCGGCTCTAGGTTTCTCGAAGCAAAGAGCGCCACTGCCGCCCAATCATTAGCTGGTTCATATTGTTCCAGATAGACAAATATTCCTGCAAACAACCGCCGATAGAAATTTGGCTTTGCTTGAAACTGCACTTCCACAAAATAGAGCAAATCCGTAAACTAATCACTACTGGGAATGAATAACCCGTCAAACCTCCGAGCCAGCTCCTTAATCTCCCGTGAAGAAAATTCGTAGTTAAGCGCTTGAGACGGGTCAGCACCAATGAGTTCAAACAAAAGTTCTGGGAATAGCTGAAAGAGGTTATAAAAAATGTTATCGGTTTTCAATTACTCCAAGCCCCCTGTAAATCTGATCAGTTCGATCGCCAAAACAATTCTGTAGAGTTTACTCTAGGGCTGGATATCTCCAGTAGGAGCATCAACAATAGCACCAGTCTCATCTGGGTTTCATTCTCCATCAAAAAATCGCTCAATATCCTCTGCTGCCGATGCAAACTCTTCTAGCAATTCTTCATCTAGATTATCTACTGGATCATGATTAGCAGTAGATTCTTTCCATAGCTCTTCCAGCTTTCTGAGAGATTCATCAAAGGCTCTCGCCGCTTCACTCCGGGGATTTTCTAGGGAGTTATCTGGGAGATTATAGGGAAGATTATTTAGGTGATCATTTAAGGGATTAGTCATAGGTGTTTTGGTTGATAGTATTCTCCACAGCCAAGCATCTATAAAGTCCACCCTGAAAAATTCTTTAACTTGGCTTGCCTAAATTTCTAATTTGCTAGATGCTAATGTTGATTTTTAATTGATATTGATATACTGACAAAAAATTAATAAATTTGCCTCTTAGCTTTAATAATAATCGTTCCCTATTCTCTAGAAGCAAAATCCTCTAGAAACAAATCTACAAAAACCAGATTATTTACCTTCGATCGCTCCCCATCTCCCCTATCTTAAAAAATCAGCAACCATTTAAATTAATACACATCCCGCACATAACGTTTATCGGCAGCAAGCTTCTTGAGATAAGCCTTACTCTCTTCTGGAGTCAACTTCCCGTGGGTTTGAACAATATCCCCCAGAGCCTTGTCCACATCCTTTGCCATCCGACTCGCATCCCCACAGACATAAAAATGCGCCCCCGCTTCCAGCCATGCCCAGAGTTCTGCCCCCTGCGCCCGCATCTGATCCTGAACATAGATTTTTTCTGGTTGATCACGGGAAAAGGCTAGATCAAGGCGAGTCAAAAAGCCATCCTCATGCCATTGTTTGAGTTGATCCTGATAGTAAAAATCTGTCGATCGATGCTGTTCCCCAAAAAAGAGCCAGTTTTTGCCAGAGTCTCCTCTACCTTGACGTTCTTGGAGGAAAGCTCGGAAGGGGGCAATGCCTGTGCCGGGCCCAACCATAATCATTGGCGTATCAGGTTTAGCAGGGGGACGGAAATGGGCGGATTTCTGGACAAAAATGGGAACTTCTATATTTTGGGGACAATCGGCAAGGAAAGTAGAAGCAACGCCTTTGCGGGGTTTTCCTTTGTAGGTATAACGGACTGCTGCCACGGTGAGATGAACTTCTTGGGGTGTGGCTTTGGGGCTGGAGGAGATGGAATATAATCTTGGTTGCAGACGCTTGCATAGGCTGAGGAGTTCGCTGGCGGTGAGGTCGATCGAGTATTCCTGCAACAGATCTACAGATTGTTTTCCCCATAGCCATTGATGAAGTTGGTCTTTGTGTTCCGGTTGGAGGAGGTGAGCTAATTCGGAGGATTGCGATCGATCGAGGACAAATTGCAGCAAGTTTTGGTTAATCCGGGCGATCTCAAAATGTTTTAGTAAGGCGAATTCTAAGGGAATTTCCCCTAATCCGTCTACATTGACTAGAGTTTCAGCAGATAATTTAGTAACCGAGAGTAATTCAGTAACTAAATCTGGACAATTTTGCACCCAAACACCGAGAGCATCCCCGGCTTCGTAGGTAAAGTCAGTCTCGGCAATCGAGAATATAAATTGTCTAGTTTCCTTGAGGGAACCCGGTGCATTTAATAAAATATTGCCGACTAAAGGAGCTAAAAGGGGATTTTTCCTATCGAAGGTTTTGGTAGTTTTTGTGATTTTTGTTGATGGGGAGATTTGGGCAGAGATTTGGGCAGAGATTTGGAGAGGAGTTTGAGTTTGATTAGAGATGGCGGCGATCGCCATGGACTGTGAGGGAATTTCTGCGATCGCTACGGATTGAGTAAAAATTTTAGTAGCTGCTCCTAATTCTTTTTCTTGAGCAAGATAATTTTTTACACCCTCTAACCAAGTCTGAGCAAGGGGTTGATAATCGGGTTCACAATCTACCCTTGGCAAAAACCGATACGCTCCCAAGGCTTCTAGGCGTTGATCTAGCCTACGTCCATGCCCACAAAATTGATCATAACTAGAATCCCCAAAGGCTAAAACACTGAAGGCTGTTTCCGGCAACCGGGGGGTGCTATCACCCTTAAGAGCTTCCCAAAAATTTGTGCCATTGTCAGGAGCATCGCCATCACCGAAGGTACTGCTAATTAACAATAAGGTGCGAATCTTGGGGAGATCAGCTATTGCATAGTCATCCATTGCTGCGATCTGTACCTGATGCCCTGCCGCCCTTAAGGACTCTGCACAACACCCCGCAAACTCTTCTACGTTGCCAGTTTGGGAAGCCCATAATAACAATACTGGTGGTGTATTTTCAGCTCCTTGAGGAATTGTGTTAGCGGTTGAGGGATTTTCTAGAGAAAGATTTCCTAAAGTAGAATTTTCTGGAGGAGCGACAGGAAAAACTCCCAAACTCGATCCATAGCTCCGGGCAAATAACCCCGATAGCAGACCATCGATCCACAACCGTTTTGCTGGATCCAAGGGAGCGCTGGGGGGAAGAGTCGGCACACCGCCAGTCTTTCGAGATTCTTCTAGACGTAAACCCGCACAATAGCCAGCTAAATAGAGTTTTTCATGGTCTTCTAGCACCATAGTTGGTGCAGCTTCCAGACCCAACAAGTTAGAGAAAGCATCAATTTGAGACATATCAAGTTTTGCAGAGGTAGAAGGAATAACTGGATTAATTGCGAAATTAGGTACAGAACTAGGTACGGAATTAACTACAGGTTCGATCACTGGCTTGATCGCTGTAATCGCTGCTTTAACAGGAGTTAGTTTCACGGCACAGAATTTGCACTCTGGCTGGAGAGATATGGGATCGATCGCATCACTGGTGACGGCATTGATGGCTAGGTCTTTGCCAAACACATCATTCCAATGGAACGGCACAAAACAATTGCCCGATCGCACTCGGTCTGTAACTACGGCTGGCAATACCGCAAAACCCCGCCGGGAACGAATTTCTACAGGGTCTCGATCGCTAATCTGCAATAACTTGGCATCCTCTGGATTAATCTCCACAAAGGGCCCCGGATTGAGTTTATTCAGGGTCGGCACTTTCCCCGTCTTCGTCAGGGTATGCCATTGGTGTTGCAATCTCCCAGTGTTGAGGATAAAGGGATAATCTCGATCGGGCATTTCAGTTTTCGGCAGGTGGGGACGGGGAAAAAATACGGCTTTGCCATTGTCAGTAGGAAATACAAGGCGGGGACGACTGCCACTGGGGTTTTCCTTCAGGGTTTGGCTGATCCCGTCATTCAAGTAGCGAATGGGATGGCGATTTTCCTGAGAAGCTACACCAACGGGAGCCGTATCTAAATCTTCTACTGGAGGACAGGGCCATTGCAGAGGAGTTTTGCGGAGACGTTCATAACTTGCACCCCGTAGGTCATAGCCTGTTTTCGGATTCCAAGCCTTTTTAATTTCTTCAAAAATTTCTGAAGCAGAATTGTAGGTAAATCCGTGAGCAAAGCCCATTTCACAGGCGACCCTAGCAATAATTTGCCAGTCGGGGAGCGCCGCACCGGGGGGATCGATAACTTTCTGCATGAGGGTGAGATTCCGCTCCGAATTGACCATCACTCCTTCGGCTTCTGCCCATAAAGCACCGGGTAGCAAAATATCAGCGTAGGCATTGGTTTCTGTACTTAAAAACGCATCTTGGACAATCACCAGTTCTGCTTTTTGGAGACCCTCGATCGCCCTTTGTCGATTAGGTATTGTTGCCACCGGATTGGTGCAGATGATCCAACATGCCTTGATTTTACCTGCTGCCATTTGGGAGAACAGATCGATCGTCCCTTGTCCCAGATTGGTTTTGATTGTTCCCGGAGGCAGTTGCCAGAGATTTTCCATAAAGGCTCGATCGGACTCCACCAACACCGATCGCTGTCCCGGTAATCCCGCCCCCATGTAACCCATCTCTCGCCCCCCCATGGCATTAGGCTGCCCCGTCAAGGAAAAGGGACCACTCCCCGGACGGCAGATGTTTCCTGTGGCTAAATGAAGATTGCAAAGGGCATTAGTATTCCAAGTCCCGTGGGTGCTTTGATTCAGTCCCATTGTCCAGCAACTCATCCAAGCCTTTGCTTCCCCAATCCACTGGGCTGCTCGGTGAAGATCTGCTTCGGGGATTCCGGTAATTTCGGCAACTCGATCGGGGGAATAATCCGCCAAAAAATTCGGCATCACCTCCCAGCCTTCGGTAAATTCGGTAATGAAGTCGGTATCTATAGATCCATTTTTCACAATCAAATACAGCAATCCATTCATCAGGGCAATATCAGTCCCCGGCTTAATCTGCATATACAAACTTGCTTTGTCCGCAGTGGCAGTCCGGCGGGGATCCACTACAATTAATTTTGCTCCTGCCTTGACCCGATCCATCATGCGTAAAAACAAGATCGGATGGCAATCAGCCATATTTGCGCCGATCACAAAAAATAAATCCGAACAATCCAGATCCTGATAGGAACCGGGAGGGCCGTCGGCGCCAAGGGAAAGTTTATAGCCACTGCCAGCACTCGCCATGCACAGCCGGGAGTTGGATTCAATATTATTTGTCCCCACAAAACCCTTTGCCAGCTTATTGGCAAGGTATTGCGCCTCCATAGACATCTGCCCCGATACATAAAAGGCAATAGCATCAGCACCATCTTTGTCTAGAATCTGCCGTAATCCATCAGCCGTTTTTTTTATCGCTGCATCCATAGCGATCTCCACAGGTTCACGGGTACGGTCTGATCGCATATACGCCGATTCCATTCTTCCCGATTCCCGTAAAGCCTTGGCACTGGTGCTACCTTTCGTGCAGAGACGACCAAAATTCGAGGGATGCGATCGATCGCCAGTAACTTTCACCACTTTCCCCTCGGCAACTTCCATCACCAGCCCACAGCCAACTCCACAATAAGGGCAGACGGTCTTAATCGATGAATTGGGTAGAGCGCTCTGCATTTGATTTGCTTAAGTTGGGCGGATTTCTCTAAAAGTTATGCTTGGACTGCAATCAGGTTGTGATTTCTCCAAACTGAAGGGGGTAAATTTTCACTTGCTGATTGTTACTTACAAGCTGCTTATAAGGTGTCAATGTACTGGTGTGATTCAGGGAATTCCGTAGTCTGTGTTACGAAGTATGTAGAGTTATGTAGTTTACGGATAGTCTTGATGCAATTAATCTCTAAGCTGACAGTAATTTTTATTGTGGAAAGATTGCTCGATCGAGGAAAGCTGAACTCCTTACAACTATTCCTGCCCCCGTTCTGCCCCACTTAAAAAGATGTTGGAGTTAAACAACAGGCTCAAACTATTGTGATAAACTGCGACAAAATCATTTGTTCTTGTATACCGATGGCAAATCTACCCCATTTCATTCAATATCAAGGCAGTAAAAGGAATCTGGCGAAGCACCTGCTCCAGTTTTTTCCAAGAAATATTAACAGACTGGTAGAGCCTTTTGCAGGAACTGCTGCGATTAGTGTTGCTACTTCTAAAGATCAGATCACCCGCAGTTTTTGGTTGAATGACCTGAATAAACCGCTAATCGAGCTACTAGAACTAGCTATAGAAAGACCAGACAAGATAGCAGATTCCTACTTAGAACTATGGAATGAACAACATACTAATTCTGTAGCCCACTATTTTGAAGTCAGGTCAAGATTCAATGAAATTAATGATCCAAAATTATTCCTTTATCTACTAGCAAGATGTGTTAAAGGTTCAGTTCGCTACAATTCTGAAGGGTTGTTCAACCAAAGTCCAGACAAAAGGCGTAAAGGTACACGACCTGAGACAATGAGAAAAAATATAGCAGGTGTATCTAGTCTACTAAAAGGCAAATGTAGGTTTACGAGTTTGGATTATCGAGAAGTATTAGAGCAAATTCAAGAGGGCGACTTCATCTACATGGATCCTCCCTACCAAGGTGTGTGCGGCAATAGAGACTCAAGATATCTGTCTGGAATAGATTTTGATGATTTTGTATTAGCCCTTGAGCAGTTAAATCAAACAGGAGCCGTTTTTGCTATTAGCTATGATGGCAAGTTGGGCAATAAAACTTTTGGCAAGGTTCTTCCTAATAGTCTAAATCTTGAAAGGATCGAAATCGAAGTCGGCAGATCTTCGCAGTCTACATTACTTGGTAAGGAAGAAACCACGATCGAATCATTGTACTTGTCACCAAATTTATCCAGAAACCTAGCGACTAATCAAGCCAGCAATATTAGCTATATCCTCAGGAAATCAAAACAACTAAACTTTTTGAAAAAAAATGGAGAATTTGCCGCAGCTACCAGATGACTTCTTAGAGTTTTGCCGCTCCATAACAGCAAAGAGACCGAAGGCAGTTATTGATCACATCCTGCAACACGGATTTATTACGACTGAAGAGTTGAAAGAAACCTACGGTTATAACCATCCTCCAAGGGCGGCTAGAGATGTTAGAGAAAATGGTATTCCGTTAGAGACTTTTCGTGTTACTGGGAGTGACGGCAGGAAAATAGCTGCCTATCGGTTTGGAGATATTAGTAAGGCAAGATTCACTCGTCTTTCTGGGCGAACAGGTTTATCCAAGCAGATTAAAGAAGCCCTAATCAGCAGGTATGGATGTAAGTGTTTTATTTATCTTGAAGAGGTAGATGAACGCGAGTTACAAATAGATCATCGTGTTCCTTTTGAAGTTGATGGCGAGCCAGACCTAGCCCCAGAAAATTTTATGTTACTTTGTGGCTCTGCTAACCGAGCTAAATCGTGGTCATGTGAACATTGCGAAAACTGGAATAGCATTAAGGATAAGTCGATTTGTCTATCCTGTTACTGGGCATATCCAGAAAGCTATGAACATATCGCAATGCGGCAAGCTAGAAGAATAGATTTGCTTTGGGAAGACAATGATATTGAAATTTATGAAAGGCTCAAGCAAAGGGCTGTTAGCGTAGAAAAGAAACTGCCTGAATTTGTTAAAGATATTATTGAGCGCGAGATCGGCATGTCATAGCAACGGCTAACGCTTCTTTGGTACAGACAGTACAGAGGTTATTGGTGAATAATTAAGCCTGTCTGTCACAGTGCAACTTCACCACTAAAACACAAAACTAAAACGCAAAAATTGTTGGCTACAGATGAAAGAATGTTTTTTCTGAGCCGTTTTCCCTCTGAACTTCACTCTTTTGTGATCTCTTAATTGCTGATGATCTTGATATACTGATCACAAGAGCAAACTAAGAGAGTAATCAATATATCTCTTAATTTCCAGATAAATTTCTAGATCATCCCTATCTATTCACCAGAAGTAAATTCGTATGCAAAAACCAGATCAGTTACCCCCTATTCCGCTACCCCGTACTAGCGAGTCGGCAACCCTCAAACAGATCCGGCATACGACTTCCCATGTGATGGCAATGGCGGTGCAAAAATTATTTCCCAAGGCGCAGGTGACGATCGGCCCCTGGATTGAAAATGGCTTTTATTACGATTTTGATAGTCCAGAACCCTTTGTAGAGAAAGACCTGAAGGCGATCGAGCAGGAAATGGTCAAGATCATCAAGCGTAAACTGCCAGTGATCCGAGAAGAAGTCACCAGAGAAGAAGCCGAACGCCGGATCAAAGCGATTAATGAGCCTTACAAGCTAGAAATTTTAGAAGGGTTGGAAGAACCCATTACTATTTATCATTTGGGGGATCAATGGTGGGATCTCTGTGCTGGGCCCCATGTGGAAAATACCGGAGATATTCACCCCAAGGCGATCGCCCTCGAATCCTTGGCAGGAGCCTACTGGCGGGGCGATGAAACCAAAGCCCAACTCCAGCGCATCTACGGCACAGCGTGGGAAAACCCTGAACAACTGGCAGAATACAAACGCCGAAAGGAAGAAGCCCTGAAACGGGATCACCGCAAATTAGGTAAGGAATTGGGGCTATTTATTTTCTCGGATTTGGTGGGCCCCGGGCTGCCTCTGTGGACTCCCAAGGGTACAATTCTTAGAAATTTACTAGAAGATTTCCTCAAACAAGAACAACTCAAGCGGGGTTATTTGCCCGTAGTTACCCCCCACATTGCTAGAGTAGATTTATTTAAAACCTCTGGGCATTGGCAGAAATATAAGGAAGATATGTTTCCCTTGATGGCGGAGAATCAGGAGGAGGCGGAGTTGGAGCAGGGTTTTGTCATGAAGCCCATGAATTGTCCTTTTCATATCCAGATTTATAAGAGTGAGCTGCGATCGTACCGAGAGTTGCCCATGCGACTTGCCGAATTTGGCACGGTCTACCGCTACGAAAAATCGGGAGAATTGGGGGGCTTAACCAGAGTCCGGGGCTTTACGGTGGATGATTCCCATTTATTTGTCACCCCAGAACAGTTGGATCAAGAGTTCATGAATGTGGTGGATTTAACTCTAACTGTATTCAAGAGCTTACAACTCACCAACTTCCGGGCGAGGCTTAGTTTCCGGGATCCTAGCTCAGATAAATATATTGGCTCTGATGAGGCTTGGGAAAAGGCAGAAGGGGCGATCCGGCGGGCGGTACAAACCTTGGGAATGGAGCATTTTGAAGGCATTGGGGAAGCGGCTTTTTATGGGCCAAAACTAGATTTCATTTTCCGGGATGCCCTCGATCGAGAATGGCAGTTAGGTACTGTGCAAGTCGATTACAATCTACCGGAAAGATTTGATCTGGAATACGTAGCGGCGGATGGCACAAGGCAACGTCCAGTGATGATTCATCGTGCGCCCTTTGGTTCTCTAGAGCGGTTGGTGGGGATTTTGATCGAAGAATACGTGGGGGATTTTCCTCTCTGGTTGGCTCCAGTTCAAATTAAATTACTAGCGGTGAATGATGAATTTCGTCCCTACGCCGAAGAGGTAGCCGCCAAAATGCGATCGAGCCTCATCCGAGCAGAGGTAGACAACAGCAATGAACGCCTCGGCAAAATGATCCGCAATGGCGAAAAAGCCAAGATTCCCATTTTGGCAGTAGTGGGAGAAAAAGAAGTAGCCAGCCAGAGCCTGAGTATTCGGACTCGTGCTAATGGTGAGTTGGGAGCTATTCCCTTAGCTGAAGTTCTAGAAAGACTAAAGGGCGCGATCGCCAATTACGGCAACTTCTAACTCCTCTAGGGTCTTACTTCTAGCCAGCCAAAGATTTCTTCCGTAGTTAAAGCTAAATCGATCGAACATCCACAGGAGAAATTAATAACTGATTCATTATCTTTACAGAAACTTGTTTGATGGGCAGGGTAATCACAAATTCTGTTCCTTGGTTGGGGGTGGAATTAACTACAATATTGCCCTGATGTTTTTCTTCCATAATTTGATAGCTAATGGCTAACCCCATGCCCGTCCCTTTGCCCACAGGTTTGGTTGTAAAAAAGGGATTAAATATTTTTTCTTGGACTTGGGGACTCATGCCAGAGCCATTATCTCGGATGGAGATGACAGCCTGATTTGTGGAATTAATCACCGAAGTGGCAATGGTAATCATCCCTTTGTAGTTACATTTCTGCTCTGGTTCTAGGCTATTTTGATGTTGCTCGATCGCATCGATGGCGTTAACTAACAAATTCATAAATACCTGATTCAACAAACCTCCGTAGGCTTCCACAAGGGGGAGATCACCATAGTTTTTGATCAGCAAAATCTCTGGATTGCCCCCCAAACCATTCAGGCGATTTTGCAGCACTGCTAGGGTACTATCAATATTTTCGTGCAGGTCTATGGCTTTTAATCCCGCTTCATCTAGCCGGGAAAACGTGCGGAGAGATTTGACAATATCTGTAATCCGGGTGACTCCAAATTTCATAGATTCCAGCAATTTAGGGAAATCATTAGCTAGGTAATCTAGATCAATATTTTCTATAAAGTCCGCAATAAGTAGCGGGGGATTAGGATAATGGATTTGGTAAAGCTGGATCAACTCAATTAAACTGTTGGCATAATCACGGGCGGGTTTAATATTGCCCTGAATAAAGCTGACGGGGTTATTAATTTCGTGGGCAATCCCTGCCACCAACTGCCCCAAACTAGACATCTTTTCCGATTGAATTAATTGGGCTTGGGTATTTTGGAGTTTTTTGAGCGTTGTTTGTAGTTCTGCCGATTGTTGTTTCAGCTCGGCTTCGGCACGTTTGCGATCGCTAATATCCCGGACAATAAACAGCACCTCTTCCCTATCTTCAATGGGGACAACCCGCACCTCCTCTTGTTGGCAATGCCCAGCGATTGTCACTTCCTGCTCATAAACTTGAATTTGTCCAGTCTCTAGCGCCAGTTCCATGTGATATTTATGGCTCTGATAAACTTCTGAGGGTAAATAATCAATCATGGGTTTTCCCACAGCTTCTCGATTGCAAAGAGCATGAAATAGTTCTGTGGGTTCAGAATAACTTAGGTAGATTCCGGCTCGATCGACTCGAAACATCAGGTCTGGGATAGCTTGGAGAATAGCCCGGTTTTGAGCTTCACTTTCTGCTAGGGCAGCTTCGGCTTGTTTGCGTTCACGCTGGGCGGTTTTCTGTTCACTAATATCTCGACCGACCCCCAAGAAACCCGTAATCATCCCTGCTTCATCTCGGAGGGCAGTGATGGAAAGCTGTACTGAAAACTGAGTACCATTCTTACGAACATAGGACCATTCATACTCATCGATCATTCCTAAAGAAGCCTTAGCGGTGAATACTTCAAAGCCCACAGGGATTTCTCTTCCCAATTCTAGGGTTAGTTCGGCTGCCCGTTGTTTAATTTCCTCTAGATTGTGGAAAGCTGCCGGGGTAAGCTGATCTACTACTTCTGTGGCTAAATATCCTAGATTTCTCTGGGCAGCAGCATTGATAGTTTTGATCAGACCATTGATATCAGTAGAAATAATTGTGTAGTTAGCTCCATCCAAAATTGCCTGTTGGAGTTGCGTAACCTCCATTAATCTTGCTTCACTCCTTTTGAGATCGGTAATATCTTCAGAGATACCTAACAAATATTGAGGGTTGCCAGATTCGTCAAGGATGGGGATTTTTCTGGTATGGAGAGTGCGGACACCTTGAGAATTAGTTTGAATTTGTTCTTCGGGAATATCCAAAACTGTCCTGCTAGCTAAAACTTCTTGGTCTTTAGCAATAAAAAAATTTGCTTCCTCTGGGGGAAAGAAATCATAGTCATTTTTGCCTAATAGGGCTTCTCTGGGATAGCCGAGGAGTTCTTCTCCAGCTTTGTTGAAGCGGACAAATTTGAGGTCTTTCGCATCTTTGACAAAGACCATATTAGGAATATTTTCGATGATGGAGTTAAGAAAGTTTTGAGTCTTGAGATTTTCTGACTCTACTTGTTTCCGTTTCTGCAAGGCAGCTTGCTGTTCGCTAATATCCCGGACAATAAACAGCACCTCTTCCTTATCCTCAATGGGGACAACCCGCACCTCCTCTTGTTGGCAAGACCCAGCGATCGTCACTTCCTGCTCATAAATTTGAGCTTGCCTAGTCTCCAGCGCAATTGCTAATTTTTGGATGTTACGTTCATAAAGTTCTGGTGGCAAATAATCTGCCATATTTTGACCAGTAGGATTTTTTCCGCCAAGAATATCCGATGCAGTTGCTGGATTAAAGTAGCTTAAGCAAATTCCTTCCCTGTTAACCCGAAATATAATATCAGGAATAGCTTGGAGAATGGCTCGATTTTGGGCTTCACTTTCTACTAGGGCAGTTTCAATATGTTTTTGATCGGTAATATCTTGAATAGAACCATGCCAAACAGTACTGCCATCTAGTTCCCTCTGGGGTGTGGCATGACCGAGTAACCACTGCACTTGCCCATTTGGTAGATACGATCGATACTCACAATACCAAGGAGTCAGAGATTTAGCAGATTCAATAATTGCTAGACTTACTCGACTCAGGTCATCCGGGTGAATCCAAGCAAAGGCTCTAGAAGCATCCTCCTGTAGCTCTTCTGGGGCAACCCCACAAATTTCTTCCATCCCTGCACTAGCGTAGGGAAAATGAAAAGTCCCATCAGGACGCTGCCGAAATTGATAAATGGTACAGGGAAGATGTTTAGTAACTTTTTCTAGGAGTTGCTTTGACTGCATAGGCTCAGTGACATCGGTAGTAATCCCGTCAATGCGGATTGGTTTTCCGGTTTCGTCATAGACCAAAGTAGATCTGACCAATACCCAGCACACTTGGCGATCGGCGCGAATTATACGATATTTTGTTTTAGTTTTACCTTGGGTAAACAGTTTTGGAAAAGCAGCAGTAATAATATCTTGATCTTCAGGATGCACGATTTCCTGCCAGAGACCAGAGTTTTCAAAAAAATCTGCCACGGAGTAACCAAATATTTGTTCAACGGCAGAATTAATGTAAATAGTTTCAAAGGTTTCTGGGTGAATTGACCACACAACTCCTTCAATAGAATTCAAAATATTTTCCAGGCGTTGTTGGGATTCCCGTAATTGGGCTTGGGCTTGTTCTAGTTCACTAATAGGTCTGGGTCGTAGTTGATCTAACTCCAAGGTTAGTTCTCGAACTTTTGCCTCCGCTTTTTGGCGTTCACACCGGGCAGTATATTGTTTAGTAATATCCCGCAGAATTGAAAGGTGGCGATGAGGCAGGAAGTTGGCGGCAGCAGCGTATTCCACCATTCGCAGTTCCCCATCGGTGCGGACTAGTTGAAATTCTCCCCGGACGGTTTCTTGTTGTTGAAATGCTTGCCATTCTGCCTGAAAATTAAATCCCGGTGCGGCAAACTCGGAGATCGATCGCCCCAATAGTTCCTCTCTGGTCAACCCAAATAATTCACAAGCCGCCGGATTCACATCTACATAATACCCATGATCATCGGCGATGACGATCGCATCGAGAGTTGTATCAAATAGTGTATGCAGTTGCCTTTCTCTTAGGGATAGCAGGGGGCGATCGTGATCTTCTCTGGTTTGGTCTAGGGATTTAGGCATAAATTTTGAGCCGGGGATGAAGAGATATTTATTTTAGTATCCGAAGTTACTAGAAATATTTGAACCTAATCAACTGATTTTCTTATGATATTCCTAAAATATTCCGATAACTGAAGTTACCACTAAAAAAATTAATAAATCCCTACAATCTTAGAGGTAAAAAGTGAAAAACCAGAGAATTTCTCGAAACAAAAATTAGGAAAATAGTTGCCTTTCCTAACCCCAAAAAGTAATCCCTGAGAAGCAAATATATGTCGAAAGAGCTGTTTTACATTTCCTATAAATTATTTTTTCTCCGTAGATATTTCAAAAGGTAGTAGGAGGCAAACATCAATAGATATAGCCTAGAATAAATATCTAGTAAATAGAAATTTTAACAACAAAGGTAGTTCCCTTACCCAACTCAAAAATCACCTCTTTAGTCACCAAGACTATGCTTTTCAGACATCCACTAAGACCAGTGAATATTTTTAAAATATTTACTCCAGTCTCAAAAATAAATTTAGCTTCAGACTAGGTTTGACGAGGAAAATAACTTGGTAAATAACTCAAAACAATTCTTTTTGTTTCTTGCACTAGTTGCTGACGAAATATTTTTTCTTGACTTAGAGATGTCCATAAAAGAGTTCCGATCGTCTTCACCAAGACAAAGGCGATCGCCTCATAAATTTCTGGGGCTAAATCTGGATTATATCGGGAGAGAAATATCACCAAATCGTTGATTAGTTGGGCATCAACCGCCGCATCGATCGCTCCTAATTCTGGCTTTGAGCCTTGGAGGGGTATAAATCGCATGGTAGCTCGGATAATCTGTGAAGAATCGATCGACATCACCAGAGGCAAGTTAAATTCCGATCGCCTCTCCCTCTCTTCTGGGATCTACGCCTCCCCTTAACCCCTCACTATTCACCGTGATCCCATGTAAACCGCTATTGAGATCCATCACCTGGACTCGATGCCCCATTGCTTCTAGGGGCGGCTGTAGCTCTGCAATACTTGTACCAGCTTCTAACTCCGTTGCCCCATTCCGGGAGCCAAAATGAGGTAGGGCGATCGCCTCTTGAATATCTAGACCCCAATCAAGGGTAGCTACTAAGACCTTGGCAACATAGTTGATGATATTACTGCCGCCGGGAGAGCCGATCGCCATCTTTAACTGCGGTGCAGCTTCAGGATTTTGATCATCAAATTTAAATACCAAGGTTGGACTCATGGAACTCCGAGGACGCTTACCCGGTTCGATGCGGTTTGCCACAGGTTTCCCGTCGACTTCGGGGGCAAAAGAAAAATCTGTGAGTTGATTATTCAGCAAAAAGCCCCGCACCATCAGCCGAGAACCAAAGGCATCCTCAATACTAGTGGTCATAGCCACGGCGTTGCCAAAGCGATCGATGATGGAAATATGAGTAGTAGAGGGAAATTCTCCAGCCTGACCAATGCCCCAAGTTAGGGTTGAGGGCGGGATTTCTAGACAACCAGCATCAGGAAAACAAGCAATGTAGGCGGTTGGCTCTAAACCCGTAGTTGATATCGCTGGCAATTGTCCGGGGGGCGCTGTACCAAGGGAACGATCGGGACGAATTAACTTCGATCGCTCCCGTAAATATTGGGGGTCTAGGAGAGCTTCTGTGGGAACGGGGACAAAATCACGATCAGCCATGTAGATCGATCGATCACTAAAAGCTAATCTTCCCGCCTCACTGAACAAATGGACAGCAGCCGGAGAATCTGGTTTAAGTCCCTTCAGATCAAAATTGCTCAAAATCCCCAACATTTGCAGAATAGTTAACCCGCCGGAACTAGGGGAATCCATGCCACAAACTTGATAACTGTGATAACTTCCACACACCGGAGGACGAGCTTTTGCCTGATAATTTCCTAAATCTTCTAGGGTCAAGTCACCGCCAGCCGTCTGGATAGTCTGTACTAATTCTGCTGCTAGGGAACCTTGATAAAAACTCGCCACCCCTTGCTCTGCTACTGTTTGCAACACCTGAGCCAAGTCGGGATTTTGGAGCCTAGTGCCGACAGGTTTTGGCTCGCCATTGGGTTGATAGAAATAGCTTTGAGCCGTAGGGTTTTGCTTCAGAAACCGATCTTTTACCAAGAGGCTATGGAGACGAGGAGAAATAGGAAATCCTTGGTTAGCAAGGGCGATCGCTGGTTGCCACAGATCCCGCCACGGCATTTTCCCCTGTTCTTGGTGCGCCAAAGCCAACATCTTTAATAATCCCGGTGTGCCTACGGATTTACCGCCAACCACTGCATCATAAAAAGCTAGGGGTTTCCCGGTTGAGTCTAAAAATCGATCGGGCTTGGCTGCCATGGGAGCCGTTTCTCGTCCATCGTAGGTAATCACTCTTTTCTGTTCAGCATTGTAATAAACCAGAAATCCCCCACCGCCGATGCCAGAAGATTGGGGTTCTACCAGATTTAAAACTCCTTGGACTGCGATCGCCGCATCAATAGCATTGCCTCCCTGCTCCAATACTGCCAATCCTGCTCGACTAGCCAAGGGATTTGCTGCCACCACCATCTGCCGTTGAGCCTGAACTGCGACCCGTTCCTGTCGTCCTGTGGCTCCTTCTGGCAAGGGTTGAGTGAGTACTTTTTGAGAATATCCAATGGTAATTACAAGGATAGAGACAATAAAACCTAGACTACTCAACACCCACCAGCGACGATGATTTTTAGGAATACGCATAATTTAGAAATTTAGCAAATTTATCTAATCTAGGGTTATGACTACATTGCCCTTGTTATGTCCTTTTTCGGCATAGCGATGCGCCTCGGCAGTTTCAGCCAAAGGGTAACTTCGATCGATGACCGCTTTTATCTTGCCAGCCTCAACTAACTCCTTGACAAAAATTAAATCTGCTGCCGTTTCACTCATGAGTCCAGAGATCACTTTTTTGTTACCTATCAAAGAAACCCATAGCCCCTGCACCATCTCTAATAAGCTCCCAGCAGCTAGGAGGAGGACACCATTTTGTTTGATCGATCGCAAATTCCCAGAAAAAGAACTCTTGCCTACGGTTTCAAAAATGACATCATAGGTTTTGCCATTTTGGGAAAAATCTTCCTGAGTATAATCAATTACTTTGTCGGCTCCCAGAGATTTCACCATCTCTAAGTTTGTGGTGCTGCATACCCCCGTCACCTCTGCCCCAAAGTACTTCGCAAGCTGGACTGCCGCTGTGCCGATCGCCCCCGAAGCTCCATAGATCAGCACTTTCTGCCCCTGCTGAATATTTGCTTTTCTGAGAAAATACAACGCTGTATTGCCACCCCAAGGGATAGAAGCCGCCTCGGCATAGGTCATATTTGTGGGTTTGAGAGCCAGCACCCCATCTTCAGGCAAACATATATACTCAGCATAAGCACCACACCATATCCCCGTAGTCCCAAAAATCTGATCACCTTTCTTAAATAGCGTGACATCTTTGCCCACTGCCTCAACTTCTCCCGCAAGGGCATAGCCAAGGATGGGTTGCTTGAGTTTCCTGAAACCAAAGAAAAACCTCACAGCAAAGGGTTCAGCTTTGCGGATATGGACATCGCCAGAGGATACGTAGGTTGCCAAAATTTTGATCAAGATTTCCTTATCCTTGGGAGTAGGCTTTTCGACCTCTTGCAGTTTCAAGACATCCGGCGATCCATAGTTGGTGCAGACTATTGCTTTCATGAATTTTTTCTAAGTTTTTGTTCCGACAATCTCTAGATATATTTTTTAGAGCTATTCATGACAATTATCCTACAAGTTTGCTAACTAGCCATGACAAAAAAAAGGAGCTATGATTCCATGACCATAACTCCTAAATTATTGAATTTTATGTCCAATCTTTAGAGAAAGATTATTTAGAGATTAGAGCGATTAGCGCAATTACCGGACACTAGTTACTACCTTGTCAAATAAAGCTCCATCTTCAAAGAACTGTTTATTAATAGCATCCCAACCACCTAAATCTTTGGCTGTAAAGAGAGTTTTGACCGCTGGGAATTTATCCGTGAATTCCTTTTGGCTGGCGACAGTCTGATCTACAGGTCGGAAACCTACCTTGGCAAATTCCGTTTGGGCTTCTGGGGTATAGAGATAGTTAACAAAAGCCTCGGCGACTTCCTTGGTGTTGTGTTTGGCAACATTTTTATCGACGATCGCGATCGGGTTATCGATGGAAATATTTACCTCAGGAATTACATATTCAGTTTTTTCACCCTTAAGGTTGGCAAGAATAACTTCATTTTCGTAGTTAATCAAGGCATCACCCTGTTGTTTTTTCAAAAAGGCATCGGAGGCTTCCCGTGCATCCTTGGGTAAAACCGGAGCGTTTTTAATGACTTGGGAAATCAGTTCTGTTGCCTTGGCTTCGTCACCACCAGACTTGGTAATCGCTCCCCAGAGGGCAAGGATATTCCATCTCGCTCCCCCAGAAGTTTTGGGATCAGCCGTGACGGTAGTAATATCATCTTTCCCCAGATCAGTCCAGTTTCTAATATTTTTGGGGTTGCCATCCCGGACAATGATCGCTGCCACAGATTTAGAAACAATGCCGCCATTAGGAAATTCTTGCTGCCAACCCGGATCAATTAAACCCCCTTGTTCAATTCTGCTAGTATCTGGTTCGAGGGCAAGGTGGACAATATCTGCTTCTAGACCATCTAGCACGGCCCGGGTTTGAGTTCCGGAACCAGCGTAGCTTTGCTTAAAGGTCACGTTTTGATTTTGTTCCTGTTTCCACTTCTCAACAAACTTAGGGATAATTCCTGTGTAGGCTTCTTTGGTGACTGCAAAGGAAACTAGAGTTAGCTCTACATCAGGCTTGGCACTACCCGCAGCAGCCGGGCTACTGGTTCCTCCGGCGGCAGGACTACTGGCAGTATTGGTGCTAGTTCCACAGGCTGCAACTACCGCTGTCAAGGAAACACCCACCACAAATAGAGCAATGTACTTTCTAAATCCTTGCCCAAATCTTTTAGTCAATCGTTGTAATTTTATTAATGTCTGCATAGCCTCTCCTAGAATCTACTGTAAACCGATAGGAATAATGTATTTGTTCGTGCATCATAACTAGATGAGTCTGTAGATGTCAAGCGATCGCCCCAAAATATATATTCCCAAAACAAAAGCCCAGCGCCACTAGGGTACTGAGCTAACAAAGTTTTGAGGTTTTGATATTCAAATTTTGATAAATGGCGGGAGGCGGATTTGAACCACCGACCTTCGGGTTATGAGCCCGACGAGCTACCAGGCTGCTCTATCCCGCGTCAACTTTTTTAGTATAGCCCAACTTTTAGAAAATGGCAAGGTAATTAAAAAATCAAATCCCGTGACTCTTGCCAATCACCCAGTGGCGGCGGAAAAATCGGGATAAATTGGTTTCTTCGAGGGGTAAATAGATGGGTCTACCGTGGGGACAGGTGCGGGGCTGGCGGGTATTTTGCCATTGATCCAAAAGAGTTTGCATTTCTGGCAAGCTGAGGGGAGTCCCATTGCGAATAGCGGTGCGGCAGGCGATCGCTACTTGGGCAGTTTGCAGATCCCCGCCTTGACTAATTTCCATCAGAGCCGCAGCACAGTCTTCTCGATCGACCAAGGGAGCCGGAGCCGTCCGTACCGCCCAGAGTTGTTCCCCAAAACTAGCAATATCTAGCTCTAATTTTTCTAAATACTCTACTTGTCTGGGGGTGAGGTGACTTAGGATCACTGGTAGCTCTAAGGGCAGGAGTTGCCATCGATCGACCAACTGCTCATACAATACTCGTTCATGGGCAATATGCTGTTCCACTAACCACAAGCCAGAACTATGTTCCGCCACAATGTAGGTGTTATGCACCTGGGCAAGGGCTTTGAGAGGTTTCAGATTATTAGAATTCAAGGAGTCTACAGGGGAGCGATCGTTGAGATTTGAGGAATCTTCATTTTGAGCAGAATTAATTGTCCGGTAGGGAGTGGAGGCTTCGGCGGCGGTGATGAGTTTGCCAATCCTTTGGGAATAGGTCGCTTCCGGGACGGATTGGGGAGTTAGGCTGAGGGCTTGGGCAATCGTCTCTTTAATTTGGGCTTGCCAGTGGTCAACATGGTGCAGAAAAACTTCAGCCTTGGCGGGGTGACGATTCCAATCTACTTGAGCCGGGGGAATATTTAGGTGCAGAAAACAAATGGGGTAGCGATCGCGGGGCAGAGTTCTTGCCATAGCTGAAAAGATCGCCTGCTCTAGTTCTGGAGATTTGATTATTCTGCCATTGATGGCAACCCTGACCCAATCGGGACGACGACGGGAAGCTCGATCGGGCAACCCCAATACTAATAAAATTTTTGCTTGTTCTCGACTTACTTCTAAATCCTGATTAGAAAGTTGATTAAAACCTTGATTAAAACCTTGATCTAAGCCCGACTCCCAATCCTGATCTAAATAATTTACTTGATCTGAAACAACATTTTGGTTAGGCAGAGGAACCTCAAGTTGGAGGTATTGCAGATCAGAAGGCTGGACTTGGTGGAGAACTTGCAACAAAATTTCCTTGGGACTCTGCCCCGGACTGATGGTAAACCAAGGTTGATTTTCTTTCTGGATTTGCCAAGTAACGTGGGGATGACAAAGGGCGATCTGCCAGAGGGTATTTTGGACTAAGCGCAATTGCTGGGCAGCGCTGGGGAGTGCCTCTCGATGTTGGAGCCAGTTACTAAATAAATTACTCACCGTTACCACAGTCCCCGGAGCGATCGCTGCCGGAGCCTCAATCACCACCTCCCCCAACTGATCATAAACCACCCGCCACCCGCCATTACTAGCTTCTGTCCGGCTGAGAATTTCTAAATCTGCTAAGGTTGCTAAACTATGTAAACCTTCCCCCCGAAATCCTAAGGTCGTAATTTGGTTCAGGTCTTGGCGATCGTGAATTTTACTAGTACTGTGGGGAGTAGCACAACAACGCAAATCTGCCAAATCCATCCCCAAGCCATTATCCGCCACCCGGACTCGCCAATGCTCTGGGGAAACATTCACCACCACTCGATCGGCCCCCGCATCCAAGGCATTTTCCACCAACTCCCGGACGATCGCCCCCAAGGAATCAATAACTTCGACCGCAGCAATTAGGTGGATGACATCTGTAGTGAGGGGACGGATTAGGGGCATGGGGTAAAACAGTTGACAGTGAGCAGTTAACAGTTAACAGTGGACAATGAACCAAAGTGAAGTTTAGTTGAAATTAATTAGGAATCAATGGACGCAAAGGAATTATATAAGCAAGGTTTGGAAGAGTTAGTTAATGGTCGTTATGCTGAGGCTTTGCAGTGTTTTGAGCAATCTTTAGAAATTAATCCAGAGGATTATAATACTTGGGAGAAAAAGGCGATCGCCCTGACCCAGCTAGACCAGAGGGAATTGGCAGCAGTAGCAAAAGCCCAAGCTCACAGTCTCTACGAAGCTCAACACCCGCCCCTAGTTCAGGAAAAAACTGCCGAAGATTGGCTGCAAAAGGGCTATCAATTCTACAATAACGGAGATTTACCGGGGGCGATCGCTGCCTATCAGCAAAGTCTCGCCCTAGACCCGAACTACTACTGGGCATGGCACAATCTGGGGTTAGCTCTGGCAGATCAGCACAATTTTCTGGGGGCGATCGAGGCGTATCAGCAAGTTATTAATATCTCTCCAGACTTGGCGCAAACTTGGCAGTCCATGGGACACTCTCTCTATCAACTAGGCAGGTATCCAGAAGCCATCAAAGCCGGAGAACAATCTCTGTCGATCGATCCTAGTTACTATACTAGTTGGGAAGTGATCGGCAGTGCCTTGTATTACCAAAGAAAGTATGAGGAAGCGGTGAGTGCTTACCTCAAGTGCTTAGAAATTGCCCCAAACTATTACCTCGCTTGGGATTATCTAGGCACTACCTATGCCGAACTCAACCAATCAAGTGCTGCCCTCGCTGCCTACAATCGCTGTCTCGAACTTGCCCCCAATTACGCCACGGGCTGGTTCAACCTCGGTTTGCTCTATGCCAGTGTTAACTATCACGAAGACGCAATTAAAAGATATAACGAGGCTCTCCGGCTGACGAATAATGATTTCCCAGAGGCGATCGACGCTAGGGCAAAATCAATCCTCCACGCCCAAGGTTCCGTCCTAAGTACCAAAAGTTGGGGCTAACGTAGTAAGGCTTTAGACTTCTAGATTCTGCACTAAAGTGCAACTACATTAGCAACTACCCTAGCTTTTAACTGGGTCATGATAATCATGGTATTTCTGGAGCCAGACGATCGCCCCCAAGACGATAAGCATCATGGGTAGACCCGCCCAATTCACCGCTGCCCAGCCGAGGGTTCTAAATAAACCGCCGGATAAAACCGTGGCGATCGTCACAAAACCAAACATGGAGAAATCGTGGGCTGCCTGAGTCTTGGCTTTTTCTGCGGGGGTGTAGGTTTGGGGCAGGAGAGAAGTGGAGCCGATATAGAGGAAATTCCAACCGATGCCGAGGAAGGTCAGGGCGATCGAGTAACTCAGCAATCCTGAAGATAACAGGTTGATCACAATGCACAGCAAAGAGAGCAAAACTCCGCAGGTAATAATGCGTAGCGCACCAAACCGGGCAATCAATTTCCCAGTAAAAAAGGAAGGAGCAAACATTCCCAAAACATGGAGTTGTAGCACTGAAGCAGCGTGGTGAAAGGGGTGAGCATCGGCCACGATCGATAAGGGGGTTGCCGTCATAATCAAAACCATGACCCCGTAGCCCAGCATACTGCCCAGTACTGCCACAATAAAAATGGGTTGCCTCATGATTAGCCCCAGAGGTCTGCCCTCGCCCTTGACCTGCGATCGAGAAAACTCTGGAAACTCCACTAGAGCTAAAATACCTAGGGTTGCCACAAAAATTACAGCGATCGCCACAAAGGAACCGCTAAAGGTTGATTCTGGTAATAAATCCTTGGATAAATTGGCAATTTGGGGGCCAACGAGTGCCGAAACTACGCCCCCGGAAACCACAAGAGAAATTGCTTGAGATTGCCATGCCACGGTTGCTACTTCTGCGGCAGCAAATCGATAATATCCCGCAAAGCCATTACTGATCCCTAGTAACGTCGTCGCTCCACAAAATCCCCAAAAACTCTGGGAGACGATCGCCGCCACTCCTAACAATGCTCCTCCAGTACCAACGAGGATCCCCACCATAAATCCCCGACCCCGACCGACTCTTTGCATCAACAAAGAAGCAGGAATAGTCGCCAGCATGGTGGCCAGTTGAAGCATGGCGAGGGGCAGGGTAGTAAGGGCTTTTTCGGCGGCTAGAGATTGCCCAACTAGAGCCGCAACGGTAAATAAAACCACGTTTCCAGTCATAGAAAATGCTTGACACAAAGCAATCAAAGAAACATTTCTTTTTACTGGATCATAAAAATAAGTAGTAATATTCATAAAAACCTGTGAATAGGTAGGATTTAGATACTGATAATTAATTGATATTTGAATCCCAGATAATTCAGTATCTAATCGCAATTAAATCTCTAGCTTGATAACTCCTTGGGTGTCTACTTCTTTAGCTAATTGAGCGATCGATTTCCCGGTGATGGGGTCTAGCCAGTCTGGAGCAATTTCTGCTAAGGGAACCAAGACAAAACCCCGTTCCTGCATCCGGGGATGGGGAATAGTTAAGCGGGGACTATCGAGAATTAAATCTGCATACAATAGCAAATCCAAATCCAAGGTGCGAGCCTGCCAACGCTCCCGCCGGACTCTGCCAAACTGCGCCTCGATCGCCAATAAAGCATCTAACAAGGCTAGAGGGGACAATTCTACCGCTAAAACTGCACAGGCATTCACATAATCCGGTTGCGGTGGCCCCACTGGTGTAGTTTGATAAAGGCTAGAGGTCTTAACTAACTCTATCCCTTGGATATTACCCAGAGTTTTGAGAGATTGATTAACTGTTTCTCTGGAGTTGCCTAAATCACTGTCCAAATTACTTCCTAGGGCGATCGCCACCCTTGCAAATTGTCTTTTCATTTACATTAAATATCTAATAAATATCCCCACTAAACTAATAATTAAAAAATCATAAAAAGGTAATACTCCTTACACCTATCAATGCCACTATTAATTCAAATCTTCATAGTCAAAAACTTGCCCCAAAAGGTCTTCCTCTTGAACAACTTTATCACTATTAAGATTCTATAAATAGACTAGTTGGGTGTATTGACAAATTAGTCAAGATAGAGGATTTAAGACATAAATAAAAATAAGGAGCCAATGTATGACGTATGACAGTGGGCTGAAGTATGCAGGTATAGGTAAGAGATTTTTGGCGGCTTTCATCGATGGGATTATCCTGTCGCTCGTGGGAACCATCGTCAATGTTATTCTTGCCGTAGTGTTGGGTAGGGGTGGAGATGGCGCCAGTGCTACCCAAGCCGCAGGTAGCCTCGTAAGTTTATTAATTGGTTGGGCTTACTTTGCCATTCAAGAAAGTTCTCCGAAGCAAGCCACGATCGGCAAACAGGCAATGGGCTTAGTTGTCACTGATATCGAAGGACAACCGATCTCTTTTGCAAAAGCAAGTATTCGACATTTTTCTAAGATATTATCAGCCCTAATTCTCATGATTGGTTACATCATGGCGCTCTTCACCGAGAAAAAACAAGCTCTCCACGACATGATCGCTGGGACTCTAGTTCTCCAGAAGTAGATATTGACAGATATTAACCACAGCTAAAATTCAAAGCTCGAAGTTAAAATCTAAAAGCCAAATTTACAGCTAGGGAGAGGGTGCGATCGCTCCCTTCAAGGCTACTGTAATTAGGGACTAATATAGCTGAGATGCTTATCCATCAAGTTATAGAAGTCCCATTTTGTCATTTTTAATAATTAATCATTTTTAGTAATTAATTCAGAGCTTTCTATTGATTGAATGTCTATACTTGACTTTGCGATCGAATAGACAGCTACAGATTTGGTTATTCTGGTTGAAAAGGATGCTCTCCAATACCCAATTCTTTCTTACTTTCGCTGAGTTTTTGCCAAAGGTCTTTAATGTCATTGTAAGCTTGTTCTGGAGAAAGTTTTCCCGCAGTTTCCAGATTGCAAATGTAGCTAATTTTTTGGGCAAATTCTTGGAGGTTGGCATCAAAGATCAAGTTTTCTGGCTTGACTTCGCCCCGATAACGGTTATAGGGATACATGAAATCTGCTTTACTGGTCATTGTCCACCTCCTGAAGGCAATGTTGAACGATACTATTAAACTATTTCTGTTAAATTTAGTTCTCCTTATCTACGACAATTCTAGCTCTACTAACTAGAAATCCTGCCTTAAATTGTTAACAAACTAGAGGAATAATTTGAGTTAAGCTGATATAACTTTTCCTTAACCTCTTCTTAACCTTAGCAAAAAACAACTAATTCTGCTACTCTGGATCACGCAAAATATCCATTTCAACGCTAGAATCGCCCAAATCTCCTTAAATAATTACAAAAGTTATTATTCAGACTTCCAAAACTTCATTGATTCCCACCAAATCCCATGACAAATTTTTCTGCAACCAAGCTCTATGAAGGCAAAGCAAAAATTCTTTACTCCACCGATGATCCAGAGATATTACTGACTTATTTCAAAGATGATGCCACGGCTTTTAATGCCCAGAAACGGGGGCAAATTGTGGGTAAAGGAGAAATAAACTGCTCGATCGCCGCCGCTCTTTTTCAAGAACTAACCAAAGCAGGCATCCCTACCCATTATATAGACTGCCCTACCCCAAACCAAATGCGGGTGAAAGCCGTAAAAATTATCCCCATAGAAGTGGTTGTCAGGAACATTGCTGCCGGGAGTCTCTGTCGACAAACCGGATTACCCTTGGGAAAGGTTTTACCTCAGCCCTTGGTAGAGTTTTATTACAAAAATGATGAACTGGGAGATCCTTTGTTGACTATCGATCGACTACTGTTGATGGAATTAGCCAGCCTCGACCAGCTAGAGCAGATCAAAACTATGACCCTAGGGATCAATCAAATTCTGGGGGAATTTTTCCAAGACTGTGGCATCATCCTCGTAGATTTCAAGCTAGAGTTTGGCATCGACAACCAACAACAAATCATTCTTGCCGATGAAATTAGCCCCGACACTTGCCGTCTCTGGGATGCTCAAGAACCCGACCCCAATCTCCGGGTACTAGACAAAGATAGATTCCGTCAAGACTTGGGTAATGTGGAGGGAGCCTATCAACAGGTGTTGGCAAGAGTTAGGCAAGCCCTTGGCTAGAAATTTGGATAGAAACTTAGCTAGAAATTTGGCTAAAGACCTACCTAAAGATTTAGGCTGCCTCTTGACAAGGAAGCAGCAGAAACGAACAAACCTGATATTATTTAACTTGGTGTGTGGACGTGGGAATAGACAATAACGAAATGTATTTATCAAAAATTTTATTAGCCTGTTTGGCAGTTTCAGCAACTGTGGGTTTAGCCAGCCCCGCTAAGGGAGAAACGACTATTAGTAATCAGGCTAGTCCCATGGCTAGTGATATTGCTAATCATGCTCATCATGCAGAGGGACAGATAGAATTAGCGGCAAGTCCAGATGCATCGGTAACTCTGGCGGCTGCCTTGCCTCAAGTATCCACAGAATTGGGTTCTGGAGTCAGTAATGAGGTCAGGAATTTAGAACCTTTCTCCTCTCAGGAAGCTCCAGTTGCAAATCTTCACGAGGCTGATTATTCCCAAGATATTGCTGCTATAGATAGATCGGGGCAAACTCTGCAAAATATAGCTGTGGAGAGTCGAGCGACCCCAGAGTTTTCTCAAGAAGTTTCTCCCCAAATTGCCCAGCCTCCCCTAGAGATTAGATCCAATATTACTGTCGCTCCTATAATTCCCGAAATCGCCGAGCAGAACTTAGCTGATTTATCTAATTTATCCAGTCCATCTAATTCTTCTCTCCCACCAACAGCTTTGTTATTAGCCTTGGGA
Source organism: Microcoleus sp. GA_180221_E-2-1-MAG-45_12 (assembly GCA_020692245.1). Lineage (GTDB taxonomy): Bacteria > Cyanobacteriota > Cyanobacteriia > Cyanobacteriales > JAAUUE01 > JAAUUE01. The sequence goes on from JAIMKT010000033.1 coordinate 29,536, forward strand.
GAAAATGGCAGGTTGCTCGATCGACCCATTCATCAAAATCCTCAGCAAAACTCGCTTCCGGCAAATTCAGATAGTTCCCAGCAAACCCTGCTTGCCCAAACACCTACCACTCCGACTACACCTACCACTCCCGCAACACCCACAACTCCTGCTACCCCAGTAGTTCCTGAAACTCAAGTATTAGTAGCAGAATTAGTCGTATCGGGAGCCGGAGAACTGGAAAACCGAGTTTATGAAGTAATTCGGACTCAAGCCGGTAGAACAACCACTCGATCGCAACTCCAAGAAGACGTGAATGCGATCGCTGCCACCGGATTTTTTAACAATGTCGAGGTTATCCCCGCCGACACCCCCCTCGGAGTCCGCCTGACCTTTGTGGTGAATCTCAATCCAGTCCTGCGCCGAGTAGTAGTCCAGCCCCTACCTGCCACACCCGAAGGTGGTGTATTTCCCCCTACCCTAGTAGAAGAAATTTTCAGCCCCCAGTACGGCTCCATCCTCAACACCAGACAACTACAGGCAGGAGTCGGGCGGATCAACCAGTGGTATCGAGACAATGGCTACACCCTCGCCCAAGTTATCCAGCCACAGATTGGGGCCGATGGCACTGTTACTCTCAATGTGGCAGAAGGCGTAATTGAAGATGTCCAAGTCCGGTTCTTGAATCTTGATAACGAAGCAACTAACGAAGATGGGACTCCTGTAACCGGGCGCACCCGTGACTTTATTATCACCAGAGAAGTTGAACTCAAAGCTGGGGATGTATTTAATCGCCGGATTGCCGAAGCTGACCTCCAGAGACTCTTTGGTCTAGGTATCTTCAATGATGTCCGAGCTTCCTTTAGTCCTGGGCAAGACCCCCGCCAAGTGATCCTCGTCCTCGAAGTTGTTGAGCGTAATACCGGGACAGTGACCGCCGGGGGTGGCTTTAGTTCTTCCAGTGGTTTATTTGGCTCCGTGGGCTATCAAGAGCAGAACCTAGGGGGCAATAACCAACGCATCGGGGCAGAAGTACAGGTGGGGCAACGGGAATTACTATTTGATGTGCAGTTTTCTGATCCTTGGATTGCTGGCGATCCCTACCGGACTTCTTACAATGTCAATGCGTTTCGGAGTCGTTCTGTATCTCTGATCTTTGATGGAGGAACAAACCCAATCACCTTTGGTAATGGCGAAATTCCCCGGATTCTCCGCTACGGGGCTGGGGTAACTTTTACTCGTCCCTTGAGTGACAATGTTTTTGCTAGATCCGAATGGGTGGCTTCTTTGGGCTTCCAATACCAAAATGTGACGGTACAGGACGATAGCGGCAGGACTAGAGCTAGACAGCGAGGGAATCAATTAAGTGCTAGTGGGAGTGGGGTTGATGATTTATTTTCCATCCAACTTGGGATAGCAAGGGATACTCGTGATAATCCTTTGGTGCCGACTTCTGGATCAGTGTTGCGTTTGGGGATTGATCAAACGGTTCCCATTGGTTCGGGCAGCGTATTTTTTAATCGGCTGCGGGCTAATTATAGTTACTACATGCCAGTCCGGTTTACCAACTTTACCGAAGGTCCCCAAGTTTTGGCACTCAACCTCCAAGGAGGAACTGTGCTGGGTGATCTGCCTCCCTACGAGGCGTTTTCCACGGGGGGAACTAATTCTGTCCGGGGTTACAATGAGGGAGAAGTGGGTAGTAGCCGTAGTTATGCCCTAGCTTCTTTGGAATATCGGTTCCCAGTATTTAATATTATTGGAGGAGCCTTGTTTGTGGATGCAGCTTCGGATCTGGGGACTGGTCGATCGGTTCCGGGAGATCCGGCAGGGCTACGGGGGAAACCGGGCAGTGGCTTTGGCTATGGTGTGGGGATTCGGGTTCAGTCTCCAGTAGGAGCCATTCGGATTGACTATGGGCTGAACGATCGAGGTGATAACCGGATTCACTTTGGCATCGGTGAAAGATTCTAATTTTAGAGATGCTAATTTTAGAAATTCTCATTTTTCAGTAACTCTGTATAACTAACCCTAGAGGCAAAATATAAGGTGATACAAAAAGCATGAATAGCTTGGTGATTTCTGGTGTCGGTTTGCATAGCGGTGTTAAAACACAGGTACGGGTAGCGGCGGCTCCCCCCGGCACAGGACTAAATTTTATTCGTGTAGATCTCCCCGACCAACCAAAAATCCCTGTGCGTCTTGATGCAGTGCGCCAGACGATCTTGTCTACGGAGTTGGGGGTAGGAGAAGCACGGGTGCGGACGGTGGAGCATTTATTAGCCTCCCTGATGGGGATGGGGGTGAAGGATGCTCAAATTGAAGTAGATGGCCCCGAATTGCCCCTATTAGATGGCAGTGCGAAGCTGTGGGCAGAGGCGATCGACACCGCCGACCTCATCAAACAACAGGAACCATTTCCAGCCAAGATATTTTTACAGGAACCTGTGTGGATTTATCAGGGAGAAATTTTTGTGGCAGCGATTCCTAGCCCGACTCTCTGTTTTACCTACGGCATTGATTTTGACAGTGCAGCGATCGGTAATCAGTGGCATAGTTGGACTCCTAAATTAGAGGATTTTCGTTCGGCGATCGCCCCGGCTCGAACTTTTGCTCTCCTACATCAGATCAAGCAGTTACAGGAATCTGGTTTAATAAAAGGCGGTAGTTTAGATAATGCCCTAGTGTGCGATCGAGAAAAATGGTTAAATCCACCCCTGCGATTTGCCAACGAACCAGCCCGCCACAAGCTCCTAGACTTTTTAGGAGATTTGAGTCTTTTGGGTAATATTCCCATCGCTCACTACATGGCTTACAAAGCTAGCCACAATTTACATATTCAACTAGCTAAAGCTATTGCCGAAAGGCTTAAGGATCAATAGTGTTTAGAGAGGCTTGATCATGCTGAATTACCCGTAATAATTAGAGACCTTACTAATTAAATTACCTAGTTAAATTGCCTAATTAAATTCCCTAATTAAATTTTAGATAACTGCCACTAACTGTTAATTCATCTACTAACCCAACCCATGACCACAACTACCAATCCAGAAATTACCCCAGAAATCAACTTAGATAGCAATCCCGCCATAAATACCGAAGCAACTCCCAAGCTGACCATGACCGCCGAGGAAATTCATAATATTCTGCCCCATCGTTACCCCATGGCGTTGGTAGATAGAATTATTGAGTATGTTCCCGAAAAATTTGCTGTAGGTCTAAAAAATGTCACCTTCAATGAACCTCATTTCCAAGGACACTTTCCTGGTCGTCCCCTCATGCCCGGCGTGCTAATTGTAGAAGCGATGGCGCAAGTAGGAGGAGTAGTCTTAACCCAGCTACCTTGGTTAGAAGTGGGCTTATTTGTATTTGCAGGCATTGATAAAGTCCGGTTTCGCCGCCCCGTAGTGCCGGGTGATCAGTTGATTATGAAGGTAGAATTAATTGCGGTAAAACAAAAGCGTTTTGGTAAAATGCATGGCAAGGCTACAGTAGACGGGCAGTTAGCCTGTGAAGCCGAAATGATGTTCTCAATGGTCAATTAACCCCAAAAAACTATCCGAAACAGCAACCATAAATAAACTTCTAACTATTCAGAACTATCTAAAAACTATCTAAAATATCTCAACCACCCCCAACCCCTCCTCTACCTTCTTTACCTCCCCTTACCTCCCCTTACCTCCCCTTGCCTCCCTGTACCTCCTTCTTCCTCCTATTCCCCTAAACCTGTAACTACCTTGATTCACTCCACTGCCATTATTCATCCCCAGGCGCGCCTCCATCCCACGGTTCAAGTGGGTCCCTATGCGATCATTGGCGATCGAGTCACTATCGACGCTGGAACTATTATTGATGCCCATGTGGTGATCGGTAGCTTTACAGACATTGGCAAAGATAATCATATTTTTTCGGGGGCAGTAATTGGTGGCGACCCCCAAGATTTGAAGTTTGATGGGGCAGAAAGTTTTGTGAAGATCGGCGATCGCAACCGGATCCGAGAGTATGTAACTATTAACCGGGCGACGGCAGAAGGGGCAAAAACTGTACTGGGCAGCGATAATCTGCTGATGGCTTATGTTCATGTTGCCCATGATTGTGTGATCGAGGATCATGTGGTGATTTCTGGCTCTGTGGCTCTGGCGGGGCATGTCCACATTGAATCTAGGGCTGTTCTTGGGGGACTAGTGGGGGTGCATCAGTTTGTCCACATTGGGAGCCATGCGATGTTGGGGGGGATGAGTCGTGTGGTGCAAGATGTGCCGCCGTTTATGTTGGTGGAAGGAAATCCGGCGTTGATTCGATCGCTCAATCTGGTGGGGCTGAAGCGAGCCGAGGTAGACCGTGAGGAAATTTCCCAACTCAAAAAAGCCTTCCGGGTTTTGTATAGATCCGGTCACACCATCCGGGAAGCGATCGACCAGTTGAGTCTCTTACCAGAAACGGATAAGATCCAACGCCTCCGAACATTTCTCCAAGAATCCCATGCCGGACAGCGCCGGGGTTCCGTGCCGAGCAAAAAAATGCACACAGAAGAATCCATCACCTCGATCGACTAACAGTATTTTTAGTACCCCTAGTCATACATCCTACAATGTGCGATCGTCGAAAAAATAATTCTATACTTTTAATAAATTCTTAACATCTAAAAAACTGGTTTTCTAAATGTTGTTATGGTTTTTCATAAACCTGCAAAATGCTGTGGCTTAATAACAAAAAAGATAAATAAGTATTGTACCGTAGTCATCAATTCATACATTAAATCAATCGTAGTTCCGCAAGCATGAAGGAGTGAGAAGAGATAATCTATTGAATCCATATCTCAATAGTTGGTCTTTCTGTTTTGTCTAATCAAGAAGTTCAAGTACCAATAAATTTAGAATTCACAATTGGAGATCAGATAATGATAAAACGCAATGCTCATAAATTTTTCAAAATACTTTTACCAGTTAGCATTCTGGGGCTAGGATTTGCTCTGATGATGTTGTTTCAACATCCGATCGCGGCTCAATTCATGCCACAAATTATTCCTCGCGTTGACATTATTCAAGGGCAGCAAAACAATATATCACCTTCTTATCGGTTAACTATCAGCCGTCCACAAGACATTGTATTTGTCACTTGCCCAGGAGATTATGAACCAAAACTCAGCTATCTACGAAATGTAGAAGCGATTCAATGTGAAATACCCCAGTCCAATTAGTTTTACAACACTCAGGAGACCATAAGATGCCAACAGTGCTGCAACGAATGTCTGATGCCATCAACGCACACGATATTGACGCATTCGTGAGCTGCTTCGCTAACGATTTCAAAGGTGAACAACCTCTGCATCCTGAGAGTCCCTTCACTGGACTCGCCCAAGTCCGGGAGAACTGGACTGCCCTCTTTGCCGAGGTTCCAGATTTAAGTGCAACTTTGGTCGCTTCGATGATCGACGATGACATCGCCTGGGCTGAATGGCACTGGCAAGGTACGCACACATCCAAATCGGCAGTGAATATGCGTGGTGTAGTTGTTGCTGGACTACGCAACGGAATCATCTCTTGGGCAAGGCTATACATGGAGCCGGTTCACGATCAGTCGTTAACTGGCTAGGTAGAAGTAGATCGGAAGAAAATCGAAGGTTGCTTGGCTATTGGGGATTGCGAGGACAAAATGAGCTTCCTAAATTGATTGTGCTTGCCTTTACAACTGGTGCTTTGATAGTAGCGATCGCTGAAGAAATTATTCCTGAAGCTCATCAAGCTCAAGATTCTAACTGGTCTATGTTGGTGTTTATCGGCAGTTTTGCCCTATCAATTCTATTTTCTTCTTATCTTGAATAGCCAAGGAATTAGGTTTCTTTATTTTTTACACCACATTTGAACAGAATAAAATTTATCAGCAAGAAAAGAGAAATTTTTATGCAACTTCAAACTTTAAACTCTATCCTTAAGACAGATATTTAGCCTACAACCTCTTCATAGGCAAAAGAAGTCCTTGTACACTTTTTAATCTATCCATTTCCCAAGGAGTACCTATCACCTTTAACGACAAATTTTGGTTAGAAATAGTGTGCTTTTTTCAGAATGAATCAATTTAAAAATCTGCATGATATCGTTTCAAGTAGTGATGACATGACAGATAAGTTTTGTTAAGTTTTGTGCTGTACTTAACCAATTCACACCTTAGATTAATCACGCCTCTGCGATCGTGAAGGAGCGATCGTCCCTATTCAGTAGAACCAGCATACTCTTCTGTTTTGTGATGTATGCACCAGCAATAGATAAGTTCTGTTCCCTACTTGCTCAACTCATACCTTAAATCAATCATGGTTTTGCAAAGGTGGTAGGAAGGTGAGGAGAAACTATTAAATAATTAGGACTTCGTAAATCGTAAATAAATAAATTCTTAAATTTACTGGAGAAAATGTATGACAAACCCACAACCAAATTCGCTAACAGGTGCAGATTCAGCCGACGACGCTGAGAATGATGCCTATCGAGCCGAAGTGAATGGTGATGAAGCCGTTGGCGGTAGTACCGCAGTTCCCAGCCAAAATGATACAGAAGAATTGGCAAAGGCGGTGGGGATTGTGGTAGATGATGACACTCCCATTGATACCGAAGAAATGCTCCTAAAGCGCGATCGCGATCGCTGGGAATTAGATTCTGCATCGGCTGTCGATCATTAATTAAAGTTGAACGCAGTTTAGGCTTTATTTAATCATTGAAGGACGAAGACGGAACGGCGGCTCACTATTTTTACTGCGATATCTGGCACTTTCGCGGCGATAAAATCGTCGAATTAAGGGCTTTCGTCATCAAAATCTAGGTCAACAAACCATCCATCGGTAAGTGACATGACCAAAAATGTAAAATCCGACAAAAAGTAATGAATTTCGACCTCTTTGGATTCTGCCGTGTTCATCCAAATTATGGAGTAAAACACATGCGATTTCTTCACAAACCCTTCCAGATCATTCGCGCCAATTTTCGCGCCTATCTCATCATCAACGCCATTGTGTATGGTTCATTCGTCGCTGGGTTAGTAGCGGCGATGGTCTTCCCCAACCTAGGCGCAACTCAGGTGGCCACCCTGGAAGACAACGGAACGGGAGACCTTGTTCGATCGCTAGTCAATAACCCTTGGCTGTTTGCGCTGACCATCCTGGGAGTCAACGTTATCAGGGTCGGCGTGCTGTCGATCCTACTCCCTTCGCTGATCGTTCCCTTCGCTGGCATCGCCATATTCGCGTACAAGGCATTCACTATTGGTTTGGGCCTAGCCTCCACCACCGCGATCGTGGCAGTGTGGATCCCGCACTCGCTGACGTTAATCATTGAATTCCAGGCTTACGCCCTCCTTATGTTTGGCGCGTACATCCTTGGGCAGTCTTGGCTTCGCCCCGCAACCATCGGTGCTCGGAGCCATCGTCAGGGTTACGTCCGTGGGCTGCAACAGCTCGGTTGGCTGAGCCTGGCTGCGCTCCCACTGTTCATCGTCGGCGCGATCTGGGAGGCATTCTCGCTCCACTACCTATTTCTTATCTACTGATCCAATGGTTGTTGTAGCGTCTTCCACCCCCCAAGGGCGACTACTAAAAACTGGAGAGCAACAAAATGATTCAAAAGATATCGATGCGCCGCGTAGCCTTTCTCGTACTCCCACTGCTCCTTGTCACCTATTTCATTTCCGCCTGCTCACAGTCCCCAACCACCACACCTATGATTACCTATCCTCAAACAAAGCGCATCGATCTCGTCGAGAAGCCTTTTGGGCAGACAGTCTCCGACCCCTATCGCTGGCTAGAAAACGATGTCCGCAGCGATAAGGAAGTCGCTTCCTGGGTCGAATTGCAGAACAAAGTCACCAATACTTATCTTGATACGCTGCCGGGTCGAGCTATCTTCGAGGAGCGGCTGAAGCAGTTGTACAACTATGAGCGGTTCACGATTCCGGTCAAAAAGGGCGGACGGTATTTCTACCTCCGTAACTCCGGCGTTCAGAACCAGCGGGTTCTCTATGTCCGCGACAGCGTGGATGGACAAGGGCGCGTGCTGATCGATCCCAACAGTTGGGCAAAGGATGGGGCGATCGCACTGGCTGAATGGTCAGTTTCTAACGACGGCAAGCGTCTAGCCTATGCGGTGCAGGATGGCGGCACGGACTGGCGCACGATTCGGGTGCTGGATGTCAACACGGGCAAGGTGCTGGGCGATGAGGTCAAATGGGCAAGGTTCACTAATATCGCATGGGCTAAGGATGGTTCTGGCTTTTTCTACGCCCGTTTCCCTGAACCTAAGCAGGGCGAAGCGTCCCAGGCGAATGTGGAAAATCATGCCGTCTATTTTCATGCGATCGGCAAGACCCAAGCACAGGATCGGCTGGTATATTCAACCCTGAACCAGCCGACTATGCTGCATTCCTACTTGATCGTCACCAAGGACGGGCGTTACGTCGCAATCCTTTCCACGCTCTCTTCAATAGCTAACAAACTAACTGTGATAGATCTCCAGAGTGCTGACTGGAAACCCCGCAAGCTGGTCGATAATCTCGATGATCAATGGGTCATTGTCGGCAATGTGGGAACAAAGCTCTTCCTCATTACTAACAAGGATGCGCCCCGCCTTAAGGTGGTGACGATGGACATCGCCGCTGCCGATCCAGTTATTGCGGATGTGGTGCCGGAGCAGGACGCAGTTCTGAACGATGCATCGCTGGTCGGTGGACGGTTGCTGCTCTCCTATATGGTTGATGTGAAGACGGAGGTTCGACGCTACACGCTCGAAGGCAAGGCTGACGGCGTTGTCAAGCTGCCCGGCATCGGCACTGCGATCGGCTTTGAGGGCGACGAAGACGATCAGGAAACCTTCTACGGCTTCACCAGCTTCAATGCCCCAGGCACTATCTATCGATACGATGTCGCAAGCAACACGGCGCGCATCTGGAGCGAGGCAAAGGTGGCGATCGATCTCAACCGGATCGCAGTTGAACAGCGTTTCTACACGTCGAAGGATGGCACCCGTATCCCAATGTTTATCGTCCGCCACAAGGATGTGACTGGTCCTGCACCGACCTTGCTCAATGCATATGGGGGATATGGCTTGGTCGATCCTCCCGGCTTCATGCCCGATCGGCTGGCGTGGGTTGAACAGGGCGGCGTGTTCGCGATCGCTAATATTCGCGGCGGCGGAGAATATGGCAATGCATGGCACGAAGCCGGTCGTCGTCAGAACAAGCAGAACGTGTTCGATGATTTCATCGCTGCGGGCGAGTATTTGAAGGCACAGGGCATCACGTCACAAGACGGACTAGCCATTCAGGGCGCATCGAATGGTGGCCTTTTGATTGGTGCGGTGGTCAATCAGCGACCGGATTTGTTCGCCGCTGCGCTGCCCCAGGTCGGTGTCATGGACATGCTCCGCTTTGATCAGTTCACAGCCGGAAAATTATGGGTGGATGAGTTTGGCTCTCCGGCACGGGAAGCGGATTTCCGTAACCTCTTGAAATATTCGCCTTATCACAACATCCAATCTGGCAAGGCATATCCTGCGATCCTTGCTACTACTGCCGACACGGACGATCGTGTGGTGCCGGGTCACACCTTCAAATATGTAGCTGCACTTCAGGCGGCGGCTATCGGTTCCAAGCCACATCTCGTCCGTATTGAGACACGCGCGGGTCATGGAGCGGGCAAGCCCACCGACAAGATCATCGAGGAAACGGCGGATATGTGGGCTTTTGCTGCTCACTGGACAGGGTTAGATGTAAAGCCAGAGAAATGATCGTAGCCAATCTTCATCGTTAATCAAATAAGAAGTTAGTCACCCCACACTGATATGCAAACATTCGGAATTCTCGGCTTCACGTTTGGACTAATCGCATTTGCGATGGTCAACAAACTCACCAAAGATGTTAAGAACCTACAGAGACAGGTAGAAGACATAAAAAGTTGATACGTTGCTATCCCGGCTATCAGCCAAGCATAGAGATTCGAGCGATGGGTAGTAATCCTAATGCAAATACCCAAAAAGAAGGGGTTGTAACCTGTCAGCTATCTTCGTAGCGATTAAGATTTAAGTTTTGTCTTTAATAGACGAATTGACCCTAGCTGAATCTGTTGCGTTAGAGCGCGGGGGTACATACGAGCTTTTGAGTTGAGCAAAACAAAATGACATTCCTACCATGAATAATATCCGGCGTAAATGTCTTTTGAGTTGGCAAATTCCATCGATCGGATTTGGGCTAACATTTCTCTTGGGCTTGGGATTGAGTTACTCCAATCAAGATATTAGATCAGAAGTTCAGTCTGTGGGATTGTTAGTATTCACTGTGTTAGTGGTAATTGGTAGTTATTACACTGCTCAAGCTTTTCGCTCTTGCCAACGCTACAGAAACAAAAATTATCTTAAATATGCGATCGCCGGATTATCAGCCAATCTCTTTCTAATCTTTTTTGTTGTAACTAGCGTTAATAAAATCTATACCCTGAATTATCTTTTAAATATAACAAAGTATTCACTAGAGGAATTCAAGCCTCGGTCAAATGCGTCTAAACTTCCAATTTGGATTGATACCGATCCAGCCTGCGGTCAAAGCGCAACTAGTGATGTGGATGATTGTTGGGCCTTGATGTTAGCACTCCGTTGGCAAAGCCTCTCCTCTGGAGAATCGCCAAAACTCAATATTCGGGGCATCAGCACAACTTTTGGCAATACCAAAGGTGAAACTACTCTTCAAGTGGCGCGTCAAGTAATCGGGCATTTGGGAGGCGCGGCTCGAACACCTATTTATGAGGGTAGCCATTCTTCAGGAAGCCCAGAGTGGAAAAGGATTCTATCCCTTTGATGCGCTGGCAGTTGGCTACGTCACGATGCCTGACTTGTTTAGCTGTGAGATTTTACCCGCACGCATTGGTTTTAGTATATTTCTCGAACCGTTTGGTGTCGGTCACGATCTAGAAGTGGCACAGGATATTAAAGGGTCACAAGTGTATTACTGCTCCGATGTCGATCGACGATTTAAAGACCGTTTGATTCAGAGTTTGATAACTCCTAGAAGAGTTAGTAATGATGTTTGAGTGACTACTTTATCAAAGTGATCGCCATCCCCAAGTTGATCCTAACTGTCATGAAATTAATATAACAAATGTTTGTCTTATGCTTCTAAATATTGCACTATTGATTGTCACTCATTTAGTCATTCCCATCGGCTTCCTAATTTGGCTTTGGCAGGCACAATTTGAGAGTAAATTCAATGGGCTGATCAATATTTTAATAGTCTTAGTCTATAGTCTTTTTATCTTTCTCAATGGGCGGTGGGACTGGTTAAGTTATTACCTCAGATTTCTATTGCCAATCTTATTTGTCATAGCAGCATATAAGTCTTTCATCAAAGCCAAGTCTTTACCACTTTACCCTCCAAAAACGTTTAAAAATTATCTTGAGTTAGGAATCAACGCTTTTGTTGTGATGCTATTTATAGCTAGTCTAAAGGGTTATTTTTTTACTGGCTCATCTATCGATCTGTCTTTTCCATTAAAGAACGGCGTATATTATGTTGCCCATGGAGGAA
>JAIMKT010000129.1:0-5098 GCA_020692245.1 Microcoleus sp. GA_180221_E-2-1-MAG-45_12
AATCCACAAGCCCCCACAAACTAAACCGCCGATCGCCATGCCCAACTGCACTACGAGGGGAGAAGTATTTTCTAAGGCTAAACCCATCGCCACTGCCCCCACACCACCGATGACGATCGCTCCCTCATTACCGATAATTACCAAACCCAAACGAGCAGGTAACGCCGTACACAGGGAACTAAGCATCAGGGGAGCAGCCCGGATCAATGTACCTTGAAAGGAACTCCAACTTCCAAAAGCTGCCTGATAGATGGAGCCATAAACACCAAAGGGGTTTGCTCCCGCCATGCCACAGAAAATGCCAAAGACAAAGAGAGAGACTACTAAAGCACCTAGAGGAATAGCGATCGTCTCCAGAGTACTGCGCCATTGATAACGATTGATCATGTGGTTAATCTTTTGATTGATTGCATTGAACTAGCAGAGCTTATTAATAAAACTTACATATTAACTATCTAAGTAGGGTGGGTAATACCCACCTAATACCTAATACCGAATAATGAAGCCTATAATTAAGCACCTACCTTCCCAATTACCCCTTCTACTAACCAGTTCATCTGCTCTAATTCTGGGTCTTGTTGAGTCATATCCTTACCCGCTGCAAATACTTGTTTCCCAGTATTATCTTTGAGAGTACCTTTATAAATCACCATGGAACCATCCATAAACTTGGCTTTCGCCTCCTCTACCTGCTTTTTCGTTTCTTCACTCACCGCTGGACCAAAGGGAGAAAGTTTCCAGAAACCCTCTTTCAGTCCCCCTCTGACCACATGGGGAATAGTACCTGCCATCAAAGTTTTACCCTCTTTAATCATCTCTGCATACTTAGTGTAGATAGTAGACCAATCCCACTCTCCTCCTGTGAGGTAGCCTTTAGGCGCTAGAGTTGTTTGATCAGCATGGTAGCCACAGCAGAAAATACCCCGTTTCTCGGCGGTTTCCATGACCACTTTCGGACTATCCACATGGCAGGTCAAAACATCAATCCCTTGGTCAGCCATACTATTAGCTGCTTGAGCTTCCTTCACAGGTTCTGCCCAGTCTCCGGTAAAGATGACTTGAGTAGTAATGGTAGGTTTGACGCTACGAGCTCCTAGAGTGAAGCTATTGATATTTCGCAAAACTTGGGGGATGGGCTTGGCTCCAATAAAGCCTAGTTTGCCTGTTTTGGAAGTCTGGGCTGCGGCAATACCACAGAGATACATGGCTTCATCAATGTAACCAAAGTAGCTCCCGACATTTTTGGGAGTTTTACCTTCTTCGTACAAACCCCCAGCATGGAAGAATTGAACTTCGGGGTAGTCTCCTGCCAGTTTCAAAATGTGGGGATCAAAGTAGCCAAAGGAAGTGGGGAATACAGCCACAACCTTATCTTGTTCGATCATATTCCGCATGGTTTCTTCGACGGCGGTAGTTTCGGGAACACTTGCCTCTTCGACAACTTTTGTCCAACCCAAGCCTTTTACTGTCGCTGCTCCTTCTGCATGGGCTTGATTGTAACCAAAGTCATCTTTGGGGCCCACATAGATGAAACCGAGAACTATTGGTTCACCTCCAGCACCGGGACTAGCCGGGGTTGTTGCTTGATTTTGGGCGGGAGCACAGCCAGTCCCAAATTTAGCTGTAACACCGAAAGCAGTGGTGGCAAGCAAACCACGGACGACTTGGCGACGGGAGATCAGAAAGCGTTTTTGATTATCCAAGGGGTTTTCCTCCTAGTATTGGCTGGTATTGGGATGATTAGGACGAGTGAATTTTAGTCTGAATTTGGTTTAGTTAATTACAAAGTATGAGAGTTGAGCTACTGGCTATCTGCATAGATTCAACAGGGATCAACTCAGAGAAATTAGCTTAGAAATTTAGCTTAGATAAATAATCTAATGATCTGGAGTTGATAGCACCTAGTGTAGTTTTGATGCGATTTTTAGTTGGTGCAATCTTAGGGGAGATGAAATCAATAAAAAAGTTATCTAGCTTACCATTTTGCCTAAACTTAGGGCTTGTACTATCCAATTTCTGATTTTCCTATCTAGAGTTAACCAGACTTGCGACTGATGTAGCCCGGACTATACCTTTCAGAACTTTTTTGGTTCTTTGACGATCGCCACTTTACTCTACATTTATTTCTGGAACGGCTTTGAGTTATGATTGAACGACACTAAATACTTAAGCTCAGAATCTTGGTTGCAAAATTTTAGTTGCAAAGTTCTAAAAGTTCTAGTTATAAAAATTCTCACCTTGTTTTTAGGATGGTATTAATGGCTCAGGCGATCGTCTCTCTTCTTTCTCCAGAAAATCTAGATTCTCCTCATCAAACTCTGGTGATCTCGCCGCCTCAGGAAGGTTTGGCTTTGGGGGGTGAGTTGAGGATTCCGGGGGATAAATCTATTTCCCATCGGGCTTTGATGTTGGGGGCGATCGCTCAAGGGACAACGACGATTTCTGGATTACTCCTCGGAGAAGATCCCCACAGTACGGCTAAATGTTTACGAGCGATGGGGGCAAAAATTTCCCCCTTGAATACGGAATTAGTTACGGTGGAAGGTATTGGCTTAGGCAATCTCCAAGAACCCCAAGATGTCTTAGATATGGGCAATTCTGGCACGACTATGCGATTAATGCTAGGGATTTTAGCTTCCCATCCCGATCGCTTCTTTACAGTTACTGGGGATGCTTCTCTGCGTTCTCGTCCTATGGCTAGAGTCGTCAAGCCCTTAGTCCGTATGGGGGCAACGATTTGGGGTAGAGATGGCAATAATCTGGCACCCTTAGCAATCCAAGGACAAAAATTATTAGGGCTACAGTATCGATCGCCCATTGCGTCGGCTCAGGTAAAATCCTGTATTTTGTTAGCGGGGTTGATGGCTGAGGGGGAAACTACGGTGACGGAACCCAGTCTTTCCCGTGACCACAGTGAGCGAATGCTGAGGGGCTTTGGGGCAGAGGTAAAGGTTGACCCCGAAACCCATAGTGTGACGGTGCAGGGCGGGGCAGTGCTGCAAGGGCAGGAAGTGATTGTGCCGGGAGATATTAGTTCGGCGGCTTTTTGGTTGGTGGCAGGGGCGATCGTGCCTGATGCTGATCTGACGATTCTCAATGTGGGAGTGAACCCAACCCGGACTGGAGTTTTGGAAGTTCTAGGGATGATGGGGGCAGATATTCAGCTACTTAATGAGCGCACCGTGGCGGGGGAACCAGTGGCGGATCTGCGGGTGCGATCGAGTAACTTAAGTGGTTGTGAAATTGCAGGTGATTTGATTCCCCGATTAATTGATGAAATTCCCGTCTTGGCAGTGGCAGCGACCTTTGCTAAAGGGACTACGGTGATTCGCAATGCAGAGGATCTACGGGTGAAGGAGAGCGATCGCCTCGCTGTTACAGCTTCCCAACTCAATAAAATGGGGGCAAAAATCACGGAACTCCCCGACGGGCTAGAAATCACTGGGGGAACAGAACTCCACGGAGCCGAGGTAGATAGTTTTACCGATCATCGTATAGCCATGAGTCTCGCGATCGCTGCCCTGAGAGCCTCCAGCCCCACCACCATTCACCGAGCCGAAGCCGCCGCCATCTCCTACCCCGACTTCATCCCTACTCTGCAAAGCATTATTAAAAACTAGTGAGCAAAAAACATTCCTTTTTCAGTCCTCGATCTTCTAGAAAAGATTTGGGCTGAGGTTATCATAGGGGAAAATCTAACTTTCCCTAAATCTATGACAGAAGGACGCACAATCAATATGGGCAGTGGCGATTACCGAGAAACTAATGTTAGCAACGGTGGTCAGTATGCAGAAGGTGACATTATTAATCATCTTTCTGGGGAACAGAGGCAAACCTTAGCTGAGGCGGCGGCTGAAATTCAGGAGTTGTTAGAACAGTTTGATAAGACCTATAACGTTGATACCCCAGAGGGAAAGGCGGCAGCAACTACGGCAGCTTTGGAAAAGATTAAAGGTGATGGCAAGTTAAAAGATCGACTTTTTAGTGCGGGGCAGGCAGCAGCGATCAAAGCAATTGAAAAGGGTGTAGATCATTGGGCAGTAGCTCCCCTAGTGGAAGCTTTTAAAGATTGGCAGAAAACGAAACCAAAGGAGTAAAACTATGATTCAAGTTACAGAACTGGAAGCAAAACTGTTCGATCGCATTCGGAAGATGTCAATTGTCGAGCAAAATTGGCTTTTACAATTGATTGACAAGTCGGTTCCAGAAACGATTAGAGAAAATGTAGAACCTGAACTGTCACCCTTAGAGAGGCGGCAACGTTTGATCGAAATTGTGAGTAGCCTTGATGATCGTGGAGGTGTCATGCCGGGAGTAGATTTAGTTGCATGGCAGCGTGAGCAACGTCAAGATAGACCTTTACCGGGGCGGGAGAATTAATGATTTTTGATAGCAACATTGTTATTTATTCAACTCAACAAGTGTATCCCGGAGTTAGACAATTGCTGGCAGAACAGGAAGTATATGTTTCGGAAATTAGTTGTGTAGAAGTATTGGGATATCATAACTTGCAGCCAGCAGAGAAGATAGTTTTGGAAAACTTCTTTCGGACTACGAGGATATTGCCGATCGAATCCAATATCATTGATGTGGCAGTTTCTCTACGGCAGCAGCGCAAGATGTCTTTGGGGGATGCGATTATTGCGGGGACGGCTCTTGTTCATGAAAAAACGCTGGTGACACGAAATGTGAGGGATTTTCAGTGGATAGATAATCTGAGGCTCTATAATCCAATTAATGATTAACCCTAGCTTGTGCGAAGCTATGATCGATCGACGTGATATCAATACCAAGGGCGATGGGCGATTGCCGCCCCACTTCACATCCCTTAACTTTCATATCAAAACATTTAGCTATCTAAACTGTATAGATTTACACTTTAGCTCAAAGATATTCGACAAGCTGTACAATATGTATAATATTTAAATAATCTTACCTATCTTTTAGGAATATATTTTATGGACATTAATGATGTAAATAGAGTTGCTCCGGGTGCCAACCTAAATGGTGCTGACCTAAGTGGTGCTGACTTGAGCGGAGCCAATCTGAGCGGAGCCGACTTAAGTTGTGCTGATCTAAAAGAAGCCGACCTGAGTGG
>JAIMKT010000129.1:5112-5415 GCA_020692245.1 Microcoleus sp. GA_180221_E-2-1-MAG-45_12
GTGCTGACCTAGGCGATGCCAGCCTGAGCGGAGCCAACTTGAGCGGAGCTAACCTGAAAGATGCTGATCTGAGTGATGCCGACCTGAGTGATGCTGACCTTAGCGGTGCTGAACTGAATAAGGCTAACCTGAGTGATGCCAAGCTAATCAGTGCCAACCTAAGCAATATCAATTGCCATGTAATTTTGGGCAGGGGAGGTGTTATTCTGAGCCGTGCCGACCTTAGAAGGGCAAACCTAAAAGATGCTAACCTAAAAGAGGGTAGTCTGAGTGGTGCTGATCTTAGCGATGCTGACCTGAGCG
>JAIMKT010000129.1:5431-5573 GCA_020692245.1 Microcoleus sp. GA_180221_E-2-1-MAG-45_12
AGCAAACCTGAACAAGGCAAATCTAAGCAGGGCAAATTTAAGCGGTGCCAACCTACGTGAGACAAACCTCAAAGATGTAAATCTAAGTGAAGTCACCCTGAGTGGTGCTGACCTGATCGGTACTGACCTAAGCGGTACTGAC
>JAIMKT010000034.1 GCA_020692245.1 Microcoleus sp. GA_180221_E-2-1-MAG-45_12
AAGAATTTCTCCTCAATCCCTACCGCTCCAATCTCCACCTCCAAGTCCAAACCCTCTGGACTCCCCGGGGACGCAGGGACAAAACCTTGCAATTTATCAAAACCCAAGGGCAGAAATCCGGCTTAGTTTATGTACGTTCTCGTCGGGATAGTGAAGAATTGAGCCAATGGTTCCAAGATTTGGGGTACAAAGCCCATCCATACCATGCTGGACTGGGGGCAACTCAACGCCGCTCGATCGAGACCCAATGGCTGACAGATAAAATTCAATTTGTAGTATGTACCAGTGCCTTTGGCATGGGGATTAATAAGCCTGATGTCCGGTGGGTAGTGCATTATCAAGCTCCGCAACTCCTTTCGGAATACATCCAAGAAGTGGGGCGGGGTGGTCGGGATGGCAAACCTGCTCAGGCTCTAACTTTGGTAAGTGAACCCACGGGCTGGTTAGAACCAAGTGATAAACAACGTCAAGAATTTTTTGCGGCTCAAACCCAGAAGCAATACCAAAAAGCCGCCCAGTTTGCCCAAAAGTTACCCCTGACGGGATCGATCGCCGCCGTCACCAAGGGAAATCCAGAAGGAGCGATCGCCCTCGGTCTCCTCCACAGCATCGGCGATCTAACTTGGCAAGACCCCTTCACCTACCAACGCCAAACCAAAATCAACCCCCAAGCATGGCAGCAACTCCAACAAACCCAGCAACAAATCCCCCTGCTCATGCAGCGATACCTAAGAATCAAAACCTGTCGTTGGCAATTTCTCCTTGAAAACTTCGGCTTCGATCGAGATGCTCAGGGAATGCGGTGTGGGCATTGTGATAATTGTCGGAAGTAGAGGAGGTACAGGGAGGTATAGGGAGGTATAGGGAGGTAAGGGGAGGTACAGGAGGTGAAGGGGTTAGGCAAGGGGCTTAAGCCCCTTGTTCATAGGTTGGTGAGTGTTCTGAGGAGTCGCTCTTGATTTTAGAGTTGTGGCACTAGATACCTTAACTTCTGACCCAGATAGACTTAGGCATCAGGCAATGTATATTTTTCGCTCCCGGCTCTAGTTTGCCGATCCTTGCATCCATCGCTAAACTGGCTAGGGAATAGGCATCAAGGGGAGCGAGTCCCTTCAGGGTCTGCATTCTTTCAATTAGACTCATGGCTGCCATGTTCATAGCCTGCATTGAATCACCATCGATCGCATGGGTGACATAACTATCGGTGGTGTCGCTGGTAGGATTGGGGGCAAGGATTGGGGTTGGTTGCTTCGGTAGCATACAATAGACCCCTTTCAGTTGGTTGACCACTTCTGCTACTCGACAATCACCGTAGTTTGCCATGTATTGACGAGCTTCAGTGCTGCTTAAGCCTTTAGATTCTGCCAGGAATTTGAGAGTTTCTTCTTCCAGAATATCGATCGCAATATTCATGTCTCGATCGTAACCCATCGTGATCCAATGAGTATCCGATTCAATCCGCGGCCAAGTCAGGCGTTTACCCTTAATTACTTCTACAGTTAGGTTCAGCTCGTTAAAGGCAGACTCGATCGCTGTTAAGTTAATCTCACCATTACCTTGCACCGCATGGGAATCCCCAGACCACAACAAAGCCCCATCCACAAACACTGGTAAATAAATCGTTGTGCCTTCTACGAGTTCTCTACAGTCAAGGTTTCCACCAAATGGCCCCGGGGGTACGGTGCTGTATTGTCCACTTTCAGCCCTCGCCACCCCAAGAATACCGGGAAATGGGCGTACAGGTAATTCAATCCCCGGCAAAAATTCTGTAACACCGCGCTTCAGGTCAAGGAAGAAATGCTTAACTTGGGGTTCGGGGAAGCTAGTTGGGAATTGTCCTAGGGCGAGATTGCCCGGCAGGTTCCAGTTGGAGCCATAGGTGCGAGGCACAATCCGATTAATTTTGACTTTGAGAGTATCTCCGGGTGCTGCACCCTCGACAAAGATCGGCCCTGTAATCGTATGGGGTCCACGACCGGGATTATTTACCCGCAGTCTAGTAATCTCTTCGATCGATACCCCCGGCAAAACTTGATTTAGGGAAGCCATCATGGTTTCCATCACAACGGTGTCACCCGATTTGATCCGAGCGCGGGGTGGCTCTGCATTATTAAACCAACCCCATTGAACTGTCTCATCATTGGCTGGCAGTAGGTACACACCACCCTGATACTGCCCCACATACCCTTCCTGTAAAGCTGCCATTTCTGGTCGATTGGTTGGAGTTTGAGCAGTCCCTTTATTTGGTAACAGGGCAGCAGTCGCCGCAGCTACAGTTCCACCCAGAAGAAAATCACGTCGATTCGGCATAGCTTGCTTTTTTATGGTAAATGTCTGTAATCCCCTGATTTGTCTAGATCAGAGCAAAGACATTATTTAGGTTTATTCTTGGGAAATTTGTTATCTAAAATACAAATAGATTAAAAAAAGAATAAATACTTACTATATGCCTATAGCTTATGAATGATAGATATTGAGCCTAATTGGCTCTGTTAATACCTAAAAAAAGATTGACCTGATGGCTTTTATTCAAAGTGGAGTTGATTTTTGCTGTGGCTTTTGCCCTAGGATATTACTGTTATGTTTTGTGGGATATTTTGGGAGATAGATGGTTATGCGAGCAATCAATTTTTTGTTTATTTTTGCCTTTTGTTTAGCCCTGGCTTTGTTTAGCCTAGAGAATACAGAACCAGTATTAATTCATATTGTGGAAGGGGTGGAAGTGCAAGCGCCTTTGTCGATCGAGCTAATTTTGACCTTGGGGCTGGGGGCAGTGCTGGCGTGGATGTTTGGGATTTGGAATCGGTTGCTGCGCCAGTTGGAGTATCGCAAGCAGGTACGGCAGATGCAAAATAAAGATGAACGGATTGATGAATTAGAAAAAAATCTTGATAAATATAAAGCAATTACCGAAAGTCAATCTCTGGCAGTAGCTAGTGAAACCATTAAGCCAGAAGAGTCGGCAGTATCTTAGAGTATCTCAACATTGGTAGAGTAAGCCTTTGTAGTAACGACTTTAGTCGCTCTTAATCACTCTTAGTCACTTTTAGTCAATGCTTTTGGCGTTATCAATCATGAGTTCACCATGACTTCAGCCCAAGAAACTATTGCAGAATTGATCGATCTGGCTCAACAGGGAGAAATTGATCCTTGGGACGTGCAGGTGATTGATATTATCGATCGCTACCTCAGTGAGTTGGCGTTTCAATCTGATCCCGATCTCTCAGAGTCTGGACAGGCTTTTTTGTGGGCTTCCATGTTGGTCTTGCTCAAGGCAGAAACCCTAGAAGCGGAAGAAGTCCTTGAAGAGTTGCCACCACCGGAAGAACTAGATTTAGATTTTAGCCGCCACTACTCCCCCCAATACCTAGAGCGCCATATCCGGCTCCGGGCTGTCCCACCGACCCTCCAGAAACGCCCCGTCACCTTACAGGATTTGATTATTCAACTCCAAGAGATTCAAGCAGAGATGGATACCAAAATTTCCATCCCCCGCCGCCGTCCACCCACAAAAGGCACTCTCAAAGCTGCCCTAGAATTAGCCCATCAAGAAAACCTCACCGAAACGGCGATCGCCCTCGAAGCCCTTTTGCAGTCATGGTGGCGATCGCATCCCGATCAGGAATTTATTAATCTTGATGATCTGGTACAACTATGGAGAGAGCATCAACTAGAACTATCTTTGGGGAATTTAGGTAATTCTTTAGGAAATTCTGCAACCCACACCAGCGAAAATAGCGATCGAGTAGCCATCTTCTGGGCCTTACTGCTCCTGACTTCCCAGTCTCAAGTAGAGTTATTTCAAACAGATTTTTATCAAGAACTCCAAATTCGCCCCTGTTCCCCCGCTATTGCCCACGAAAAGAGTGTAGAACATCTACAAATAGCCTCTCAATAATCCCCGATAATTATCAATAAATCCTCATAAGGCGCAAAGCCTTGCGCCCCTACAAAACACCCTATTTGTATCAGGCATTGAGTGAAATAGTATAAATACCTCTTAACTATCCCTCAATTCTCTCTTACCTCTCTCTATTTCTTGCTACCTCCTCTACCTCCCTGTACCTTCCCTTACCTCCTTTACCTCCTTTACCTCCTCCCCCCATGCCCCCCACCATCTCCGTAATCATCCCTGTCCACAACGGTGAGCGAGATTTACTTGATCTTTGGTCGTGCTTGCGATCGCAAACCATTGACCCTTTGCAGGTGGAGTATTTAATTGTGGATAACCAGAGTCTCGATCGCACCCCAGAGATTCTTCAAGAAATTCTCCAAAAAATCACTCAAGGAAGTAACCCCCCAAATATTACAATCCTCCAAGCTCCAGATATCCAGAGTGCCTACGCAGCGAGAAATGTGGGGATCAAAGCCGCTAGGGGCGAAATTATTGTATTTACCGATGTTGATTGTCGTCCCCAGCCCGATTGGTTGGAGCAGTTAATCCTGCCCTTCCAGAATCCGCAAGTGCATCTAGTCATGGGCGAAATTACTGGGTTAGTTAGCCAAAATTGGTTAGAAATCTACGCCGAGCAAGCTCACGTTCTCTCCCAGAGTCACACCCTCAACCATGAGTTTTTACCCTACGGACAAACGGCAAATTTGGCAGTGCGGAAGGCTGTGCTTCGGGAAGTGGGTTTATTTCGCCCCTACCTAACTACTGGGGGAGATGCGGATCTGTGTTGGCGGGTTCAGGGCAAATTTCCCAATTGTTGGCAGTTTCAACCGGGGGCGATCGTCCAGCATCGGCATCGATCGACCCTCAAGGAATTTTATAACCAATGGTATAAATACGGCTGCTCTAACTACTATCTCCATCAACTCTACGGAGTCAGCCTGATGCGGCAGTTTAGCTGGCAAGAATACCTCTACCGTTGCTCCCGGTGGCTCGGCTGGGAACTTCCCCGGAAACTAGGGCGGGGAAAATTGGGTATAGATGCAACTGGATGGGCGGAACTGTGGTCAACGCCTCTGGGTTTGTTCAGCACTTGGGCAAGGTTTCAGGGGCAAAAATCCTCTAAAAAATCTTCTAAAATTCCACCTAGGTTGGCAGAAATAGAATGGCTGTAGGTTTTCTCCTAGCTCTGGCAAATTGAGGGAGCTTCGGCTAGGGTTTTAGCAATTTCTTGCATCAAAATAATTTCATCCTTTGTCCAGAAATGGGTCGATCGACAGTGATGAGCCACTAACAATCCCCACAATCCTTTGTTTGTTAATACCGGAACAACTAAATTAGCTTTGACTTGCATTCCTCGCAGAAATTCCTGATGGCAGGGATGAAGGGGTTCTACTTCAATATTTGCCATAGCCCTCACCCGTCCGGCAAGATAAAGCTCTGCATACTCTGCATTGAAGCAATCATCCGCCCCAGTGGATCCCAGAATAGAAAA
This sequence comes from Microcoleus sp. GA_180221_E-2-1-MAG-45_12, assembly GCA_020692245.1. Lineage (GTDB taxonomy): Bacteria > Cyanobacteriota > Cyanobacteriia > Cyanobacteriales > JAAUUE01 > JAAUUE01. The sequence goes on from JAIMKT010000034.1 coordinate 5,388, forward strand.
TTCTTCTGTTGATAAAGATTCTAGGGTGACTTGCCCCCGCCATTGACTGTAGAAATAGTAAAGAACTACTCGATCGACCTGAAGATAGTTGCGAAGTCTGGTGATGGATTGAGCTACAAGGGTATCTCTTTCAATAATTTTGGCGAGGCGATCGGCTATTCGCTTGACGCTGTGGTGGTAATCTTGATGATTGATTTGAGAATTAGCTTGAGGATTGATTTGAGGATTGGCTCGATCGTCAGGAGGTTTGGGGGTATTTTGATGAAAATCCATAAACTTCAGCATAACAAATAAATTCGATATGTAAAATCAGTTTGCCAAGATTCTAGCCTCTAATTATCCAAAGAAAAAGGTGTAATTGTTGCTTGAATTTCTGCACCAGTTAACTGTTCTGCTAATTTTAGTATCAAACCCTCAAGCCCAGGTAAGAATGTAGGCGGAAGACGAACATGGAGTTGGATTACAATCACTGTCTCGCCGGGTATGGACATCGAGAGGGGGAGCGAACAATAACCGAGGTGAACCTCAAATATCAGTGGTTGTAGTTAGTTGGGTTTGTCGAACCAAGTCGATCGCAGACCTCCGGCGACCCATTGGGATTGTGGTTTTTATAATCTGCTAACCAAGTACAGCCTTGTCTAATTAAACTCTCTAAATTAAGATGCCACACAACTACCCGCCCACCTTGATCAGCCGATACTAGAAAGTTACCATCTTGACTAAAACTCGCTTCAAAAATCGCTTCACTATGACTGGTACTCAGAGTAGTGATCAGATTTCCATCCAAGCGCCAAAACTTCAGGGTTTTATCCTCACTGACCGAGGCGATCGACCCGGCATCGGTTGCAAAGCCCACCCAGTTCACTGAGCCATTATGTCCCCGGAGGGTAGTGATCAAAGTTCCATCCATACTCCACAGGCGAATTGTCCCCTTATTCGTCGCCGCCGCTAGATATTTCCCATCGGCAGATATTGCCAAGTAGTTCACAGCCCCATTATTTTCTCGGAAAGTGCGGAGGAGTTGCCCATCCAAGCTCCAGATTTTTACTGTCTGGTCATCGCTGCCCGTTGCTACAAATTCTCCTCCGGGAGCAAAAGCCACTGTGTTGACATTATCTTCATGCCCCACCAACGTATGCAGAAGGTTTCCCGTTGTATTCCAAATTTTCGCAGTTTTATCCCTGCCAGCACTGGCGATGAGGCGATCGTCCGGGGAGAAAGCCAACCCATTTACCCCGCCCTCATGGGCAGTAATCGTTTGGATCAAATCTCCCTGATCTGTCCACAGGCGAAGCGTTTGGTCATCACTGCCACTGGCTAAAAACTTGCCATTATGGGAAAAAACTACACTGTTGATCGAGTCTGTATGGGCAACTAATTCCTTCAGGAGAGTTCCCCGAATTGACCAGAGCCGGATCAGGTGATCTTGGCTCCCGGTGGCGATCGACTCTCCCCTAGAACTGACACTGACCGCATTTACTGCCTCTGACTGGACAATCTTCTGGGTAAACTCATTCCGCCGCCAAAACTTCACCGTACTATCTCCACTGCCACTAGCTAAAATCTGCCCATCGGGACTGAAACCCACAGCCCGGACTAGATTCCCATGCCCCCGGAAAGTATCCACCAAATTCCCCGCCAAATCCCAGACCTGCACCGTATTATCCGCATTGCCCACCGCCAGCCCTCGACTATCAGGGCGAAAGGCGACACTCAACACCCAATCTTGGCTCACTTGCCACTCCCGACTCGGAGCCTGACTCCACGGCTGTGTAATTCCATCTCGCTGCCAGAGAAATACCTTGCCATTCGTGCCTGTCACCGCCAAAGCCTGATTATTGGGGGCAAACTTCACGCTGGTAATCACTTTATTCATATTCTCTCCCGGAGCTTGCCAAGATTGCTGCCGTTGAAAATCCCCCTTCTCATCCTGCTGCCAAAAAATCACTAAGCCATCCGCCCCTACAGAAACTAAGGTCTTGCCATCCGGGGCAAAATCTACCCCCAACACTCGATTATCATGTCCTTGCAAGGTACTAACTAATTGCCCTTGGAGATTCCAAATTTTAATAGTTTTATCCCAACTACCACTGGCGATCAACTGCCCATCGGGACTAAAAACCACAGAACTCACTATGTCTTCATGGGTGTAGCTGCCTGCTGGAGAAGTCTTGATCTCCTCACCTGTAGGGTAGTTCCAGACCTTTACCCGGTTCCCTGTTCCAGCAGCGATGAGTTGACTATCAGGAGAAAAGCTCACACCCTCTAGTTCATCTGTTGTTCCCGTTAATTCCCGGAGTAACTTCCCTTGAAGATTCCAGACTTTTAGGGTTTTATCTCTGCTAGCCGTAGCAAGGAGTTGACCATTGGGAGAGAAAGCTAGACCCATGACCCAATCGGTGTGTCCTTCGAGACGGTTACTTTCCCGGATTTGGTCGATCGTCTGTTGCAGCGTTGTTAGTACCCGGATCTTTGCATCTACACTAGCACCCCATTTGTCACCCCATTTATCACCCCAAAAGCCCTCTAGCACCCGCCCCGCCTTCAGGCTTTCTACCAGAGCATCAAACTTACGATTTGAGAGGATCAAACTTTCGGCAGAAGAGACGATCGCCCCAATTTGAGCATTGGTTTCCTTCAGGGATGCTTGGATGGCAAAAACTCCGGCTAACATAGCACTGGTTAAAAATCCTAAGCCCCAGAGCCTAGCTGCCGTTAATCTTTGTTGCAGGATTTGATTAAGTTTATTTTCACTATCTTGTTGTCCTAATTTCGCTACAGTTAATTCGGCAATTAGGGCTTTTTCTCGGAGGGCAAATTCTAGCCTTTCAATGGTTTCTTGGTTGGTAATTTGACGCTGTTTATAATCTTCGATCTGGAGCTTGGTATTAACTTCTTCTCGTTGCCGAATAAATTCTACTAAATAGTCATGGACTAACTGATACCGGGGAAAGGGAATTTCTGGCAAGAGAAATACTAAACCAGACTTTTCAAGGATTTCTAAAATTAGGTCTAAGGTGGGATAAAAGGCTCCCTGATCTAATTCTAGATCGGCAATTAATTCGAGGCGAGTTTTGAGGGGACGAATATTATTTTCTGCGGTGAGGAAATAGAGAATCTGCCAAGCCATCGCCGCATTTTCAGCACCACAATCTTGGACTACTTGTTCTAAAAATCTTTCTGCCAGCCGTTGTTTTAATCCAGATTCATGATACTGCTCCAGGGTAGTAATATTTTCTGACTGGACTTGAGCGCCAACTAACTGGAGTTCGATGGGGCGAATTTCTTGATTTTTTCCGGCTAATTCAGCAACTATTTCATTAATTAAATCTGGTTCAATTTCAAAATCAGCCCGATGGGTGAGGGTAGTGACGACCGATCGAGCATCGGTAATAGAGAAGTTGCCAAGGGAATAGCGAATCCGGCGATCGAGGATATTATTATTAATAGGATCAAGTAGTACCTGTTCACTATTGAGGAGATAATGCAAGCCATCTTCCCGTAAAGATAAAATTACTTTGACATAGGAAATATTGAGACAATCCCGTAAAAATTCAAAGAAACTAGTGCGTTGTTGATTGTTAGTATTATAAAAGAAAAATTCCTCAAATTGATCAAAGATAATAACCGTCAGGGCGTGTTGTTTTTCCTGTTGCCGGAGATGTTCTAAGATATCTACAGCAATAGTTGAATCAGGTGAATTAATATCTAGGGAAAGGGCTTTTGCTAGTTCTTTTAGCCAGTTTGTATAAACTTGAATTGGGATGGTGATGGCAACTCGATCGCCCACCCCCTGTTCTTGGAGAGTAGGAATTAAACCCGCATGAATTAAGGAACTTTTGCCCACACCAGATTCTCCGTGGAGAACAATCAAGCGATGATCAGCCCGATTCAGACGGCTCATGATATTTTGCAGGTCTTGATAGCGACTAGACACCCGGATTTCGGCAGCGACCGTAGTTTGCAGACCATTTAAGGTGGGAAAAGACTTCCCATAAACTGGTTGGGGTTGTAATCTTCTAGCGCCAATAAAAGCCCGAAAGCCATAGAGTTGTTCTACTGATAGTTGTTGCTGTTTGATATGAAAGGCTTCTAGATAGCAACCCTGATCAAAATATAAATTTCTCAGTTGTTTAAGAATATCTAAATAGTGTTGAGGATCAGCCCGATGATCGCTGAGTTTGAGGGCTATATCTAGTTGTTTTGTGGCAATAGTTAAATTTTGTTGGGCTTGATTTGTATTACCTAAAGCGGTGTGGGCTTTGACAATAAATAATCGATAGAGTTGCCCCAACAATAATCCTTGGAGAATTAAAGGATGCTCGGTTAAATATTCGGTGACAGGAGGAAATTCTCTAACTAAATTTTCTAAGGCTTGACTGGCTAATTTGATACTATCTTGCCAACGATTTTGGGCGATCGCCACCATTGCCAAAAAACCATAATCTTGGGCCATTTCAATAGTTTTCCCGCAGTTTTCATGGATTAATCTCGCTCGTTCTGCCAAGTCCTTAAGCGGAGTCCATGCTTGTAAATATTGGAGAATTTCACCCTGCTGACTAAGAATTTGAGATACTAATTCGGGACAATTTACTTGACTTAAATAGTTAACTGCCTGTTCCATGGCGAGCCAAGCAGATTGCCAGTGTAATTGTTTTTGAGCCTGTTGTCTTTCTGCCAAGCGACAATAGCAAAGGGCAATATTAGCTAATACTAAACCTTGAGCTTGTTGATCATTATTTGTCTGCCAAAATTCTAGAGATAATTGATAGTGGAGAAGAGCTTGTTCTAATTCCTGTTGGCTATAGGCATTTCTGCCCAACACAAACTCTAGCTTTGCGGATAGTTCTAGGGGTAATTGATATTTATAGTCTGCTAAATCTCTAAGAGCAAAATCTAGTTCTAAAGTTTCCTCACTCAAATCTTGGATAGTTAAATACTGCTGTAATTGTTGGGGAGAATTATAAATACTATTAACTTTGACTTCGAGGAGATTAACTAATTCCAAATAGTTTAACTGGAGACTAATAGGAGTCACTGCCCAGTTATTAAAGTCTGGGGCATAACGAATTAAGCTGGTGAGGATGCGATCGTTCACCACCAAAATAATGGGAAAAGGAAATTTATTGCGAAATTCATCCCTAATTTGATTAGCAGAGGTTAATAATCCAGTTAAATCAATGACATTTTCTAACCCCAAAATAATCAAAGCATCTGGAGAAGATTGTCCTAAATTATTTCCCGTCTTATCTGCAATATTATCTACAACATTAATTGCAATACTATCTGCAATACTAGAATAAAGACTTGTAGTTTGTGGAGGAAGATCAATTTTTAGTAAATTGTGATCAGGAGGCAGATAAATTGATAATTCTTCTAGGTATTTGTCCCGGAGTTGCTGATAGTTGCAATGCATCAAAATCAAGGAAAATTCCCCAAGAGATAGGGTAATAGCCCGGACTAAACTATTGAGGGCTTGTTGATTTTTTGCTGCTATCTCATCTAGGGAATATGGCTCGCCCATAACTGAAATTGTTTGGTTTCTTCCAAGGCAGGATTGAGACTATACCAACAACCTTGCTGGTCTCGGTACTCGAATACTAGCATACTCTTCAGGAGGGTTTGATATTCTTCATCGCCTTTGACTGTCTGTTCTTGGACTACTTGAAATAATAAATCCCACTCTTGATTATCGATGGGCGAAACGAGAAAATCCCGGCGTTGTCTGATGGCAGTTTCTAGGCACTCCCTGGAGATGGGCGGATCTTCCTGCCGGAGACAGTCGTAGAGCAAGCCCAATAAATTCCGTAGATGACCGCCGCTAATTTGGCAGAGGCGATCGAGGGTATCGAGACTATCAAATACCTCTGGGACTAAATTTAATCTTTCGGCAACGGTGGCATCGGGAAAAGCTCTGGAAAGCACTAGATGGCGGAGCAGATTCAATCCGGGTTGATAAAACTGTCCATTCCTCGATCGTACCTGTACCATGGGCAGCACTTGAGGAATTAGACCACCCCCCAAACGATTTTTCAAGGTTTCGGCATCGTTACAAAAAGCCAAAGCGAGGGGAATGGTATAGACAATATGGCAGGCTAGTTGCCGGAGTTCATCACCCCGATCAATAAATAAATATTCTGGTTGCGATCGTCCAGAGGGCAGGAGTCGATAGGTAATGCGATCGAGGTTATCTACAATTACCACCAAACCCGATTTCCCTCGGCGTTTCAGTTCGGCTTGGACGGGTTTAATTAATTCTGTGTTAATGGCAGCCAGAATATTGCTAGTTCTGGGTTCGAGGTATTCCCTCAGGCGGCGGCGGACTTGGGGCGATTCCTTGGTACGGGCGTGAATCTTGGCAATGCCTAGGGATATTTCGGCTTCGGCATTGAGTTCTATGGGGGTTTGCAAAAATTGCCCGATATCTTGAAATAGGCGGGTAAACAGTCCGGGTTGCAGCTTGATTTTAATCCCGGCTAGGGTTTCACTCACCTGCCAAGCGATCGCCAGCAAAATATCCGTAATATCTACGTCTGCCACATCAAGGTACTGGCTAGATTCAAAATAAACCACTACAAAGCCCTGCTGCTCTAGCTCTGCCTGCAATCGCAATAGTTCTGTAGATTTCCCCGCCCCAATATGTCCGGTGAATAGCTGACAGGTGGGTTCATCGGGGGAGATTGTGGTAATTGTGCGCTTGAGGGCATCGATCATCTTCCCGCCCCGGACTGTGGAGAGGTCTATATAATATTTCCGGTCTTCTTCAATACTGACAACGAGAGGTTTACTGGGATTGCAAGCCTTGTAGAATTTATTTAGATCGATCGCTCCCATAGTTGCACCTCAGAGTTTTTAGCCGCCACCCCGAATTTTTTTATTCTTAGTTAATATTACTAAGCATTATTACTAAGCATCACAGATTCCCAACAGGCGACATTCTCTTTGTCGATCGTTCCTAGCTGCCGTGAGCCAATGAAAAGAGCTAGTCAGAGAATTAGTTAAAGAGTTAGTTAAAGAACTAGTGGCAGAATTAATCTGGGGACTAGACTGTACAGAACTGCCAAGATCATGATTAGATTCTACTCCGGGGCTACTAGATATTTGGGCTGTCCCGGTTATGGCTGCTGGATCAGTGATCACCATACTACCTAAGTTTATCTCGCCAAAAGTATTTTCTGGAAGCATCGGTTGTGAGGGCAGAGTGCCTAACTGAGAGCCGAGAACCGAGCCGACCGCAGGTAAAAGTAGTAATCCCCTAGTTAAAGATTCTTTGGTTAAAGATTTCTGCATAAAATAACAACTCCGATCGAAGAGTGATGATTGATGGGAGAGATTATGAGTCTTACTTCTCTCTACTCTACTTTTCAGGGGTTGTTGAGGTGATCAGGATTAAATTTCAGGATTAAGCGAATTGAGTATCTATTCTCGATCGTCCCTTGGCTCTTCCAAATGCTCGGCGATCGCTTGATAAAAACTGAGGACATGGTGATCCTTCAAACTATAGAAAACGTGCCTTCCCTGTTTGCGGAAATTGACTAAACGAATGGCTCGGAGGGTGCGTAATTGGTGGGACACTGCGGATTCATTCATAGCCAAAGTAATTGCCAGATCACCCACACACATTTCCCCTGTGGCTAATACCGACAAAATTCTTAGACGGTTGGTATCCGCCAAAAAGTTCATAAATTCCGCCATTCCCTGAGCTTTTTCGACTGAGAGAAGTTGCGATCGAACTGGTGACAGTTTATCCAACTCGGCGTGATTGTGGGTTTCTTCACAGCAGAGTTCTTGATGTTCAGACTTGAGATCAGCCCTGAGATCAGACTTGATAATAGTTTCTTCTGGAAAATCTGGCATGGATAAACTGTACCTTAAATTGCTGGGATAGCTGGAGAGTTGCTTATTTATTACAGCCACAGCCCGTATGTCCACAACCTTGACCCGCCGGATGACCATTAGCGCAGGCTTCTCCACAGTAGGGTTTTTCGTCTTTCATCACCGCACTGGAGAGGGAGACAATACACAGACAAGATTCGCAAGCACATTTCATTTGGGTAACGCTAGTCATAGATTTGCTCCTTGTTGATTTTGGTTAGATATAAATTTGGTTAAATGTTCTGGGGTATTTCTGAAAGGGAAAATCTTAAATTGCCTTCTCAAGTTACCTTTTCAAACTACCTTGGAACAATCTCTATGCTTATCATAACATATGAACAGTTATTCATATAAATAGGTATTGAAAATTTTTCAGTGATTTCCAGTGATTTGAGGAAAAAAAATAACACATCGATCGAGCCGGGGTGCTATCTAAAAATCAAGTAGGGCGATCGATAGTCGTTTAATATTAAAAATTATTGAATCTCAAACTAAAAGTCATGACTAAAATAATTGAATCTCAAATTATCGATGCTGAAGAACGGCTCAAACAGGCAATGCTTGCTTCTGATGTCAGCGTTTTGGATAAACTACTGGCTCCTGAAATTATCATCACTAATCATTTTGGACAATTGATGAGCAAAGATGATGATTTAGGCGCTCACAAATCTGGTTTGATCAAAATACAGGAGTTAACCCCTTCGGAACGACAAATACAAATTCAGGGAGAGGTGGCGATCGTGTCTGTCCGTATGCAAATAGTGGGTACTTATGACGGCAACCCTGCCAATGGGGATTTTCGATTTACAAGGGTTTGGGCTATCTCTGGGAGTGGGACTTACCATATCATCGCTGCCCATATCGGCATGGTGTCTTGATTTGGTGTTTTAATTAGAGGAAATCTTTATCTCAGGCAGTCAACCCAAAAATAGTCAGTACATATGATTCAAAATGAGAATTATTGATTCTCTTAGCTGTTTTTTATTATCAGAAATTATTATCAGAGGATTAAGATGTGGAAGGTTAATATTAATTGCGATCAGGAAGTATGGAAGCTCTACGGCGCTGATTTCAAGAAAATGATAGCTAGTTATCCCTACGAATTAATTGGATCAAAAAAGCTACCGGATGGTAGCCGCATTATGTCCTATAAAGTTGACGAAATTAGCGAGGTGGAATCTTTTCAGGAAGAATGTGCCAAATTTGCTGGATTTATCACAGATTTTGAATCTTTATAGATTGCCTAAATTTTAGATAAGATAGACAAGGATGATGCTCAGAGTAGTGGCCAGCTTTACGCGATCGCGCCATCCGTAAGTCTGGGTGTTCACTATGGTCTGGAGTAGTTTGGCTAGAAATATGCAAAGTTGATTGAGATTGATTCAGCGATAAATCAAGTAGGGTGGGCAATGCCCACCTTAACCCACCTAGCAGATTCTTCGTTGGTTAGTTGGGAGAGAGAGTCCGGCGCTTGGCAACCATGCGGAAAGCATCGATCGTGTCGCCGACTACCCAGTCATTAAAGCGATCGATACCGATCCCGCACTCATACCCAGTATTGACTTCCTTCGCATCATCCTTCATCCGTTTTAGGGAATCCAAATTGCCTTCATAGACCAGTTGATTGCCTCGGCGGACTCGGACACTACAGTTACGAGCTACCTTGCCAGAAAGGACATAACACCCTGCAACGGCATTGCGTCCAACAGTAAATACCACCCGGACTTCGGCTTGTCCTAGGGTTTCTTCCACCTGTTCTGGTTCGAGCAATCCTTCCATGGCTCCTTGGATATCGTCGAGGAGTTTGTAAATAATACTGTACTCCCGGACATCTACCCCTAGCTGTTCGATCGCCTGTCGAGCAGAACCTACTGGGGAAGTATTGAAACCAATCACCACCGCTCCACTAGCTGCGGCTAGGTCAATATCCGTTTGGGTAATTTCTCCTGCCGTTGCCAACAGTACCCGAATTTGGACTTCGTTCTGGGGTAGCTGTTGAATCGAGCCAAGAATAGCTTCCACCGAACCTTGGACATCGGCTTTGAGGATCAAGTTGAGTTCCTTGAGTTCCCCTTCCGCCGCCTTGGCAGAGAGACTGTTGAGAGTTACCCGGCGAGAAGCCATTTGTTGTTGCAGTCTGGTTTCCCGTTGAGTTTCACCCCGTTGATCGGCGATCGCTCTAGCATCTTTTTCACTCTCGAAGACTTCAAATTCATCCCCTGCTGCTGGGACATCACTGAGACCCAAGAGTTCCACCGCAAAGGAAGGACCCGCATCCTTAACTGGTTCGCCTCGATCGTCCACCATAGCCCGGACTTTCCCAAATACAGAACCCGCCACTAAGCTATCGCCCAAGCGCAAGGTACCATTTTGGATCAAGAGCGTCGCCACAGGGCCTTTATTTTTATCTAGGTTCGCTTCAATGACCGTTCCCCTAGCAAGACGTTCTGGGTTAGCAACCAGTTCTTCCACATCGGCAACTAGCAGGATCATCTCTAAGAGGGTATCCAGATTTTCGCCCTTGATGGCACTGACAGGAACCATGATCGTATCACCACCCCATTCTTCCGGTTGCAAGCCTCGATCGGTCAACTCCTGTTTTACCCGGTCTGGTTGCGCCCCGACTTTATCAACCTTGTTGATCGCCACAATAATCGGTACTCCGGCAGCCTTGGCGTGACTGATCGCCTCAATGGTTTGGGGTTGGACACCATCATCGGCAGCAACTACCAGAATGGCAATATCCGTTACCCTGGTGCCTCTAGCCCGCATCGCTGTAAAGGCTTCGTGTCCGGGAGTATCGAGGAAGACCACCTGTTGCATCTTGCCTTCATGCTCCACATCCACATGGTAAGCCCCGATATGCTGGGTAATTCCCCCCGCTTCTCCCTGGGCAACCTTGGTCGATCGAATCGCATCCAGGAGCGTAGTTTTCCCGTGGTCTACGTGACCCATGATCGTCACCACAGGCGGACGACGTTGGAGACTTTCTAGATCGCTGACTTCGATCATCTCCGTTACCTTCGTAGCGGGAGCCGTGACCACTGCCATATCGACAATGACCCCAAATTCTTCCGCCACCATCTTGGCTGTATCTAGCTCTAGGGTCTGGGTAATACTAATGGCAATGCCCTTGAAGAAGAGATTTTTGATGATCTCAGTCTCTGGCACATTGATCATAGTAGCGAGATCCCGGACAGTTAGAGAACCAGAAAGGGTTGCAAATTCTGCTGGCTGGTCGTTTTTCTTGTCTTGACGGCGCTCCCGTGGTTCAGCCTTGCGGTCTGTTTTCAGGGTTGGTTTTTTCTTAGTCGCCACAGCGATCGGGGCGCTAGGACTGCTATTTTCTGATTTGGGACGGGGAGGACGAGCCACTGATAGGCTAACTACCATTGGTGTATCGCCACCTTCTAGATCATCTAGATCGTCATCATCATCTTCTTCAAAGGCATCCTGCAAACGGCGCTTTGCCTTGGTTTTCTTGGCATTTTCCTTTTCTTCTTCCTCTTCTTCCCACTGTTTTTTCTTGCCCACCATCTTGGGAGGCAGGGGACGTTTGAGATTGAGACTAGGGGATGGTTCACCACCAACCTTAGCAGCAGTAGGATCGGCTTCGCTGGGCTGGGGGCGACGTTGGGGGCGTTGGAGTTCCAAGACTGGACGAGTCACCTTGGCAGCTTCTCCTTCTCCCCGGTTCGGACGATTGGGGCTGAGTTTTTCGCCGCTTCGTGGTCTGGCTTCCGAAGACTTGGGTTTAATTTCTTCACTGCCCTTGCGTTTGAGAACTGGACGCTCAAAGTTATTGGTAGGGATCGATCGTTCTCTTGGTGGTGCTTCTAGCACAGGGACTGCCGGGGCATTGAGGGTAGGGGGAGGAGCTAGTTTCTCAGTATGGCTAGGGCTGGGTTGATTGGGTTCCTCCACAGCTTGATTACTTGGCTGATTGATAGCTTGACTAGTTACCTGATTAGCTACCTGATTAGCTGCCTGACTAGCTGGTGGAGTTGGTGGGAGAGCAGTTTTTTCCCCTTGTCCATTTTGTCCAGATAGCGGTTCAGGCTGTCCAGATGGTGTCGATAGAGTCTGGGGAGACTCGGCAACTGGGTTAGGTTGAGTAGATGGGAGAGATTCTACCGGAGACTCAAGAGCCGCAGATTGCTCTGGGAGGTTTGCCGGGGGCGATTCTAAACGGTTGGGGGGATTGATCTGAGGTTTCAATTCTGGAGCAGTGGGGGTAGAGGATGACTGGGGGCGATTTTTGGGGTCAATATCTTTTCTAAGGCGCACTTCGACAATTTGGGGTTTTTTTTCTAGAATTGGGCTGGGTGTAAGTTTGTTTCTAGAATCATTTTTGTCGGCGATCGGCCGCTTGCGGAGTTTGCCTACTGCTTTTTGGGCAGCCTCCCGGATACGATCGGCATCAGATTCAGAAATGGTGCTACTGTGGCTTTTGACGGCGATGTGCAGTTGCTCACAAATATTCAATATGTCCTTGTTGTCCAAGTTCAATTCCCGCGATAAATCGTAAATTCTTACTTTTATATTATTCATCCACTGTCCCCCGTTTTACTAAGCAATTGTTATTAATTCATAGTCACCTGTTAGCTGAGATTATGATTATGGTATCGTTACTTCCCTGCTACCCTAGCCTCAACTTCCTACTGGTCAGAACTCTAAGAGTTGTTAACCCAAGAAATTACAGTTAGGGAAACTGGAAAGTTAGCAAAATTTTTACCTCAAGGTAAGACCTTTACTTTTATATCTTAACTACTGGTTGGCACTAATTTCGGAGAGCTTAAGGATTTCCCCTGAAATTGCCTAAGGTTTTTTGGGGATCACTTAATTTGAGGTAATTAGTCTGGGTAGCTAATCTGGTAGTTAATCTCCAGAAGTATCAGTTTAGATCATTGCTACCTGAGAGATTATTCGGCTCCTTCGATCGGGGCAAAGCCTTGACGCTGGATATTTTCGGTGATTACCCTTGGTTCGAGGAACTGCAAGAGATAATCAGGCCCCCCAGCCTTGGAACCAACTCCAGAGAGCTTGAAACCACCAAAGGGCTGGCGAGAGACGATCGCCCCCGTAATATTCCGGTTGATATAGAGATTACCCACTTCAAAATTCGCCGTCGCCTGATCAATGTGGGAAGGAGTGCGGGAGTAGAGTCCCCCGGTGAGGGCAAAGTCCGTATTGTTGGCAACTTCCAGAGCTTCAGCAAAATTCTGCACCCGAATCACGGCGAGGACGGGGCCAAAAATTTCCTCTTGGGCAATGCGGGCTTGGGGGGAAACTTCGCTGAAAATTACTGGAGCCACAAAATAACCGGGGACGGGGCTGGGCATTTCTAGGGCAACTTGAGCTTCAGTTTTGCCGATCGCGATGTATTCCTGCATTTTTGCCTGAGCCGTAGCATCGATCACGGGGCCGACCTTGGTGCTGGGTAATTCCGCCGCTCCCACATTTAAGCTTTGGGTTGCCTCTACCAATCTCTCTAGGAAAGTGTTGTAGATACTATCAAGGACGATCGCCCGGGAACATGCCGAGCATTTTTGTCCACTATAACCAAAGGCTGACTGGACAACCCCTTGCACCGCTTGGTCAAGATCAGCACTGTCATCAATGATGATGGCATTTTTGCCCCCCATTTCCGCAATTACCCGTTTCAGGTGTTTCTGTCCCGGTTGTAGCACCGCCGCTTCTGCATAGATCCGACAACCTACGGCTTGGGAACCAGTGAAGGCAATTAAATGGGTATCCCGATGTTTCACCAAGTAGGCTCCCACATCCCCGCCAATCCCCGGCATATACTGGAAAACGCCCTTGGGGATCCCCGCTTCGAGGAGAATTTCCGTAAATTTGGCAGCAATTACTGAAGAAGTTTCCGCAGGCTTGAGGAGGGTGCAATTTCCAGCCACTAGAGCCGCTACGGTCATACCCACAGCGATCGCTAAAGGGAAATTCCAAGGGGCAATCACCACAGCAATTCCTCTGGGTTGATAGATATAGCGGTTGGTTTCTCCGGCAATATCGTAGGCAATCCCTGAATCTAGGCGCTCCATTTCCTCGGCGTAGTAGTTACAGAAATCGATCGCTTCTGATACTTCCCCATCGGCTTCCCGCACTGGTTTCCCAACTTCCAAAACCATCCATGCTGAGAGTTCGGCCCGGCGATCGGTCATGAGTTGAGCTGCCCGGCGGAGGATTGCTGCCCGTTCAGTGACTGGAGTATTTTTCCAAGCTGGGAAGGCTGCCTTTGCTGCCACCATCGCCTGTTCTGCCTGCTCAATGCTCAATAACCCCACCTTACCGATGACCTCGCTGGGGTTGGAGGGGTTCACGGATTCCACCACATTTAAGGTGTTGCGGTATTCCCCGTTAATTAGGGGGAGGTAAGTTTTGCCCAGTTGTTCCCGCACGTACTGGAAAGCCTGTTCCGATCGATTGCGTTCCGTCAAAATTGAATAATCCGTATCTTCAGCATTGGCAAACTGTTGAGGGTTCCGGCTTAAATCTGCTTTACCATTAGCCACTGGGGGAGCCAGTAATTCCTCGATCGGCCGCTCTTCGAGATTTTGCCGCAGGAAGGAACTATTGGCTGTATTTTCCAACAGACGACGGATCAGGTACGCCATGCCGGGGATCAAATCACCGTAGGGGCAATAGACCCGCACCCGGTAGCCTTTGTTGACGATCGCCTTAGCTAGTTGATCACCCATGCCGTAGAGAACCTGCATTTCAAAACTCCGCCGGGGAATTTGCAAAGATTCTGCGATCGCCATCGCCTTAGCCTGAGAACGCACATTATGGCTACCAATGGCAACATAAACCGCTTGGTGATTTTCTAGTAAGAGTTGGGTAATGCGTTCAAAGTTGAGATCCGTTTCTGCCTTGTCGTTATACACAGGTTGCGCCCAATCTTTTTGCAAAACCTTAATGGTTTCCTGATCCCAGTAGGCACCCTTTACTAGGCGGATGGTCACGGGAGTCCCCCGGTGTTTTGCCCAAGTAATCAAATCTGTCGCATCTTGGTAAGAATCCCGGAGGTAGGCTTGGACGGTGAGACCAATATCTGAACGTTGCCGAAACTCTGGCTCTAGGAGTAATTCCTTAAGGATTTTTAGGGTCGTGTCCTTAAAAGCGTACTGCTCCATGTCAAAATGCACCGCCGCCCCCAATTCCGCTGCCTTGCGTAACAGAATCCGGATGCGATCGCCCACCTTCTCTTGACTGCCCCGTTCATTGAGGGGATCAAACTGGGAATAAAACGCCGTCAGCTTCACCGATACCTGCACCTTGGCTAGGTCTTCCTCTCCGGCTTTGTCTACGGCGGGCACTAAACCCCAATTTTTGGCAGCTTGGGTGAGTTGGGTAATCATATCAAGGTAGCGATCGAGGTAAGATTGAGCCTCGGTTTCGGTAATGACCGCTTCCCCCAACAAATCTAGGGTAAACCCCATTTTATCCTTACGGAGTTTCTCAATATTCCGCACCGCCTGCTGGATATTCTCCCCGGCAATATATTTTTTAGCTAGGGTTTCCACCGCAGTAGAGACGGTTGTGGCTGCAACTTGGGCGGGCATAGAATCCGCTTGGGTATAGTTCAAAATTCCCTTCAGCGCCGAGGGCAATTCCACCTGAGCTACCCCCAGATATTCCTGCAAATGCCGAGCAATTTCTGCCTTAGTTTTCAGAGCTGGTAAGGAATCAATAAACCGGAATAGTTGTACCCGCAAGCCGGGGTTGCTCATTGTCCAACCCAGCAATTTATCATCTAAGCGCATCTGGTCTTGCATCTGGGCAAAAAAGTTGCGTTTCTCTCTCGTCGCTTGCAATAGTTCCTTGGCAATGTCTTGGGTCTTGGCTTCGTAGGAACTGACGGACACTTGTACAACCACGGTAGTCTCTCTCTGTATTTCAATACTTGCGGGTATTTCCCCTAGATTAAGATTCTACCGAATTTTTGCCGATCGTGGGCAGAGAGAATATGAGTTAGCCAATATCCCAACTCAGCCACTGAGAGTTATTTAGATCGTTATTCAAATTATTTAGATTATTGAGGGGATTATTTAGATTATTGAGGGGATTAATAGTCTTGTTTTGTAGTTTCTGCTCGACGATCGCTTGAATGCCACTAAAAATTAGGTCTGGATCAACAACTAGTTGCCCTGACCAAGCGGGATCTAGTCCTTGGAGATATTTTTCAATGATCGGGGCATCACCACCAGTGAGGACAACTTTGCTTTCGGGGAATTGTTGCTGCCAATCTTGGACGAAATCTCGGACTCCCGCCAAGAGGGTATAAACTACACCACTGCGAATGGCTTCGATCGTACTCCGACCCCACCGACTCGGTACATCAATGCGACTCCTGCCCAAAAAAGGTAAAGCCGCAGTTCCCCCCACCAGCGATCGCAACTGGAGATCCAAACCCGGTAAAATCGCCCCACCAACCATCTCAAACTCTGGCTTCGCAATGCCTCCGGTAAAAGTCAACGCCGTACCCCCATCCACCACGAGGGCAGGGACATCCCATTTGTTGAGGGCTGCATAAACTGCCAAGGCTCGATCGACTCCCAAACTAGAATACATCCCGGCTAACGGTACATCATCAAGAACAATCTCCCGGCTATTGGGATATTTGCGCCAGATCTGGGTTTGTTGGGGAACCACAGAGGCAAAAAATAGGGGAATCTCTGGGGACTCTTTGCTGGGAGCTTCGAGGGGCAGAAACTGTTGCCAAGGATAGGTTTGCATTTCTAAGGAGTGGGGTGTATCCCACCTGTTGACGAGGGCCTGATTGCGGAAGTAGGCCCAGTGCGATCGAGAATTTCCAATTACCAATCCTAACCAATCCATCGCTTACCATCCCTTGACTAGTAGAAAATACTGATTAATGACTCTGCCGTGACTATGACATAAAAATCTTTACCTACAAATATTTACTGACTCCTTCAAGGCAAATCAGTAACAATTTGTCATTTCATCAGAGTAGTAAGGATAAACACTATTTTTACTCAACCAGACTATTTTCCTAGGTTGCTGCTCACCAAACTACATCTCCAACGTCAAGGAATTAACAGGTTTTCTCCTGACGCAGCTTTCATGACCAAGGCTGTGTATGTATTTCCCTCAAAATTGCACCCCAAACAGCCCAATGCGTAGATATTTACAACTGAATTATTCCCCAACTATAGCAGTCTCTGGGGATTTACGGAACAACTGGGGGGTGTTAACCCTAGGGCTGCTTGGAGTAATTAGGAGTAAGCCCTGTACGCCAGGGAATTTTGGCAATCTCCAGAAGTCTGAGCAACTTAAAATCTAAGAGATAGATTTGGCTAGGGCTAGAAGTTGAAACCCTTGGGGATAGACACCTTCAGTTTTGATGCGCTTAATATCGGCTTCGGAAATGGGGAGGCTGAGTTTGGTAGCGATCGCCCGGACGACATCACCTCGATCGATAATTCCGGCTACAGTTTCGGCGGGAGAAAGGATCGTAATAAAATCTAACTGCTTTTCCTCTAGGGTATTAATCACCGTGACGAGGGCAGATTTTTCTGGCAGGGTCGGAATTTCTGTCAGGGGACGGACTATATCTCCTAGGGTCTGCACATCCCATTGACTCCGCTCAATAACTTGCAGGGCATCAACAGGTACCAGACCCCGGTAACGACCATCGGCGGTAGCGTAGTAGGGAAAAGATTTGTGGACATCGCTGAGGATATATTCTTCCGCAAAACTCCGTAGGGTCAGGTGGGCATCCACCACTCGAAAATCCCTGGTCATGGTTTCGGCGGCGGTAATTTGTTGGATAGCTTGCTGGAGAGATGTCACTTTGCTGTAGGAGTCGGCATTGCGGTAGATGAATAGACCAATCAGGGAAAGCCAGATAGAACCGATTTGTCCAGTGATCAACAATAAGCTCAAACCAAAGGCAATCCCCAATCCTCCCAGAAACTTGCCACAATTGGCTGCCCAACGCACTGCCTTGAAGCGATCGCCCGTCACTTGCCACACGAGAGCCTTGAGTACCTGTCCACCATCAAGGGGTAGCCCCGGAATCATGTTAAACACCGCTAAGACTAAATTAATTCTGCTCAAATCTGCCGCCAGCAATTCTAGCACCGTATCTGTAGGTAAGAATTGGGCGATCGCTGCAAAAATGGCAAACAAAGCCAGACTAACCGTAGGTCCAGCAATGGCAACTCCAAAGGCTCCGAGGGGAGTTTTTGACTCTCGATCGATCGCTGCTACTCCCCCAAACAAAAACAGCGTAATTGAGTTAACCTTGATTCCCTGCCGCAGAGCCACTAAACTATGACCCAACTCGTGGAGCAGCACCGAGCCAAACAGCAACAACGCCATCACAAACCCCGCCACCCAAGAAATACTGCCAAATCGGGGCAGAAAATCTAGAGCATTGATGATGGTGACGAAAATAACCACAAAGAACCACGAAGGATCTAAAAATAGGGGTATCCCAAAAAGATTGCCCACCCGCCAGTTATTTTGCTGCATTAGTTTGAGTCCTGAGATTGAATCCTAGCTTTGTTCTATCTCTAGGATAAACTATTTACCCAGTCTGCCTAAATTAAAAGTTTGCTTTGCTCTGCCAAAATTTACTGCAAACCCTACCGAAATCTTTGTTTGTTGCCTTGATAGCGGAGGGATTCGGCAATCAGCGCAATCAAGCCAGAACCGAGAATTAATAAGACACTCAGGGCATTGATATCTGGTTTTACTCCCGTGCGAATCCGGCTAAAAATTTCCATGGGTAAGGTGTTGGAACCCGCCCCCGCCGTGAAGCTAGAAATCAAAAAATCATCCATGCTCAATACAAAAGCAAGGAGACATCCGGCAATGATTGCAGGGCTAAGTTCTGGTAAAAGTACCTTGATAAAGGCTTGGGTCGGAGTGGCTCCCAAATCTAGGGCGGCTTCTTCTAGATGGGGATCGAGGGAAGTGAGGCGAGAACCTACGACTACAGCGACGTAAGCCAAACAAAATACTACGTGGGCAGCGATGATTGTCCCCAAGCTCAGGGGTAGCCCCACCACGGCTAAAAATACTAGGGTCGCCACTGCCATGGCAATATCTGGTACCACCACAGGCAAAATGCTCACACCCCGGTAGAGTTTTCTGCCCCAAAATTTATATTTGGCTAGACCCACAGCCATCATGGTTCCCAGCACTGCGGAAATGGCAACAGCAGCGATCGCCACTACTAGACTATTTTGCAGGGTCGCCAACAACCTACTATCACTAAGTAATCTTTCGTACCATTTCAGGGTGAAGCCAGACCATTGGGCGCTGTAGGCAGAGTCATTGAAGCTATAGAAACCAAGGACGGCGATCGGCAGGTACATATAACCAAACATCACCAAAGTAAAAATACTCTGCCAAGAAAAAATGGCTTTGAGGAAAGATGGTTGCATAAAGTAAAGTTAGGGATTTTTGATGATCCAGTTATTCTGGAGCCGGGGAGTTCGCTGAGTAATCTCGCAAAATTAGTATCTTACATACTAGACCCCAAATCAGGACTGCCAAAACCGGAAAAAAGAAACCGCCCTGTCCTGTGTGCCAGTAGCTAAAAACGGCGGGATAGGGGACGATCGCAGCCAAGAGAGCTACCCGAATCCCATTAATAATATAGGCAATCACCACTGCTACCACGGGAATGATCAATTTTTGACGGCGGTTAGTGGGTAATAAAAAAATTCCGGCGATCGACAATACCCACAATTGCAACATGATATCTACCCCGGCACAGTCCCGCGCCACAATCACAGAATTACTCGCCGTAGGCAGGGCAGCACCAATGGTCAGGAGAATTTCCTGTTGCAGAGAACCAAGGCGAGCATCGAAACCCAGACTTTGCAGCAAGAAATGGGAGAGGTTAGCAGTCATAGCTTCCCAATCTGCCAAGCGATGAACTAATCCGGGAGGCAGGGCGGTGAGGAGAGTGAGGGCTAATTCTTGTTTGTATCGTTGTATTCCCCCAATTCCTGCCGTTATTAAACCCAAACCTAGGCAAATCAAAAAGGGGGTGAATCTAATAAATGTGTGATAACCAGTTAGGGAGAGACTTACTAGGAGGACGATCGCCACAATTCCCCAACCCAGAATATTTGACCCAGTATTTGCCCAGCGTGAATTTTCTTCTAGGGGCTGCTGTCTTTTTTCCCGCACCAACAACCCGCAAACAAACCACACGAGAATACTGCCATTAATCAGATTAGAATCATCGGGCTGACGCAAGACTAGAAAAATATGGACAGCAACTAGTAGGGCTGCAAGGGTAAGTAATCCATAAAGTTTCCGGGCTGAGGTTTTTGTTTGTGCCATCTTTAAGTTGTCGATCGAAAGGAAAATTACCCCAGTTTTTTGATCCAGCTACTATGCCGCCAAATCTGGAGCGAGATAACGCCTGCAATACCAAAATATCTGTTTTAAGTTGGGGCTGGGTTGATCAATAATTTACCTCTATGCCCGCACATTTTAATTGGATACTCTCAAGTTTGGTTAGTAGAAATTATTAGTTATGAACTTTTTTTGGCTTTCTCTACAAGTAAGCAACTCCCAAGCTCAAAGTAGCTAATAAGAAAGCTAAGGGGGAAGAGTTCTCAGGTACAGAAGGAGGCTCTTCTGGAGTAGCTTTATCAAGCTCTAAGGTTACATTCCCTCTACCTCCACTAGTTCCGTTCCGCAAGACGAAATCAAAGATTCCGGGATCTCCAAAGAAAAATCCATCGTTTACAGTAAAAATTCCACCATTATTTCCCGGATCAACCATTGCTCCAAATTGAGTAGGTATTCCATTCTCAAAATATAAAGTTGGATTGTCAGGAAAACCAGCAACATCTTGAGCAGTATAAGTAACAAGATTTAAACCTGTAGCAAAGTCCAGAAACCTAAAGTTAAAAGATAGTAGTCCTGGGATAGCAAGATCGCTAATGGTCATGGCTTCCGTACCTACTTTAGTTAAATGTGTATCATCGTATGAGAAATCGCCAGTATAAATACCAGCAAAGTCGCCATGACTTACGTCAACCTTGATCGTGCCTGTGAGTGTAGCTGCCATAGCTGGGTTTCCTCCTTGCGTGGATATTAGATATGTTCCAAGGATAGCAGCCAGTCCATATTTCAGTGTATTCATGAGATTGTTCCCGCCTTAAAAGGCTATGCCTAGGGCTGTAGGTTTATTCCCGTTTTAAGTAATTAGCTAAAATAACATCTTTGAATAGATAGTAGTACTACCATAGTTTATTTTAAACCGTAGATTTACCTAATTTATCAATCAGAGTTAATATATATTTTGGAAATCTTCCTATCTCTATCTTTATATCGCTCTAGCAGAAAAGAACAAGGAAAATAATTTCATGCTTCCGTCTTACTATGCAAAATATCTTATATCTCTATTTCTTTCTTGTAGAGCTAAGTATATATTTTCCTAAACCATGAATTACCGTTCTCGATTTTCTCCACAGACGACTTATCTCCAAACCTAATACAGCCGATAAGGAGGCAAAGAGAGAAGAGTCTAGCCCATATTAAGTGTATTTATTATTGCTTGAAGTGAGAATTTTGATTTCTCTTAAAGTATTGAGGTACTACTTGTCAGTAAATATTTTAAGTCTTCTAATAATGCTGCTAGGAGGGAAGTAGAGTCTACTTGAGTGGCAATAAAAGCATTGGGGTCGGTTTTGGGGAAGTGGCGACGATCGCGCAGAGTTTTGCCTTGGGTAAACTTACTAACAGTTTCTATTTCGACTCTGGCTCTTTGTAACCACAGAGTTTCTGGGTAGAACAGGTAGGCGATCGTGGCAGCATCGTGCATGAGACAGCCTTCCACCCCCTTAGTTTCCCGGTGAGCGAGGTTAGTTTGAAACATAAACTGCCCCAACTGCTGAATAAATAGAGCCAACTTACTAGCTTTAGAGGTTTTGGTAATATAGGTCAACATCGCTGGAGTCAAAACTAATTGGTTGGTGACATCCATGGGCAGCACGACAATTTGTTCATGGCTGGCGAAAACCGTAGCCGCAGCTTGGGGATCAAAGGCAATATTAAACTCTGCCTCTGGGGTGACATTGCCCGGACAATCAAAGGCTCCTCCCATAATCACGATCGACCTCGCCTGCCTCAGAATCCCCGGTTTTTTAATTTCCGCCGTTGCCAAATTTGTCAAAGGGCCGATCGCCACCAAATCAATTTCCCCCGGAAACTGGGATAGCTGCTCAATAATAATTTCATCCGCCCGGCGAGCTTGGGCAAAAATATCTTTCTCTGGTTGCGTCACCTCTGGCAGACTATCGGATAAATTTCCCATGCCATCCTGTCCATGAATGTGGGCAGCATCACGAATATTCCCGGCAATTCTAGAGGTCGATCGACCAACTTCTATGCCTGTAATATTTAATAATCTAAGAATTTTGTGGGCAGCCCGAAAGGTTGATTCTGCGGTTACATTACCACCGACAGTAGTAATAGCTGCAATTTCTGCAATGCCTTGAAGAGATAGGCTAATCAACCAGAGAAGCGCAAAAATATCGTCTGCGCCGGGGTCAGTATCGAGAATAACTTTGGTGGTTTTGGAGGACATGGGGGGAGGAGGAGGTAAAGAAGGTAAGGGGAGGTACAGGAAGGTACAGGGAGGTAAAGAAGCTGAGTTTTGAAGTTTCGGCTTTAGGAGTTTTAGATTGGAGAAATTATTTGAGAAGTTTAGATTTTAGTGGTTGGGAAATAGGGAGTATTGGAGTTTGAGAATACTTCTAATGATATTACTCTGGTGACACTTAGTTCTATCTACTGGTTAGTTCTCGTCAGTGCTAGGCGGTTCTAACTAGAAAATTGTTGACCTAATTGGCTTTTGGGAATCTCCGGTAATTATTTGGTTATGCCTCAGAAACTAGTGATCTGCTATATTGGGCTAACTAGGAAAGTAGCAAAAGTAAAATATTCATGACGGATTACAAGGCGGCTGGGGTTGATATTGAGAAGGGTCGGGTTTTTGTAGAGCAGATCAAAAATTTGGTGGCGAGCACCCTCCGTCCAGAGGTTTTGGGGGGCTTGGGGGGGTTTAGTGGCTTGTTTGAACTGCCCACGGGTTATCAACAGCCAGTGCTGGTTTCGGGAACTGATGGGGTGGGGACAAAGTTAAAGTTAGCCTTTGAACTCGATCGCCACTCGACGGTGGGCATTGACCTTGTAGCTATGTGTGTTAATGATGTGTTGACCTGCGGGGCGGAGCCGTTATTTTTCTTGGATTATCTTGCTACGGGCAAACTCAGTGTGGAGCAGTCTACCCAAGTAGTCGAAGGAATTGCCAAGGGCTGTCTGCAAGCGGGTTGTACCTTGCTGGGTGGGGAAACGGCGGAGATGCCGGGATTCTATCAAGCTGGGGAGTACGATCTGGCGGGGTTTTGTGTGGGCATTGTAGAAAAGAGTAAAATTCTTAATGGTGATCAGGTGCAGTTGGGAGATGTGGCGATCGCCCTGCCCAGTAGCGGAGTTCATAGTAATGGGTTTAGTTTAGTCAGAAAAATCGTGGCTGATAGCGGTTCTAGGTGGGATGATACCCCGGAAATCCTTCAAGGGGCGACCCTCGGCTCGGCTCTCCTCACCCCGACACAAATTTATGTAAAAGTTATCCATCAAGCTCTGCAACAGGAAATACCCATCCACGGCATGGCTCATATTACGGGCGGTGGCATTCCCGAAAACCTGCCCCGGTGCCTCAGTCCCGGTCGATCGGTAGCCATTCATCCTGATACTTGGGAAATTCCCCCTATTTTTAGTTGGCTTGCTGATACTGGAAATGTCCGTCCCCAAGAAATGTTTAATACTTTTAATATGGGGATTGGGTTTGTGGTGATTGTTCCAGCTTCAGAATTGGATAGGAGTTTGGAGTTTTTTCAGGCTCAGGGAACCGCTGCTTGGGCGATCGGCACAGTGATTGCTGAACCAGACGGGGTAATTATGCCTTGGTTATAACATGTCTTGAGGATGCAAAGCCTTGCCCCCCTACAATTACCTCTACAATTAAATGTAGTTGACCAAATTAAAAATTGCGATCGTGATCTTTTCCCAGCTAAAGCTTCTTGGAACATTATTGTCTTTATTCCCATCAAAATTGATCACGAAAACTCAATCAATCTCAATTAATACCCTAGGATGAAAATTATGCCCATGACATCCAATTTAGAAAATAGCAATCTAAACAATCTAGACAATCTAGCGACTAATTCAGAGTGGTTAGTAGATTTGGAAGAAACAGAAATGGAAGTAGTTACTGGCGGACTTTTATTTAGTGGTTGGTATCAACGTTGGTTAAATAACTTCAAAGCTGGCAGATTAGATTTCTTCCGGGCGCAAAGGATGGTAGGTCGTCTTTTGAATGAAGAGGCAGCAGGCAATACCCCCACGAATAATGCGATCGGCTTCAACTGGTGGAGTACTCTATCTCCCAATGATCGGTTCCTCTGGAATGTAGGTGTAGTCCAAGCAATTAATGCCAATGTGCCGCCGACGGTGAATTATGGCTTCCGTCCCTTCGGTTAAGTTTGGCTAGTCTGCCTAGTTTAGATAGCATAGATAGTCTAGGATTGACCAAAGTTGCGATCGACCTAGACTATAACATGATTAATTGCTGTGTTTGGAGCGATCGAGCCACTGCCAAATCTAGCCCCAACTCCTCCACAATCTCCCCCAAATTTCGATCACCGTGACAAGCTCGTAATAAAGTTGCTTCCTCTGGTGTCAGGTGGACTACTTGATAATTGTAGTTAAAGACAGCCAGCCCATCTTCCCAACCACTGAGGCAAGGATTGCGATCGGGAATGGCAGCCCTGAGAACCTCA
This sequence comes from Microcoleus sp. GA_180221_E-2-1-MAG-45_12, assembly GCA_020692245.1. GTDB lineage: Bacteria > Cyanobacteriota > Cyanobacteriia > Cyanobacteriales > JAAUUE01 > JAAUUE01. The sequence goes on from JAIMKT010000034.1 coordinate 30,119, forward strand.
TCTGCTGACCAGTCGGCAATTGGTAAGGGTGGACGGCTGAGGAAAAATTCATAATGGGCTACTTCGGGATCGAGGAGTTCAATCAGGCGATAGATTTCCCACTGGTCTAAATGGTTCGATCGTTCTAGTAGCTCTGGTTTCTGGTTAAATAATCTTTCTAGCTGCCAAAACTGAGGATTGGAAAAGCCCACAAATTCTAGCCCCGAAGCAGCAATCAATTCCCGCAGAGATTCAATATTGTAGTCAATTTCTTGGGGATGGACATACATATCTGCAAAGCATTCATCCCGTTGATTTTCTAGCGCCCAGCGTTCTTTTTCCCGTTGTAACAATCGATTGTCTTCGGGCAGAGAAGCAAAAATCTGCCGTCCCAAACTTACGCCATCCTGATAGTCCCCTCTTTTCTCGCCTTGGAGGATAGCGATCGCCTTTTGCATCAAAGTAATTTCCCACCGACCCAGCTCTCCATAGACAAAAATATGCAGCAGGCCACCGGGAGCTAGTTTCAAGGCAAGATTTTGAATGCCTTTGAGGGGATCTTCGAGATGGTGTAAAACTCCAACGCAATTAATGAGATCAAATTCTCCCGGCAGATGCCCCACATCGTAGAGGCTCAACTGCTGAAACTCCACCCGTTCTGCTTTAGATCTGCTACACCTTTCCTTAGCTACTTGCAAAGCTCCAGAACTGATATCGATCGCCGTCACCTCAGCCAAGGGATTGAGATGAGCTAGATACTCCGTCCCCACTCCAGTGCCGCACCCAGCATCCAGAATTCGCACATTTTGGCGATCGGGCTTCCTTCCAGTACAAAAGTTATAAGCCGCTGACCAATTCCAACGCCAGTTATAACCGGGGGGCGGTTCGTCTAGCAGAGGTTCTGGGGGGAAGGGATAAGTATCGTAAAGGCTCTTAACAGCAGCAGTGACGTGATCAGTGTTCATTCAGTTAGCAGTTATATTTTTATAGGTCGGCTTTTTCTCTCTTCTGAAAAGTAATCCAGTTGAGCAAGCTCCTCTCATAATACAATCTCCCCAAACACAGAGCGAGGCAAACCTGATTGTCTAAATAATTGACCTCGTTACATAGATTTCTGAATACATTCTTGCTTTCAGTTCGTTGGGGCTTGCCATCTCGAAAAACATTGTTTATATATCTTGCCTCCTCCATTTTATCTACTCTAAAAAATTGGTAAGAAAATTAGTAGGAGTAAGAATTGGAATACCTCGAAATTCTTCTAGTACTACTAAATCAAGATCGCCTGAGATGATCGCTGTGGCTTTTGCTGCGATCGCTGTCCCTAAAATAATGGCATCGTCAGGATCTCGTAATTGAGGAACATTGACTGAAATTGGAATCCAATTTTCTGAAAGCTGACTTGCGGAGGTTATTAAATCTTCGGTTGTGATACCTAGCGATCGCATTCTTGACTGAAATTTCTCACGAGCCAAAACTTCTTCTAGTTCGTTCAAAATTGGCTCTGAAATGACTATTGTTACTATTCCATCCTGTGCCAAGTCAAGCAATTTTTTAGGAACTCCCCGCCATAGTAGACCAGAAATCCAGACGTTGACATCTAAAACTATTCTCATTCAGTTGTAGTCCTGCGAAGTCTTCTTGTTTCTTTCACAATCTCAGTAATTTCTGTGAGGGATGGTTGCTCTAGATCGTCTCCTTCTGACTCAATTCTTGCCGACAAAGCCAACCAAGCCGAAGACTTTGGTATTTTTCTGAGGACTATTTCATTATTTGCCATAAAGACTTCATATCTTGCGAATGGCTCTAATTGTGCTTGCAACTCTGGGGGAAGTTCTAGCTTGCCATCAGCGGAAATACTAACTATAATGCCTGTTTCTAATGCTTGGCTCATAATCTACACCTTTAGTTTTAATTGTTAGGCAGGTTGTTTGGTTTTGACAGTGACAGAGAGTTTCAATCCTAGTTGGTTTAATAATGCTACGATCGCGAGTAATTCAGTTGGTTCTTGGTTGCTAAATAGCTGAGAATACTCTTCCCAATTAAATTGATTAGAGTTCGATCGATCAGTTAAATTTTCTTGGGCTTCGGCAACATTTTTTAGGGCTAAGGCAATATGCTCAAGATCGCCGTCTTCTAGAATTACATTAAGATAAGCTGCTGCTTCTAGGGGGTCTTTTAAGGATTCAATTAGGTAGGAATGATAGCTTTTAGAGGTTGGCACTTTTTCTCCTTTGAAAATTGATCCAGTAATGCTTTGCTTTGCAGAAATCAAAATATTTGTATCTAGAACTACTACTGGCATTAACGATCCTCATGTACTAGATCATTAATAAAGTCTTCCTTTTCTTCTTCTGACATTTCATCCCAATCTTTACCACGTTCAGCCGCAGCTATTCTTGCTCCTGCTTGTCCTTCAAGGGAAAGTTCTTGCCAGCGTTGCTGTTGTTGTTCTAAAAGAAATTGAAATAGAATTTTCTGTTTTTCGTAAGGAATTTGTTTGACTAGCTCAACTACTTGATCATCACTTAAGGATAGAGTCACCATATATTTTCTCCATTGTATTACTTGCTATCTAGATTATTTTAGTTCACCATCAGTAATGGGATATAAATCTGGTTCATTATATAGAAAATTTAGCGATCGCCCGGATTGAGATAACTGCATAAACTCTTGAATTGCAGGTGCTGATTGTTCTAAAGATAGTGCCGATTTGACCTGTCGAGAATTATTGATCTTTTCTGCTTCTGCTTGCAAAATAGCACTCTCCAGAATTTGCCAAAGTTGATGTTTTTCTTCGAGGCTGAGGGTATTGAGGGATTCAATAACAGAGTTTAATGCTTGGCTCATGATCTACACCTTCATTTCTTTCGACTTATTTACTTATTTTACTAACCTTCTAGCAGCCTAGTCTCAAATCTCAGTTTTGCAGCATCCCATTGGGTTTCTGCTTCGCTTCTCAGTTTTCTGGCTAGTTCTCGCCTTGTTTGAACTTCTTGGGCAATTTTTTCTTGAATGGCGATCGAAGGAATTGGCACAGGAATTTGACTAATTTCTTCAAGGTTAATATTAGCTCTAGCAACAGGACGTTTGAAAAAATCTAAGATTAATTGACCTATAGGAGAAGATAAGAACCATCGTACATATTCAGGTAAAACACTATTATTTAATCTTACGGCTGCAATTGCCTGATTAATATTTGCAGGAGTAGATCGGTTGTAAACACCAACAGATCCGATGGTTGCTCCTACGATTGCGATGAGTAAGTCTCCGTACATAAGTTGAGATCGTCGCATTATTCCATTATGAATCTCAGGCTTGATAAGTAGTTCATGAGTTTCTCTAACCTCACCATCTTTTGTAATCTCTCCACTCCTAACAAACGGGATTCCATCTAAATCTTCAGTGTAAGAATCTCCTCCAGCAGTAGGCGTAGTTCCTGAAAATATGTCTATTGCTAAATCTTGAAGTTTCAGAATAGGAAGTTCGTGAGTTTCCAGAAATTTAAATAATTTCCGAAAGTGAGTCTGATTTGAATAAGCATCAATTTTATTCCCAAGTTGTCCCGATCGCACTGCAAAAGTTAAGCGATCGCTCTTCTCTGGCGTAGTTAAACCAAGCTGCTCTAACAAATAATCATCCAAACTAGAAAGCAAAGCATCAGCCTCTGCTAGTTTTTGCTTCCGAGACTCCCGTGCTATCTCAATCTCTGCAACTAATTCCCTTTGAATCTCTAAAGATGGAATGATGACTCGTATATCTCCAACTTCGGAGAAATTTACATTTAATTGAACTGCCCCATTTGCTAATCTCTGAGTTTGAAATTTTCCATACTTTGAGTTTAGAAATATAGAAAGATAATCAGAATCAATATCTTCTTTAGGTCTGATTTTTACAATTGCCTGATTAATATTTGCTTTCTCTAATCCTTTTACAACACAGCAATTACCAATTGATCCGGCAATAGTTAGCAGGACATCATTCGGAATTACTTCAGCTCGAATCATTCTCTGATGATCTTCAGGTGAGATATAAAGTTCATCATTTAAGTCTAGCCCATTTTCTGTAATGCTTTGACCTCTTAAATAACGAACACCTTCATCTATATAATTAACTCCTCCATGATCACCATTTGTAAAAGATGTAGAGAGACTTCTAAGAGCTATTATTTCTTGATTTGTTTGTGATAATTCCTGTTCTAATATTTGAAATTCTGGATTATAGTAAAAAGAATCAATTCTTCCTTTAATTTCGCCCCTTCTAATTGCAAAATATTGCAGACTCTTATTAGAGGGGCTTAGACGAAAAAAGGTTTTGGGTCTTTTTGGAAAGCTCGGTATTGGGTCAAAACTTCCGGTAATTGATTTTCACATTTACGCCCCGTTGCATCATAGCCAATCTTTTCGGGAGCCGCCATAAAGATCGGTTCATCATCATTGCCCACCTCATTTTGTTTCCGCTTGCGTAAAAAAACTATGCTAGATTTTACCCCAGCATTGTAATGAGTAAAAGCAGTCTGGGGCAAACTAACCACTGCTTGGAGTTGGAATCTTTCTAATAAGAAATCTCGTACATATTGCAACGAAGAATTAGTTAATACTCCATCAGGAAGCACGATCGCTGCCCGACCATCAACCTTTAGTAATTCCCAAATTCTCTCTAGAAATAAAATTTCAGTTTTTTGATTATTTCGAGGTTTCTTTTTACCTTTAGCATCCGTAGTATTTCCCAGTTCATAACTTTCTAGATAAGGGCGCTCACTTTTAGAAACCTGTGAACCAAAGGGCGGATTAGTTAACACCAAAGTAAACCGATTTTTCCTAAAGTTTTCCTTGATTGCCGTCATCTTCTCGATACTATCCAAAGCATCCGCCCCGATCACATTTGTATGCCCATCATCATGAATAATCATATTCATCTTGGCAACACGAGTAATCTCATCATTGATCTCAATCCCAAATAAGCGATCCTTTGCAAAATCATGCCAATGTCTATAATGCTCATTGCTTGATGGCTCGTGATATTCCGATGCTTCCTTTCGCACTGCATCAAGGGCATAGAGCAGAAATCCCCCACTGCCACAAGCTGGGTCAATTACCCAATCATCATTAGTTGGCTGCGTCATCTCCACAGCAAACTCAATAATCTCCCTAGGTGTGAAATATTGCCCAAACTGCCCTTTGAAGAAGCTATCCATAAACTGCTCAAAAGCCAGCCCCTTAGTATCCAGATCAGTCGCATTGAGATTGATCCGTTCCATGTGAGAGACGATCGTGCGGAGGGTCTTATCATCAATTTTGATGGTTTCTGTAAATACATCAGGCTCCTTTTCCTGCTCCTGAGCATAGAGTTTTCTGATCCTCGCTCCCAAACGAGGACTAGTTTCGTGGGTCTTAATTTGAAATTCGTAGGGTTCCCCTTTTTTGCGCTTTGCCTTCTCATCCCTAATTTTGACAAATATCAGTTTACACAACTCCCCAAAAGCTGTAGGCGGAGAAAGTCTCCCACCACCCCATAGAGATTGATGGCATTTTTTTATCGCTGTGATCAAAACTTCCTTATCCACAGGCTTAATATCTTGTTGACCACCCTTGAAATACTTATATTCTTCCGGCTTGCCGTAGGCATGGGGTAGATCGGCGAGAATATTTTCTTCCCTCTCTAAGGCTCCATGCTTGTCGCTAAAATCAAATACACTACGGGTTAAACCCGCCACTACCATTACATACTCAGCCCGAAATTTAGCTGCTGCCCCATTCCCAAAAGCCTGCTCGATCGCCTGATTAAATTCACTATCAGTAATTCCATCCCGCTTACATTCAATCACCGCATAGGGTCGCTTGCATTCATCATCATGGAACACTACTAGATCAGCTCGGTCAGAGGGAGTGCGATCGGGTACGGTGATCTCAATGCCAATCCGATGAGGAGCATAACCATAAACGTAAATTAATTCTGCCCAAAACTCTGCTCGTACCTTCTCCTCCGGGTCACTGTATCTCTCAGTATGATTTTTCGCAGTGTAAATAATTTTTTGCTGTTTCCCTTCCCCGGCTAACTGGGCGTGATTATCAGCAAGAGCCATTTCTAAATAAGTCATAACCGCCATTTTAATTTATATAATCTCTAACTTAGCAGGCGATCGTCTAGATATATTTTTTTCTGAAATTATCAAATTCCCCAGTTTGTTTATCAAAATCAGCGATCGAACTCGTCAACCTAACTTAACCGTTCCCCTTGAAAAGATTGCCCCCTCTCCTTGATCAATCCCAGCGCATCAACTACCATACTTGATATCAATATAGCCAAAATTTAATTTCTATTTTTTCCTATTATTTTAATCCTCCTCAAAGCTCGACCCTATGGATGCTCCCGAATTTCCCTACCCTGGATTAGAAAAAACTACTCCAGAGTCCGTGCCAGCGATTCAAATTAAACAACTCCGCAAAGTTTATCGCACCGGGTTCTGGATGAATCAAACCATCGAATCCCTCAAGAGTTGTACCCTGACGGTGTATCGAGGGGAAACCTTTGGGTTGCTGGGGCAGAATGGAGCCGGGAAAACTACCCTCCTGAAAACCTTATTGGGCATTGTCCGACCTAGTGGCGGCACGGGCAAACTATTGGGGGAACCCTTGGGAAAACAGCAAGTAAAACAACGCCTTGGCTATCTCCCAGAAAATGCCTACTTTTATGATTACCTGACAGGCTGGGAATTTTTGGAATATGCGGCAGGACTGTTTGAGATTCCCTACTCAGTGCAACGGCGGCGCATCCCCGAACTCTTGGAACTCGTGGGGCTAGATATTGCCACCGCCAAGAAAAAACAACTCCGCCAGTACTCCAAAGGCATGTTGCAAAGGGTCGGTATGGCGCAAGTTTTAATTAATGATCCAGAATTAATCTTCCTTGATGAACCCATGTCGGGGCTGGATCCCCTAGGGCGCTACCAACTCCGGGAGATCATTTTGTCCTTGAAGGCAGCAGGGAAGACGATTTTTTTTAATAGCCATGTGTTGAGTGAAGTCGAGCAGATTTGCGATCGAGTCGGGATTCTCGATCGAGGCGAACTCATCTGTGAAGGAGCCTTGACTGACCTCCTCGGAGATACTGATACTTACCAAGTCCGGGGCAGGGATGGCAATCTGGAAGTTTTGCGGCGCTGGGTTCCAGACCTGAGCTTTGATGAGGAGCAATGGTTTGGGCATCTCCAAGGCGAACCCCAAGAATTTTTGGGCAGTCTACGATTGATGGGAGCCAAATTAATTCAAATTAACCTCGCCCGTCCTACCCTAGAGGAATTTTTTGTCCAACAACTCCAACACCGAGGGATTCATCCTAGTAGTTAGATGGCTGAGGCGATCGAGCCACCTAAGCAATAGAGTAAACCTTCTTCAGGTACAAATAAACAAGGGGCTTAAGCCCCTTGCCCCAAGGATATCGATCAAGCTAGGGCAAGTAATAACAAAACTCTAGGAAAATCCTCAATTAAAAATTGTCTTGGGTATTTATTGTTGAGCGAACTTGTGCTAACATACAAAAATGTAATCTGGAGAGGTGGCTGAGTGGTCGAAAGCGGCAGATTGCTAATCTGTTGTAGGAACAGTAATGCCCTACCGAGGGTTCGAATCCCTCCCTCTCCGTTTCTAGAAAATTAATCAGTAAAGAATAAAGCTTACAAGTAAATCCTAAGAGTGGGTCTTGAAGTCCAAATTACTGGTGATGGGTGAAGCTATCAAATAACTCTGGTGGTACAACTGCTAGGGCTTGGAAAGCTGGCTTGGCAAAATAGTAGCCCTGGAATAATTCGACTCCAAAACTTTTGAGAGTTTCCAGCTCTGCATAAGTTTCCACCCCTTCAGCAATGACCGTAATTGATAACTCGTGGCAGACTTGAATAATGCCCTTGACAATGGCTTTCCGGTTTCGATCGCAGTCAATATGCCGAATCAGAGCCATATCTAGCTTGATAATATCCGTCTGAATTTCCGCCAAAAGATTTAAGCCTGCATAACCCGCCCCAAAGTCATCGATCGCCGTCTTAAAACCCTTGGCTTTGTAATATTCAACAATTGCCCGCAGATGCGCCTTGTCTTTAATATTTTCACCTTCAGTAATTTCAAAGATAATCTGCCCCACAGGGAACCCATAGGTTTCTGCCGCCACTAGAGTTGTCCGAATACAAAGCTCTGGGTTATACACGGCATTGGGTAGAAAATTAATACTCAAAAATGGCTGCATTTTTAGCTTAGCTGCCAACTCGATCGCCTTGGTGCGGCAACTTTGATCAAAACGGTAGATATTTGTGTCGTTGATAGATTCAAAGATTTGAGAGGCTGGCTCTTGGTGTAAACCCCGGACGAGGGCTTCGTGGGCATAAATCGATCGGGTTGTTGTATTGACGATCGGTTGAAAAGCCATTGTAAAATCAAATTCTAGAACTGCACCATTGGCACATTCACCACAACCTAGATTTTGATTATCTTTTGGCATTTTTGATACTCTATTTTTACTTACTTTCTACAATCACCCAGTATAACATTTTCATAAAAAAAGACCCCCCGTATAAACTAGGGGATCTCCAGAATATGAGAGCATTTGTTAGATTTTTTACAGAAATTAATCAACAATTAATCAACAAATACTAAGTGTTAATTACTAGGTAAAATTACTAGTCAATATCGGGCATAGCTAGTACAGCCTCAGTTTCTCGATCGATACCTTTCTCAAAACCAGCCACCGCAGCTCTCGCCCGACCAGCGTGCCACAGATGACCAATGAAGAAAAAGAAACCCATAATAAAGTGAAAAGAAGCCAACCAAGCACGGGGAGATACATAGTTAAAGGCGTTAACTTCTGTTGCCACCCCACCCACAGAGTTCAAAGAACCAAGGGGAGCATGGGTCATGTATTCTGCCGCCCGGCGTGCTTGCCAAGGTTGAATATCATTGTTGATTTTGCTGAGATCCAAACCATTAGGGCCCCGGAGAGGCTCTAACCAAGGACCTTGGAAATCCCAGAAACGCATGGTTTCACCACCAAAAATGATTTCTCCGGTGGGCGATCGCATCAAGTATTTACCAAGCCCAGTTGGACCTTGAGCAGAACCAATATTCGCCCCTAAGCGTTGGTCACGAATCAAGAAAGTTAGAGCCTGAGCCTGAGATGCTTCAGCACCTGTTGGACCATAAAACTCGCTGGGGTAAGCAGTGTTGTTAAACCAAACAAAGCAAGCTGCAATCCAGCCCATGAGAGCCAAAGCACCCAAACTGTAGGAAAGGTAAGCTTCTCCAGACCAGATCAAGGCGCGTCTTGCCCAAGCAAAAGGCTTCGTGGCAATATGCCAAATCCCACCACCAATACAGATAAAGCCAATCCAGATGTGACCACCAATGATGTCTTCCATATTGTTAACGCTGACAATCCAGCCATCTCCACCAAAAGGAGATCTCAACAGGTAGCCAAAAATAATTAGGGGATTAAGAGTTGGGTTAGTAATTACTCGAACATCACCACCACCGGGAGCCCAAGTATCATAAACACCACCAAAGAACATCGCCTTAAACACCAAAAGCAAAGCACCTAAACCAAGCAGGATCAAGTGATAACCAATGATATTAGTCATTTGGTTTTTATCTTTCCAGTCATAACCAAAAAAGCTAGAGTACTCTTCTAGGATTTCTGGCCCACGAATAGCATGGTAGATACCACCAAAACCGAGAACAGCCGCAGAAATCAGGTGCAGGACACCCACCACGAAGTAAGGGAAGGTATCAATGACTTCGCCACCAGCACCAACACCCCAACCGAGGGTAGCAACGTGGGGGATCAAAATCAGACCCTGTTCGTACATGGGCTTTTCGGGGACAAAGTGAGCGACTTCAAACAAAGTCATGGCTCCTGCCCAAAACACAATTAAGCCAGCATGGGCAACGTGAGCGCCCAAGAGCTTACCAGATAAATTAATTAACCGAGCATTACCAGCCCACCAAGCAAACCCGGAGGATTCTTGGTCACGTCCACTGGCAATCATGGAAGTATTAAAGGTTGTTGTCACAGGGGAAAACCTCTTGATTTGGTTTATTTATTAAAGGCTGGCTAGAGCAATTCTATGCCGCTAAGAGAGCCTTACCACAGATTAGAAAATTAGAGAGCATTACCACGGGGAAGAACTTCTTCAGGAAACTCAAAGTTTTCGTGGGGTTGATCCTGAGGAGCCATCCAAGCCCGAATCCCTTCATTCAACAAAATATTCTTGGT
>JAIMKT010000035.1:0-11878 GCA_020692245.1 Microcoleus sp. GA_180221_E-2-1-MAG-45_12
ATAAGGGGAATTGTCGGGATTTTCTTAACTCTAATGCACTTCATTAATTATGGGATTCTTGGGGATTTTTGAAAAATTCTTGATCAGTTTTGGCGGATTTCACGAGATTTTAAAGACAGCAGTTGATATTGTGCGGAGTCCGTGGGTATGATCAGCTTTCTGAGTATATAAAAATATGAAAGACGGTTCTAACTATGACAAAAACTTATAAAATCACTCTCCTGCCCGGCGATGGCATCGGTCCAGAAATTATGGCGGTGACGGTGGAAGTATTGCAACTCCTAGGCAAACAGCTAGATTTAGAATTTCAATTTACAGAAGCTCTCCTCGGCGGGGCTGCCATTGATGCTACCGGGGAACCATTGCCCTCAGTAACTCTGGAAACTTGCAAGCAAAGTGATGCGGTACTATTAGCGGCGATCGGCGGCTATAAGTGGGATGATCTACCCTCTGGTCAGCGCCCCGAAGCAGGATTACTAGGTTTACGATCGGGACTAGAACTATTTGCCAACCTCCGACCAGCGACAATCCTACCCCAGTTAATTGAGGCTTCGAGCCTGAAGCGGGAAGTTGTGGAAGGGGTGGATATTATGGTGGTGCGGGAATTGACTGGGGGGATTTATTTTGGCAAACCCAAGGGAATTTTTATCAACGAAAATGGAGAACGGCGGGGCGTAAATACCATGGTCTATTCTGAGGCAGAGATCGATCGCATTGGCAGGGTTGCCTTTGAAGCGGCTCGCAAACGGAGTAAACGGCTCTGCTCGGTGGATAAGGCAAATGTGTTAGAAGTCTCCCAACTATGGCGGAGTTGTATCACGGAGTTGGGCAAGGAATACCCCGATGTGGAATTGTCCCATATGTACGTAGATAATGCCGCTATGCAGCTAGTCCGCAATCCTAAGCAATTTGATACGATCGTCACGGGCAACCTATTTGGGGATATTCTCTCTGATGCTGCTGCCATGCTGACGGGCAGTATTGGCATGTTACCTTCGGCGAGTTTGGGTGCTGGAAATCCCGGTGTCTTTGAACCCGTCCACGGCTCTGCCCCAGATATTGCCGGACAAGATAAAGCCAATCCCCTCGCCCAAGTCCTCAGTGCTGCCATGATGCTCCGCTATGGACTCAATGAACCAGTAGCTGCCGACAAGCTCGAAAAAGCTGTATTACAAGTGCTGGATCAGGGCGATCGAACCGGAGATATTTTTTCACCGGGAATGAATCTGCTGGGCTGTAAGGCAATGGGGGCGGCGTTGTTGCGGGCAATGGGGGAGTAGAAGGAGGTAGAGGAGGTACAGGGAGGTAAGGGGAGGTCGAGTAAGTTGTGGTGGGGTCGATCGAGTTTTTAGGTAGCTTAATCAGCAAACATCTCAGCTAAGGTATCAAGAACCGATCGTTGCTCGTCTTGACTAATTTGACCAAGCTTTTTGATCAGTCGAGTTTTATCTATTGTGCGGATCTGATCTAAAACAATCTGCCCCTCTTTGTCTTGAAATTGACAAACAACACGAGTAGGATAGACCTTCCCTTTTGTCGTCATTGGCGCAATAATTACCGTAGTAATATGACGGTTCATCTCATCTGGAGAAATGATCACGCAGGGTCTTGTTTTCTGAATTTCGCTGCCAACAGTGGGGTCAAGATTAATCAGAAAAACATCAAAGCGTTTAACTACCATTCCCACGCAACTTGATCCCAATCAGTAGTGTTAACTTCATCTAAAAGCACATCATCTTCTTCTTGAGCCATTGTCGCAAAGGCTTTATCCCATCCATCTCGTAAGTGTTGTGCTGTGCGGATAGTTAAATGATCGCCCTGTACTTCGATTTCAACTTCTGCATGAATACCACTTTGTTCCAAGAGCAATTTAGGAATACGAATACCTTGAGAGTTGCCAATTTTGACAATTCGGGTTCTAATTGTTGCGCCCATATCTTGATGATTTCCAAATCAGAATGTGATTACATTGTAGTTACTGACAAAGAACTCGTCAAGTGAAATAAAAAAATGGGCTGGATAGATTTAATATTTCCATCAAATTGTTAGACGTATTGTTAGACTTCTCTATCAAAATTTTTACTCCAACAACCAACTAAATATAAACTCTACACTCAAGGTTAGCTCATTAGCAAAGGACGGAACTGGGAGTATTTGTTTTGGTTCATCAAAAACTTCTAAACTTTGCATAGGAAGGTGGACAAAAACTGTTTGCTCTTCAGGATCAATTAACCAACCCATTTGAGTTCCATGCTTGAGACAATGCAGAATATTTTTGGTTACTTTCGTTTGGCTTTGCTCAGGAGAGAGGATTTCAATAGTCCAGTCAGGCGCTAGGAGAAAAGTATTAGCAATCTCCCCATTTTGGTCACGGGGAATTCTTGTCCAAGTCAACACAGATACATCTGGTACTGTCGATCGTCCACCATAGACGCTACTGCGGCTTCCCGAAGGGTATGTAAAACGAAGTTCCGAAAATGCTCGGGCAATCCGGCGAGGCTTCAGAATTGAATTAATGGTGGTGGAGAACTCGGTTTGAATAGCACTATGTTTTCCCTGCGGCATTGGTTTTTGAATGATCTGCCCATTAATATATTCGCTGGCAGGCTTAGTCTCTGGCAGCTTCAGAAACTTATCTAAAGTAATGGATTGAGGTGGAGACTGTACCATAGGAACTTCCCTTATCACAAGAGTTGAATAGACCTTATCTCAAGTTTAGAAACAATTAATCTGTGCCACCCCAAGTCCAACGAGGATTTCCATCACGCATACCTTTGTAAGTAATCACTGTTGTGTAACCATTGGCATCCCTCATCCCGGTCATATCAAGAATTACCTTCACCTGACCATCAACCAACTGGACTCGGAGATAGGAGTGACCCTGATAAACCTCTTCGTCAAGGCTGCTCATGCCCCCAGAGGCTCGACAATTTTGATATTCGGGCTTCAGGGTTCCTACCCAAGTTGTGCTAAAAGCATCTGATTGGGAATTGGTAATATTGGTAGCAATCTCGCTCAAATTGATCATGCCATTGATGGTATACCCACCCTCAAAGTATGGCTCTGGGGTTTGGTAGGCAATCAGTCTTTCGGGACAGTTCCCTTCAACTCCGTTTAGGGGCAATAAGTTGAGTCTAATGGTGGCGGCGGAGGCAGTTGCCCCCAAATTAAGCACAAGGCTTAAGGGTAAGCCCCACAACAGTGACCAGCCCACATTTATTTTCAGCATTACTCATTCTCCTTGATGTGATTGATGGATGCCCTAAGTCTGGCACAGATTCAGGGAAATATCTTCTTAAGGAGAGGCTTCACTGACGGCGGTATAAGCAATACAGGCTTTTAAATCTTCTCTAGTCAGATCAGGAAAATCATCAAGGATTTCTGCTTCGGTCATCTCAGAGGCTAAATATTCAAGCACTTCATATACTGTAATTCGCAAGCCCCGGACACAAGGCTTTCCACTGCGTTTATTTGGCTCGATCGTGATGTAATCTCGGTAGTTCATAATTTAGTTTATAACTATTAGCAAAAAACTATAAATTTGCTGTTACATGAACAACTTCATTAATCACGAACTCGCTAACGCCACGACGTTTCAAACCTGCAATCAAGGCACTCACCGTTTTACTTTCAAATCTTTCTAAATCAACTCGCAATCCTTGCCCAATATAAACTCAGATCAAGGGCTGATACCCAGAAAATCCTAGCAATGGGGCAATCCGCGTTAAATCTTCAACTACGTCTTAAGGTATCCGAATCGTAACGCTAATCATCGGTCGATCGCGATCGAGTCTTTGCCTTAATGCTTCAATTTTCATACTCTATCCTCTCTTGCTTTCAATCATACGTCCACGCTACTTCTGCTCGACGCATGTGCTGCATTTGTTCAAATAGCTCCGATTTGGTGAGTGGTCGCTTCTCATAGTCGAGAAATATCTTTTCGAGATACTTAAAATTCTCGTATTTTAGCCCGTACTGAGGGCAAAGGAAGTAAATGGTTTCGTTGATTGTCCTGACTTTCAAATCGGCTTCGCCTTTAAGTCGTGTTCGGACGCCGTCGATCACTGCCCATCCACTATCGTATTCAGCGCGGCTGATTATACGGTCTTTGTAGAAACAAACTTCCTCCTCCATCTGGGACATCTCAACTTTTGTTAGTGGAACAAGTTTCTTTGAGTGTACGATAATAAGTGAGCCACCAAAACTCCTTGTCAGCAGGAAGAAGCTAAGTTTGGAGATCGCTATCTCGTGATGTTTGAAAAGAACAGTTCCTGCGGAACCAAACTCAATAGACTCGACTTGCCAGTCTCTATCTCCTTGGAACATCCAGAGGTCAAGGGACTGAGCGTTGTTCTTTAAGAACTCACACGCATCGACTATTTCTTCGGGCTTTTCAGTTTCCGAAATACAACTATATGTACCATGTTCACAAGTATACTTGGAGATGAGGTCGTCAAAAAGGGATAGAGATTTGTGAATTCGGTCAATTCTGGATTTCTCCCTTCTGTCCGTCGCATCTTTGGAAATGAAGTCTTCAATCTCGCCAAACGATTGAAACCGATCTGCGGGATTCTTCGCCAAAAGCCTTGTGATGATTCGTTCATACAGCTTTGATTCTGATTCTTTGAACCGCAGCGCAATCCCGCCTGTGCCTCGGTAAGTCGACTTCTCAGACAGCCAGTATAGGATTTGCCCGAACGCAAACCAATCTGATGCGTTGCTCAGTTCACCAATCTTTGAATCCGATTGTTCAGGTGCTGAAAATAAGAAATTTGCGGGACGGTCGCTTTTTCTCGTCTTAACGAGTTTCAAATGCAGTTCCGAGTCATAACTGGCAATATCACAGTCACCAATAACAATTTTGCCACCAACCCTGAAAATATTCTGCGGCTTGAGGTCACGGTGAATGATTTTCTGATTGTGAAGCTTCTCAATCGAATGACCGAGTTCCGAGAAGACGCCTTTAAAGTCACTGAAGGAAGTTTCTGTGCTTTTGAACTCTCCAAACAACGTACTATCAGCTTTGAGCATAACCGAATAGGGAAACTGTCCCACGTCAGGCACAGTAATTACTCCCCAATGGATTTGAGGAAGAAGAAACCCAAGATGTTGTATCGAACTCAAGTTAATGTAGGTCTGCCGGAATCTCTTGTAGGCAGTCGACTGCTTTTTGCTGACGTCCTCGCTGAATACTTTGATTGCGAAAGCAACAGGCGAACCTTTAATTGATGCCTCGTAGACAATTGAGGTACCACCTTGGCCGAGGATAGAACCAACAACAAAAGTAGCCAGTTGATTCTCAATAACCCCGTCCGCTTGGATGAATTTATTAATTTCTTTAACGGCTTCCATTGTCGTTCCTTTAGTAAACCTAACTAGTAGTTATGCCGCAACCGTGCTTTAATTATCGCATTTAAGGATAATTTACCGTAGATTACTACCCTAGGTTAATTATGATTGTCTCAACTATATCTCCTAAAGAACTTCCTAGAGGTGCTATAAAAAAACCTTACAAGCTTTTCTCTGGTTTCATAGGCTAAGACTAGGGCGGATGGTTCACAAAGGCACGGGCGATCGCCTTAGCATAGGGCAGAATCTAATAACCAAGATAACTAAAATTCATCACCTTCTTGCCAAGGGTGAGATTTTTCGGCGGCGATTCTGGGGTGCGGAGTTTGGGTTTTGTAGCCAATTTCTGGGGGAGTTTTGGGGGGTAATAGTTCTAATTGGCGGAGTTTGGGGGATTGGTTGGCTGACTTAGCGGGGGAACCTTTGCGTCGATCGGCCGTACCTTCCTCACTGGTTTGTTCCGCTACAACTTCATACAAAATTGCCTGTTTATTAGGATCACTACTCCGGCGTAAAACTCGCCCCAAACGTTGAATATATTCTCGCTCCGAACCTGTGCCAGATAGAATCACCGCAATACTCGCCTCCGGGACATCAACCCCTTCATTAAGTACATGGGAAGCAACTAAAACCTTATAAGTACCGTGGCGAAATTTATCTAAGATTTCATGGCGTTCTTTTACAGGGGTTTGGTGGGTGAGAGCCGGAATTAATAGCTCTTGAGAAATGCGATAAACCGTGGCATTGTCGGTAGTGAAAATCAAAGTTTGGCTGGGATAATGCTTTTCTAAAATATTAATTAAAGCCCGAATTTTTCCCTCCGTACCAAAGGCGATTTCCTTAGATTTTCGGTGGGCTAACATGGCTCTTCTACCTGCGCTCGATCGACCACTTGCCATGACAAATTGCTGCCAACCTTCAAGGGAACCAAGGAAAATTTTTGATTCTTGCAAAAACTCATTACGGGTTTTAATTAACTGGTCATACTTAGCCCGTTCATCGGCAGTGAGCTTCACTAAAATTTGTTCGATGCGGTAGTCAGCCAAAGCCCCGCCCATCAAGTCTTCGGCACGTTTGCGATAGATTTCTGAGCCAATTAAGGTTTCTAAATCCTCATGCTTACCGTCCGTACGTTCTGGAGTCGCTGTTAAACCCAGCCGATAGGGAGCGATCGCAAACTCGGCAATTACCCGATTAAAATCCGTGGGCAGATGATGACATTCATCAAAAATCAATAGCCCATAGCGATTTCCCAAGGATTCTGCTTGAATGGCAGCACTGTCGTAGGTAGCGACTAAAATATTCGTTTGATCCCGGGAACCACCCCCCAGTAGCCCCACTTCTGCACCGGGAAAGGTTGCCAGCAAACGGGTATACCACTGGTGCATCAAGTCCAAAGTCGGCACAACGATCAGGGTACTGTAGGGTTTAGCCTGCATTGCCATCAGGGCGAGGTAAGTTTTTCCGGCGGCGGTGGGTAAAACTACAACCCCTCGATGTCCTGCCATTTGCCATGCTTGGAGAGCTTCCTGTTGGTGGGGATAGGGTTGGAGAGGTAAACTCGCCTCTAGGTCTAGCTCTGTATAACTAAAAGCTTGGTTTTGGATGCTCGATCGTTCCTGTTGGAGTCCGGCGAGGAGTTCGGCGTAGTGCAGGGCGGGGATGCGGAATTTTTCGATGCGATCGTCCCAAGTGGCGTAATCCATCCAAGATTTTGCCCTCGGTGGTGGATGGAGAATGAGAGTACCTCGATCGAAAGATAAAATTGGCAGCCGTCCCATAAATAATTAACTCTCTCTAGATAAAATTACGTACAAATTACTTGCTAAAATTTTTATTAAAAAGTGTGTAATCAAAGTTATTAAATAAAAGCTAAAGGCTAGATGACAAAATTAAATTTTCTTGCTATTCTTACGGAAATCCCCAACATGATGATGTATTAGCTAAGAGTAATTTTAATACTATTAATTGTCAGCCCTAGGAGGCTATTTGATGATTACCCAATCCCTGCAAAGAATGATGAAGGTTGCTGCTGTCACCTTGCCTTTAATCTCCTTTGGAGCGCAGAGTGCTTTAGCAGATATCCGTGATTTCACTGTGGTTAATTCTAGCGGTTTAGTTATTACTCATTTGTATGTATCTCCTACTATTGACCCGAATTGGGGACCTGATATTTTAGGCGTAGATGTACTGCCTCCGGGAGAATCTACCGATATTGTTTTCCCAGATGCTGAACCCGGTGTTTGTAATTATGATATCAAGGTTACGGGGGAGGGTGATACTACGTCGGAGTTAACAAATGTTGATCTCTGTACTGTAACTACTGTCACTTTTAACTAGACTTTTAGGGTTTTAGCTGATTAGTTATAGTTCAAGAATGCATTAACTACCAGTTAAAATAATCAAAAAGTTTAAAAGCCTCAAGAATCCTACAACCATGACACATAAATTAGTACGTAACGTAAGTCTATCTTTGATTTCTCTAGCTTTAACTGTAATACCTATGAGCCTACTTGCTCAAGTAGCTTCAGAATTCAGAGTCGTAAATGATGGAAGTAGCACAATCATCGGTCTTGAGATTAAAGAGAACGGTTCTAATCGTTGGCAAACTTTGACGCTAACGAATGGCAACCTTACTCCCGGAACCGAAGCCACCTTTGTATGGAGTGAAAGAAGTGCAAATTCAGACTGTGTTTGGTCAATCCGAGCTATTTATGCTGATGGTACCAGTGAGCCGTCTGCTTTCGACTTCTGCACCGAAACTAGTCTAACTTTTGAAAACTAGGAATTAGGCTTGTAATTGATTTATCCTGTGAGTATTATCATTAAATTAAAGATAGTACTCATATTTATTTTTTAAAGTTATTTTCTGAGTTTTTTGATATGTTCTAGATAATTTCAATGTCTATATAACGACTAAGCTAATCTTCAATTATGAGTAAGTTTGATCCTTCTACTACCAAAAAGCTTATTCCAGCAGTTTATCTGGTAGGGGCGGGCCCCGGAGATCCAGAATTGATGACGGTGAAAGCTCAGAGAATTATATCTTTGGCTGATGTGGTGCTTTATGCTGATTCTTTGGTTCCCAAGGAAATTGTGGCGGGAGTGCGCCCGGATGCTGAGGTGATTCGGACAGGGAATAAAACTCTGGAAGAAATTGTGCCGTTAATGATAGATCGAGTTCGATCGAACCTTGCCGTCGTCCGCATTCACTCTGGAGATCTCAGCCTCTACAGTGCCATCCATGAACAGATCAACGCCCTAGTAGAAGCCCAAATTCCCTTTGAACTTGTTCCCGGTATTAGTGCCTTTCAAACCGCCGCCGCTAAATTGGGGGTAGAGCTAACTATCCCCGGTGTTGTTCAAAGCATTATCCTGACTCGCATTAGTGGCAAAGCTTCCAATGTCCCAGAGCTAGAAGAATTGAGTAGCCTCGCCGCCCATCAAGCCAGCTTGTGTCTTTACCTCAGTGCTAGTCATGTGGCAGCAGCCCAAGAGAAATTATTGGTTCACTATCCTGCCGATACCCCGATCGCCGTTTGTTTTTGTCTCGGTTGGGCAGAGGAACGCATCTGGCGCGGAACCCTAGCAGAAATGGCAGAAATTACCCATCGGGAAAAACTGACCCGGAATACCCTTTATGTCATTAGTCCCGCCCTAAAAAATCGACAGACAAATCAAGGAGTCGATCGAGGCACAGCAGAGCGATCGCGCCTTTATCACCCCGAACACAGCCACATCTTTCGCCCCCGCACCCATTAAAAATCTTGACTGGAAAATAAAAATCCCCCCTAAAAAGTCAGGAGGGTACAATCATTACAATCTAAAATTGAGCTAAACTCTAGCGTTTGCCTCTATTGGGAACCTTGTTTAGGTAATCAATACTGAAGGAAGAAATAGTTTGAGCGTAGTTACCTTTGGTATTGACGGCTGCTGCCAATTCCCGATACTTGCCGGGGTCGCCCTCTGGTAAGCGGCGGATTTGAGCTTTCTTGGAGTAGAATTTCTCCAAAGTGAAGCGCCAATCGGTGGTGGTAGTTCCGGCTACAGCTTGGAAATCTTCACCATAACGAGGAGTTACGAGGTTAAACGGACGACCTTGTTTCCGGCGTTGTTGGTAAGGAACGGTGAAATCACCAAAGGCGAGGGTGTATTCTTCGCTATCCAACAGGGCATCCACAAAGCCACTGAAGCCCACGGTTCCCATTTTGATCGACCAAGCAATTTCTTCTTCTTTGTTGTAGGCAGCTCGTCCGAGGAATCTTTTCAGGCAGACATCCACAAGGCGATAGTTGTTGTTCACAGAAACCACCAAGCGATAGAAGGCTTCAGATTTTGCTAAACCCCGGATGAAATCCCGCACGGTCAGAGAGCCATTCTTGATTTGGGATTCTAGATTTTTCTGACGGTTAAAATTGAGAACTTCGTGTTCACTAAAAATTTGCCGATAAGCAGCATAGATGAGGCTTTCGACATCACCAGAAGAAGAACAGTTTTCCCAACGGTAAATGTAGGGAGTATCTTCGTTGAGGTCGGCAACTCCAAAGCCTTTGACTCGTTGGTTTTGGCTGCTGGGTTTGTAGTTAAGCAAAGGGATAGTCATGGATAAGTCTCCTTTAGTTGAGTTTTGGCTAAATTGAGTTAGATTCTAGGTTGAATTCAGGGATTGAATTCTGGGCTAATTTCCTGTTTGTCTAGGTTAAGCGGCGATCGATCACCCCAAACCTAGCGACAGGGGAAACCAGAGACGGTATTGATGGAAACTGGGACGGGGGTATTTTCCTTGCGGGTCATGTCAGGGATTTGGATATTATCAAGGCGGATATTGGTGACATAGTTAACACCTTTGGGCTTGATCGATCGAGCCATATCCAAGAAATTATCCACTGCGCCCCATTTGTAACGCTCATCCTCTAATTTATCCCGCCAGTAGTCAGCATAACGGGGGGTAACAAGGTTAAAGGGACGATCTTTGTAGCGGCGGCGCTGGTAGGGAACGGTATATTCCCCAAAGTTTTCTTGATACTCCGTAGAGTCAATTAAACTATCCACAAAACCACCCCAGCCTTTGGTAGCCGTTGTGATCGACCAAGCGATCGTCTCCTGTTGGTTGTAGGGCGCCCGTCCCAGAAACCGCTTCAGGCAGAGTTCCACAATCCGGTAGTTAGAATTTGTTTCCACCACCAATTTGTAGAAAGCCTCAGACTTAGCAATCCCCCGGATAAAATCCTTAACGGAGATCGATCGATTCTTGAGCTGAGATTCTAGATTGCCTTGGCGATTAGTTTTCAGAATGGCGTGTTCACTAAAAACTTGGCGATAGGCAGCCCAGATCAAATCTTCGAGATCACCACTGCCGCTACAATCTTCTAGGCGATAGCTGCGGGGTGTGTCTTCATTGGGAACTTCGTAACCAGCCACACGCTGATTTTGGGAAGCGGGCTTGTAATTCAGCAAAGGAATTGACATGGGTAATTAATGGGTAATTATCAGTAATTATGGGTAATTATTAAGCCTGATCCTAATCCTAAACTTTCTGTATCGCTGGGATGTAGCTGTAGGGTAAGCTGGCCCGTGTTGTCCGGAGTTTGGGGGTGTCAGAGTTATTATTAGTCATATCTAGCAGAGATTGGCTAGTTGCAAGGGAGGCAGCTGTGGCAGCAAAAGGTTGGTAATTGGGCTGGTTAGGAATAATTCCCTTTGCCATGTCCAAGAAATTGCTAGGAATCGCCCGGCGAACTTTTGGATTACTGACACCTTCGCCATAGGTTTTCACTTGGTAGTAGGAATTACCATCAAGGGCAATTTGTCTGCCTCTCCAGTATTCGCTATAGCGGGGGTTGGTAAGGTTAAAGGGGCGATCGCCAAAGCGGCGGCGTTGGTAAGGAACGGTATAATCCCCAAAATTTTGATTATATTCTTCCCCATCCACAAGGGCATCAATAAAACCATGTAACCCTTTGGTAGCAATCACGATCGACCAAGCGATCTGCTCCTCTTGTCCATAGCTCGCCCGTCCCAAAAAGCGTTTGAAACTAATATCTACTAAACGGTAATTAGAATTGGTATCTGCCACTAGCTGCCGATAAACCGCAGATTTACCCAAGCCCCGGATAAAGTCCCGGACGGAAATTGCCCGATTGCGGAGTTGAGATTCTAAAAAGGTCTGGCGGTAGCTCTCTAAAATTAGATGTTCACTAAAAATTTGTCGATAAGCAGCCCAGATCACATCACTAATTTCGTTATCAGAAATAACATCATTAAAGCGATAGATCATCTGATCATCTTCATCAGGGATCTCGTAACCATCTACCCGTTGATTTTGGGTAATCGGTGTAACTTTTAATAGGGGTAATGACATTTTTTTGTGTTATTTTTGCTTTCTCCACTGGAATTTATTTGTCAGTTATCAGTTATCAGTTACCAGTTACCAGTTACCAGTTACCAGTTATCAGTTATCAAACACTAAATTAAAAGTCTTTACTGTTTACTGTTCATTGTTTACTGTTCACTGTTCACTGTTCACTGC
>JAIMKT010000035.1:11892-38485 GCA_020692245.1 Microcoleus sp. GA_180221_E-2-1-MAG-45_12
CCCGCACCGATCGATCGCTCTCTTGGTGTTGGTACTGATTCAAGAAATCCACCACTGTCTGCTCTAGCTCTTTGACCCTTGTTGCTAAGGCTTGCAACCCCGCCACCCCGGCATAGCGAATTGACCAGTCCCCATCGCTACACAAAGAACTCAGGGCAGTAAACACCCGCCTTTGAGCTTCACTTTGATTAGCATTATTGGGATCACTGGGATCATGGTGGGGATCATTACTGGGCAAGGTTTCCCAGCGTAAGTTACCTAAACCCTTAGCCGCTGCCCGCCGGACACTGGGGGCAAAATCGGTAGTGGCAGCTTTGATGAGAACTTCTAGGGACTGCCCGGAGGCAATGGTCGCTAAGGCTCGCATGGAGTAAGCTCTAGCTCCGTAGTTATACTCATCTAGCTGGGTAATCAGGGGGACTACAGCCGCTTCTTGCCAACCAATCACTGCTCGGAGGGCGATCGCTGCTGCCGCCGGGTTGTTATAGCCAAACACCGCAATTAGAGCCGGAATCGCCTCCACCGCCTGAGAAGTAGCAAGGTTTTGTACCGCCACCATCAGAGCTTCGGGAGATTGCGCCTGCTCTACTGCTTGAATTTGCCCTTGAACTGGAGCTTGATTAGCTCCTAGACTAGCTACGGGATTACTCTCTGGGTGAGTTGGGGTATCAGACATGGAAGAATCTCCAACAAACATCTCCAACAAATAAATTATGATTCCTTGCTAGTTTATGTATTAACTAAATAGTCACGAATTTAGCCATTAATTACAGCAATTATGATTTCTTAGTTATGAATTTATGTAAAACAAATAAGGATTTTATTTACATAAGTTTACATATAGCTAATTAGGAACCACATCCTAGCTGATCATAGGATAAAAGTGACTGGGTAGCAATCTAGAAAGGCTTTAATCTCTGGGGATAAGGCTATTATTTATGAGTAATAGGTGCTTGGTCTAGTTAAGATTTATGAAGGGTTTTCTAATTCCCATTCTGAATTTAATTGTTGTTGATGAATTTGCAGATTCTGAGCGATCGCCCCCCAGTTAATTTCCGGAAATTGTTGCCTTGTGGTGAGTTCTCCCTGTTGCAGATAAATCAGGCTAGTGGCAAATTGTTGAGCAACATCTAATTGATGATTCGCCATGAGGATGGTGGTCTGCTGTTGTTGGTTTAGCTCTACAAGAATTTGTAATAAATCTTCAGTGCGTCCTCGATCGAGGGCAGAGGTGGGTTCATCGAGGAGTAACACCGGGGGCTGGAGGATCAAAGCTCGACAGATACCGACCCATTGGCGTTGTCCGAGGGATAGCTGCTGTTCCGTTCGCCCTAGCCAATCTGAGGGAATATGAAATTTCTCGATCCAGTAATCCAAGGCTGCTTGAATTTTCACCGGGGGCAGTTTTTGTAAAACCAAAGGATAAGCCAAAGTCTCCCGGACAGTCATTTCTAATAACCGAACTTCTTGAGTCACCAGCACGATCTGGCGGCGCAGGGTCATGGGAGAAATTTGCGAATAGTTATGCCCTTGGAATCTTAAACTGCCGGAAGTGGCACTAGCTAAACCGTTGAGCAACCGAAAAAGAGTAGTCTTCCCCGATCCAGAGCTGCCCATCACTGCCAAGCGATCGCCCCGGTGAATTTCCAGAGAAATATCCTTGAGGAGGTATCGATCGGTAATGGGATTAGTTAGACAAACTTGTTCGAGGGAGATCATGATCTAAAGATAACGAAATAAATCTAAAATTCGTTGATGGAGTTGTCGCCATACAGGCGGGGAGCCTTGGGTTTGCATTAGGGGTGTGGTGGCTTGGAGAGTGGTGGCTAATTCCGATAACATTTCTAAGGCGATCGGTCTTCCTAGCTGTAGCTCTTGGAAAACCTGTTGCTGGGAAAATACCTGTTGGGGCGTGCCTTCAAGAATCAATCTGCCTTGATCGAGGACAAATACCCAATCTGCCCACCGATACACCAAGTTTAAGTCATGGGTTGCCATCAGAATCGTCGTTTTCTGGGCATGAATTTTCTTCAGGGCGGCAAGTAATTGTTGAGTATGGAGTTGATCTAGGTAAGCTGTGGGTTCATCCAAAATTAGCAATTCTGGCTCTAGCACCATCACTCCAGCGAGGGAAACCATTTTTTTCTGCCCCAAACTCAAATGATGGATTGGTTTATGGGTCAACTCCTCCAGGCCTAATTGAGCAAGGGATCGATCGAGTTTCAGTTTAATTTCTGCCTCTGGCAAATCCAGATTATACAAACCATAGGAAATATCCTCTGATACTGTAGTTGCGACAATCTGCTGATCGGGGTTTTGAAATACTAACCCGACTTTTTGCCGGAGTTGCATCAAGGATTTATAAGCATAGTCCAACTCTTTTCCCCGCCAGTAGACCCTACCTTTTTGGGGTTGATATAAGCCATTTGCCAGCAGAAATAAAGTACTTTTACCACACCCATTCTGCCCAATTACCACACACCTTTTACCCAGAGGAACCCGGAGATTTAAACCTTGGAGAGCCGCCTGTTGAGTGCCGGGATAACTATAATAAACATCCTTTAATTCAAGGATTGCCTCTGGAACTATCTCTAGAATTGTTTCTGGGATTGGCACTGGATTTATATTAGTAAATTGATTGACTACCAGAAATTCGTTGTTGTCGATGTTGTGTCAGTCGATGAGGTTGACGGGTTCGCTTCTAGTTTCGCCGTTTTTCTGATATTCAACGGTGATGCCCTCTGTGAGGTTTAGTGAGGCTAGATTTCATAAGTCCCAAGGGTTGATGATTGTAATTTGGCAATTGAGGAAGTCATTAACATTGCGAGTGGCGATCGCTGCATTATTAGCCAAACAAATAGCGGCAATTTGAGCATCAGTTTGAGCTATTGGTTTACCTTCTTTGCGGCGATCTCTTGTAATTTGAGCAAAACAGTTGGCTGCATCTGAATCAAAAAATAAAATCTGTCCTACAAAGTCTTCTGTAAACATAGCCTGTGCTAATTCTTGTAAAGCTCTGCTGCGCTTACCTTCTGGCATAATAGCGATGCCGCTAAGAATCTCGGCTTGGTTAATGCTGGTGGTAAATAGGTTTTTTCTAGGTTGGGCAGCACCCCAAGATTTGATAGTTTGGGAACCTTGGGGCTTCATCAGTTCTGACAGGACGTTGGTATCAAGAACAATTTTCATAGATCGCCCACGTCAAATATTGGTAAGGGGCGCATGGGTTCTCTGGGAATTTCGGGGATTTCAAAGTCTCCAAAGTCCGCAAAGCGTCTATTAACAACGGTAACAAGGTCAATATTGCTTGGCTTTTTGGCTGCTAATACGCTTTTGAGAATTGCCTCAATTTCATGCTCGATCGTATGTCCATGTTGGGCAGCCCGTTCTTCTAGCTGTTGGACAATATCTGGGTCTAGTTGGTGAATAGTGATAGTTGACATGGCATTGAGAAGATCAGGTTAGCTAAATTTTAGATGATATTTTGATCGCGTCTTCGGTGAGATCTAGAGTAAACTTTGGGATTAGCTCTACCATTATTGTAGATAAAACTCTATCCCAACTAGGACAAGGCAGCCGATCGCGCTTTCTAATAAATAACGGCGGGACGCTTGATAGACAGCAAAATTATTTACTTGAAATTTCCCCTGAAACCCTCTAGTTTGTAGAGCTAGGTAAGATTGGTGATATTGATAAATAGTATCTTGAAATAGTTGTCTAATTAACAGGCTCAAGCTGTGAAAATAGCGCCCTAGGGTTTGATATCCCAGCCGAGATTGTTGGGCTGTCCATAGAGAAGTAGCCGTGGCGAGAAGCAGAAAAATAAACCGATACATTAATAATAAAATTTCGCTAATTACCAGAGGTAAACCTAGCTTAGTAAAAATTCTCAGTAGGGCATTAAAAGGGATTGTCAGCATCACAAAATACAGACAGGAAGTAGCAGCGATCGCCCTCAGAAATATTGCCAAGGCTTGACTACTACCCTGCAAACCCCAATATAGGTAATGATCCCCCACGGTTAGCCCCCAATACACATCAGTTTGGACGGCAGCGAAATGCCCCAACGGAACTAGATTGATTACTAAAGCTGGTAAGCTACTCAGCCAAAATAGGATCACTAAGTAGAGCGATCGCCAGTAAATCCTCAAGGGAATTTTTGCATAAACCACCACCCAAATACCTAGCCAAATAATAATTAATCCTTGGGTCAAAGGGTGAGCAACTAAACTGATCCCCAAAACAAAAGCTGCAAAGATCAACTTCTGCTCTGGGGGAATTGTGTTTAATTTGTTGGTGTAGGCAAAGGTGTCTAGCTGCAATCTCACGTCTAGTTTTTATCTCCAGCCGAGGAATTAGTAGGGGAACTGGAAGATTCGATCGATCCCCGCCGGGAATTGCGTCCTTTCGATAAGCCAATCACATAGCCAATCACCCCCGCCCCAAGGGCAGCTTGAGAGGCAAATAGTAGACTTTCAATTTCGCCACTAGCAGGTTCAAAAACTGGTTCAAACCAAGGTTCATAGTCTGGCTGAATTTCGATACTTGCATCCCTTGCGGCTCCGTCTGCTCCACCAAATTCTGCATCTTTTACCAAAATTAGGGGAGCGATCGACAACACGACAACTCCAGCGAGTAACAACCAATTCTGCCAACCTGTTGATGCTTGTTTCATAATTTCTGCTCCACAATATATTCTCTACAAAGCAAGTAGGGTGGGCATTACCCACATTAACCTATAAAATTTGGGATATTATTCCGGCACGGCGGGTTTAATGAGTTTGAGAATTGCCAATTCCTTCCCGTTATAAAGTTGAAGCCAATTCCAGACCAAAACTGTTAGCAAGCCTTCACTAATTGCCAAGGGAATTTGAGTAAAGGCAAAAATTGTCGAAAACTTGATAAATGACGCCAGAACTCCACCCTCTGCTGCCGGAAATGCCAAAGCCAATTGACCAGAGGTGACAATATAGGTAGCCAAGTTACCCAAGGAAGCAGCGAGGAATATGGCAACTTTTTGTTTATTTGTTAATTGCATCACTAATTGATAGACTCCATAGGCAACGAAAGCCCCGACGATCGCCATGGAAAAACCATTTGCCCCCAAGGTTGTTAAGCCCCCATGTGCCAAGAGCAACGCCTGAAACAATAGCACCATCGTCCCCAAAACTGACATGGAAAGAGGCCCAAACATCACCGCCCCCAAGCCGATCCCCGTAGGGTGAGAGCAACTGCCTGTCACCGAGGGAATTTTCAAAGCTGATAAAACAAAAGTAAACGCTCCAGCAAGGGCTAGAAGTAATTTTAGTTCTGGATTAGCTTTAGTGATGCGGACGATCGACCTGATCCCCAGAATCAAAAAAGGTAAAAATACCAACCACCAAAAAGCTGCCCAAGCTGGGGGCAAGAAACCCTCCATAATATGCATTGCGTAGGCAGGAGTTGCCCCACCCATAACTAGATAGCAACTCAAACCCGCCATCAATAGCAGGCTCATAATCTTATATTTTCGATCCATACACTTGATACCCATACTTTAGGAATTAATTCTATAAATTTAGCCTTTAACTTTTATCTCTAGGATTTCATTGGAATGATAATCATTATCACAGAAATTAGCGAAGATTAAATTAAATTCTGTTAATCGTCAAATTCTCCATCGCTGGCAAACGGATTGTAAATCAAGTACAAAAGCAAAAATTCAGACAAATATCCCTTGTTATAGGGAAAAAAATATCGATAAAGCATATCCGTACCTCGCGGAGAAAGTGCTGATTGTGTCTAATTGGCGGGCGTTCTGACTCTTTTAGTTAATCTCTTGCAGATATTTTTAGGGGTATACCTACAGGAATTACTAAAATCACAGTTGCGGGACAGTGCTGGACTTACACCAGACTTTCCCCCTTACCTCTAGTAGCTGTTCTCTACCAGAACCAACAAATTTATTTTCAGATTATGACCTAAAGGTGGAAACTCTAGTCAACAATTTTTGTAAAGAAAGATATCAAGAAAAAAACTGTTGCCGAAAATTCTTGAAAAATATCTAGAAGTGAGGCTTAAATAACAGTCTTAAATATTTGTAAAATTAGCCCTGTACAGCATAGCAAGCTGATCCCCATAATTCCGGCTAGAGGCTTGTTATAGTAGCCAATCAGCCACGGTTTAGAGGAGTTAACTGGGTTCGGGTATTGGAGGAATTGAGCCGTGTCGATGGTGGCGATCGCAACTATCCAGCCAGCATGTAACCCGATCGCTAAACCCAAACTATCCCCCGCCGCTAATCTGGCGACTACCAACACCATCCCCATCAGCCATAACCCCGGTATTTGGGGCAGAGTTTCCTGCTGTTCCCAGATCAGATGTAGCAAAGCAAAGATCACACTAGAAATAATCGCTGCAACCCAGAGGGAATAATCTTGTTGCAAAATATTTAGGAAAACTCCCCGAAATATTAGCTCTTCCACCCCACTAATCAAGAGGGCGATCGCCAGTGTCGGCAAAACTATGGGCAGAATTACCGTAGAAATTAGTAAATTTAATTTCTTTTCTGGAGCTTTTTTGATAATCTTATCTTGAATTTTTTCTGGATTTTCTGCCCGACTTTTTAGAGCTTCTCCTTGGACATCTATTTGATCATCTACGGGCAAACCTCGCCACAAAACCCATCCCCAAACCAGCTCCAATCCTACTAAAATTCCTACCCCGATCGTCCCGATTAGCAGCCCCAAACCTATTTGCATCCAGAAACTGATCCCCCATACCCAGCCGTAGTCCCGGAGATTAGTTTGTTCAACCTGAGTAACTCCCCAGAAAACTCCTAAAAACACCAAATATAAACTACCGACTAGAGCTAACTTTTGAGTTCCGGTAATTGGTTTGTGCCAACGCCATTGACAAATTGCCGCCACAATTATCCCCAAAGGCAACCAAGCGATGAGCCAAATTAAAAGCAAGACAAAAATTTTCAATAATGATGGAAAAGCTGCCAGAGCCGGAAGCCACTGGTCAGCAGTTGTGATTGAAAACATCATTAATTAATGTTTGGTTAATGACGGGAGTAGTGAGAAAATTGTCAGAGATCAGCCCTGATCTGCATCAGGTAATCAGCATCTTATTCTTGTTCGTTCCCAATTTGTTTGAGATGAATATGCTTGTAGCCAAGTTTGATTTCAAATTCATCTCCCTGCTTCAGTCCCATTTCTTTAGTGTAGGTTGCACCAATCACAATTTGACCATTAGCATGAACACTAACTCGATAGGTTGGTTCCCGTCCCCGCCCATCTTTTGCCCCTTCTGGATCGAGGGGAACGCCTTTAGCACCAAGGACTGCATCGTAAAAATCAGTTAAATTTACTCTGGTTTGACCATCTTTGGTTTCGGTGTAGTAGCCACAGCGTTTTGCTGTTTCTCTACGGGGGAGGTGAGAAAGCTCTTTAACTTTTTGCAGCAGAGCCTTTCCCGTCAAGGGAGCAGTTGTAATTTCTGACATAAATTTAGTAAACCTCCTAATTACCCTAATTAATAGTTAAACAAGCCAGTTGGTATTTCTTGAAATCTATCATAATAGAAATATAGCTCTAAATACTACTTATTTAACTACTCTATTACTAAATCTGAAAAAAATCTTTCTAGAATATTAATTTTTACATATCAAGATGATAATTAGTGAAAATCATCCTTAGTAATCTAGATTAATCTAAAATATTTTCAATTAGCAAATTTCACCTGACAAATTTTAACTAGGGACATGCAGTCAACAAATTTTGGATGGTAGATTTTGAATAGTAAATTTTAACTTTAGAATTTTAGATAGAGGATTTTGTCGATCGAAACTTTGGATGATAAGTTTTAACCACAAGACTCTAACTATAGTTATGAAAACTCCAAATCAAAAAAATCAGATTAGAAAATCAGATCAAAAAATTAGATCAGAAAACTAAAGCCGTGAAAATTGGGAAACTGCCTTAAACTAAAAATAAGTATTTATAAAAGTAAGTCTATGGAAGTTCTGTTTCAAGTAATTCGCCAGCACCAAAACCAGCAACCTCGCATCGAAATGTATCAATTGGAGGTGGAGCCGGGTCAGACTATTCTTGATTGCCTAAATCGGATCAAGTGGGAAATTGACGGTTCCCTAGGCTTTCGGAAAAATTGCCGTAATACTATCTGCGGTAGTTGTGGAATGCGGATTAATGGCAGGGCGACCTTGGCTTGTAAGGAAAATATTGCGGGAGAATTGGCAAGATGTGAAACCAATGCCGCTACGGGGCTACCCCAGATGACGATCGCTCCCCTTGGTAATCTGCCAGTAATTAAAGATTTGATTGTGGATATGCAAAATTTTTGGGAGCATTTGGAGTCCATTGATCCCTACGTGAGTACAGAGGCAAGACAGATACCAGAGCGGGAATTTCTCCAGACCCCAGCAGAACGATCGCAACTCGAAGCCACAGGCAACTGTATTATGTGCGGAGCTTGTTATTCTGACTGCAATGCCAAGCAAGTAAACCCCGATTTTGTGGGGCCCCATGCCCTTGCCAAGGCTTACCGGATGATTACCGACCAACGAGATGGAGAGACCACCAGCCGCCTAGAAATACAAAATCAAGACACGGATGGGGTGTGGGGTTGCACCCGTTGCTATGTGTGTAACACTGTGTGTCCCATGGGAGTAAATCCGATGGATCAAATTAGCAAAATTAAGCAGGAAATTCTGGCTCAAGCTCCAAAAGATTCTAGCCAAGCTAGTCGATCGGTTCGCCATCGGCAGACTCTGGTGGAGTTAGTGAAGGAGGGAGGCTGGATTGATGAGCGGAAGTTTGGTGTCCAAGTGGTGGGTAATTCCTTCCGGGATTGGCAGGGTTTATTAAGTTTGGGGCCCCTAGGTTTGAGAATGTTAGTAAGGGGCAAGTTTCCGCTATTTTTCGAGGCTTCTGAGGGGACAGAAGAGGTTCGATCGCTCATCAACGCTGTCCGCAGCCATAAACTCCAGCAGACAGATCATGACAGCTAGGCAAAGTTGATAGTAGTTTATGAAAAATCAGGTTTATCTGCTGTGACTGGTATAAGGTGGGCGATGCCGCACCCTACTAGTTAATAGTTGGAGCAAAATTTGTAAATTTAGATCAGGGCTAGTTGATTGAGTTGGCTAGTTCGGCTAAACGTTCCTGCTGGTCTTGGGAAATACAGCACTGGATCACCTCTTCAATTTCTCCTTCTAAAAGTGGGGTAAGGGTAAAGTTCTGCCCCAGTCGATGATCGGTGACTCGATTATCTTTGTAGTTGTAGGTACGGATTTTTTCCGATCGAGAACCTGTCCCCACCTGCGATCGACGCATAGAAGTTACTTCATCTTGCTGTTCCCGCAATTTAATCTCAAAGAGTTTTGCCCGGAGAATTTGCATCGCCCGTTCCCGGTTCTTGAGTTGGCTCCGTTCTTCTGTACAAAAAACCCGAATTCCTGTCGGTTTATGGATTAAATCCACCGCCGTTTCTACCTTGTTAACGTTTTGTCCCCCGGCTCCACCAGACCGAGCTGTGGTCAACTCGATTTCCTTGGGATCAATGTGGACTTCTACCTCATCAACTTCCGGCATGATCGCCACTGTGGCAGTGGAAGTATGGACTCGTCCCCCCGCTTCTGTCACCGGAACTCGTTGGACTCGATGGACTCCAGCCTCAAACTTGAGCTTGCTATATACCTGCTCGCCCTTAATTTCTAAAACAGCTTCCTTAAATCCGCCCATTTCCGCCATAGATTCGCTCAATAGGGAAACTTTCCAGCGTTGAGTTTCGGCATAACGAGAATACATTCTCACCAAATCCCCAGCCCAAATACTCGCCTCGTCCCCCCCGGTTCCTGCCCGAATTTCGAGCATGATGTTGCGATCGTCATTGGGGTCTCTAGGCAAAAGCAATACTTTAAGTTTACTTTCTAGGCTCTCAATTTTTTCTTCTAACTCTGTGACTTCTAAGGATGCCAACTGTTGGAGTTCATGATCGCCCCCGGCTTCCTTCAGCACCTGTCTAACCTCCGTTAACTCCGCTTCGGCTTCTTTCCATTCTTCGTAGGTATTAACAGTAATTTCTAGAGATGACCTTGCCTTAGCAATTCGTTGGAATTCTTGGGGATCCTTTGCTACATCAGGATCACCGAGCTTTCGGGTCAGTTCATGAAAAGTTTGTTCTACCGATTGTAATTTATCTAATAAGTAAGTCTCAGCCATGATTATTTGTCCTTTTGTCTAGCTACTAATCTAGTTCCTAATAAGTCTTGATAAATCTTTAAAGACAGACTAGCTAGAGCCACTGAAGATTTTTATCAACTCGATCGAGCAGATTCAGTAGTTTCTAGCTATATTTGCTAATAATTTATTACAAATCTATTAGGAATTGTCTTAACACCAAAAACAGACTCAAAATCAATGACTGCTACTTCTTGCCCGCACTTTGAATCTCGTCAGCTTCCTCCAACATGCCATACTTGCGGAGGAATCTTTCGACCCGACCTTCAGTATCGACAATTTTTTGGTTGCCAGTATAGAAAGGATGATTGCCCGACCACATATCAACGTGGAGTTCTGGTTTTGTGGAGCCGATCGTCATGATCACTTCGCCGTTGCAGTAAACCTTTGCTTCGGGATACCACTTGGGATGAATATCTTGTTTAGCCATAATAATTCTCCTAGGAATTGAAAAATTGCTGAAAAGTTGTTAGAAGATGCCTAAAAATTTCACTGTAGGGGCATAAGGCTTTGCGCCCTTTTAGAAGTTTGCAAGAAACTGCCCAAAACCAACCATAGTTAAACCTATAGTTAAATCTTTGTCTACCGTTTGGAGTACTGAGGAGCTTTCCGGGCTTTGTGGAGACCGTATTTCTTCCGCTCCTTGGCTCTGGGATCACGGGTCATGTAACCTTCCGCTTTTAGGGGCTTCCGGTTTTCTGGGTCTAATTCGCACAAAGCTCTGGCAACTCCAAGGCGTACCGAGTCAGCTTGTCCAGTCAAACCACCACCGTGGGCATTCACCAGAATATCGTACTCATTCTCTAAACCAAGGGTTTCTAGGGGAGATTTAGCCACAGTCAGATAGTGGGCATTGTGGTTAAAGTAGTCAGTACCAGTCCGACCATTCACCACCACTTCGCCACTGCCGGGGACTAAACGAACTCTAGCGATCGCCGACTTCCGCCGTCCTGTACCCCAATATACTGCTTTGCCATTTTGTTCAACGGTTGTTGCCATAATTATTGATCTCCTGGAATTGTTTTAATAGCTAATACGGCAGGTTGTTGAGCTGCGTGGGGATGGGCATCGCCCTTATAAACCTTGAGCTTGGTAAATAACTGCCGTCCTAGGGAATTTTTGGGCAACATCCCTTTCACAGCTTGCTCAATAATTCTTTCAGGGATCCGGTCTTGGAGCTTATCAAAGGTTTCGGTTTTCATCCCGCCCGGACGACCAGAGTGACGGCGATAGACTTTTTGGAACCGCTTTTTGCCTGTCACAGCCACTTTATCGGCATTAATCACAATCACAAAATCCCCAGTGTCCATGTGGGGAGTAAAAGTCGGTTTATTTTTGCCCCGGAGGACGGTGGCAATTTCGGAAGCAAGGCGCCCTAGGCGTTGGTCGGCGGCATCCACCACATACCAGTTCTGCTCGATCGAGACAGGGGGAAGATAGGTTTTTTCCATAGTTTTTAAGTTTAGATTGAGTCTAGATTTAACGTTTAGATTGTAGGGGTGCAAGGCTTTGCGCCCTTACTCATTTTTTTATTTGGATCAGCTATGTGGAACAGATGAAAATTCCCCTTATCTATTTAATTGGAATTTGGGCTGGGTGTCAAACCAGAGTTCCGGGGGAAATGGGTGATCAGGGTAGCCGACCCGGAGGAGACATAGACCCTTAGCGGGGGCGGAATGCTTTACCTCTTGGCGTTGTTTTTGTTGCCAAATCTGGGTAAATTCTTGGGGCGATCGCTCCCCCCTACCCACCTGTACCAACATCCCCACCACCAGCCTTACCATGCCATACAAGAAACCCTTCGCCTGCATCTCGATATAAATAAAATCCCCCTCTCGATTACAAGCCACCTCCTGCATCTCCACAAGGGAATCCCGGCGTTTTGATCCCGCTCTCTGAAAAGCCGCCAAATCATGGTTGCCCACCAGAGGCTCCAGCACTACCCGCATCTTTTCTACTTCCAAAGGAGCATGGTAGTAGTGCCAACACCAAGGATGGATAAACAGGTTAGGGAGGGCAGCAGTGTAGATAGTGTAACGATAGCGGCGATAACTGGCGGAAAACCGAGCGTGCCAATCAGTGGGAACCCCTGTGGAAGCTCTGACAAAAATATCGGCTGGTAATTGAGTATTTAGGATCGCCGCCCATTTCTGGGGGGGAATAGTACCTACAGCATCAAAGTGAGCCACCATTGCCGAACTATGTACACCACTATCAGTTCTCCCAGCCCCATGCAGAATGATTGGTTTACCTTGAACTCTAGTCAAGATATCTTCAATTTCTCCTTGGACTGTACGGTGATGGAGTTGACGTTGCCATCCAGAAAAGTTTGTGCCTGAGTATTGAATCAACAAAGCCACCCTTTGGTTAGGTAGACCAGAAGGATTCATTACAGTAGCTCGATCACAGCCATTTCGGAGTTGTCTCCCCGGCGAGGAATAGTCCGGAGAACTCTGGTGTAGCCACCATCTCTAGTGCCGTAGCGACTTTGGACATTGGCAAAAAGTTTATGTACCAGTTGCTTGTCGTAAATATAGCCTAGAGCTTGACGGCGGGCTTCGAGGGAGCCATCCTTCGCTAGAGTGATCATCTTTTCAGCGATCGGCTGCATGGCTTTCGCTCTAGTTCTAGTAGTGGTAATTTTGCCATGGCGGATCAGTTCCGTGGTCAAAGCTCTGAGGAGAGCCTTTCTTTGGTCAGCAGGTTTGCCTAGTTGGGCAACACGACAACGATGACGCATAATAGTTATCCAATATCTAAGTAATTAATAGGGTTAGGAATAGCAAAAAATTGGGGAAATTACTTACCCGCTTTTTCTTGGGGGAGAGTAATACCCAAGCGTTTTTGGAGAGCATCAATGACTTCATCAGCAGATTTCTGCCCAAAGTTTTTGATCTCCAGCAGGTCTTCTTGAGTATAAGCCAAGAGGTCTGCCACGGTATTAATCTGTGCCCGTTTGAGACAATTGTAAGCCCGCACCGACAACTGGAGTTCCTCGATCGGGATTTGACTGGTGGGATCTGTATCCATGGGATACTCGTCCTTGATGGGTTCGAGGCTAATATCTTTGAGGGGATTGAATAATCCGACTAAAATATTCGCTGATTGGGATAAGGCTTCTTGGGGAGTCAGACTTCCATTAGTCCAAATTTCCATGATCAGGCGATCGCGCTCTAGAGAACCATCAATTCTGGCATCTTCAACACTGTAATTAACCTTACTTACAGGCATAAAAACAGCATCGATCTGCATAAAATCAAGGGAGCTAGCTTCTTCCCGACCCCGATCGATCGCCCGATAGCCCTTGCCCCGCTCAATCCGAAACTCCATTTCTAACTTCGCCCCAGCTGCCAGAGTTGCCACGTATTGACCCGGATCTACAATTTGGACTTCCGAAGGCAAATCAAACTGAGCCGCGCGAACGGTGGCAGGCCCTGTAATGGCAACTCGACCAATCTGGGGCGTGTTTGTATGGCTCTTAAAAACTATTTCCTTCATATTCAAAAGGATTTCTAAAACATCCTCTCGGACACCCGGAATAGTTGCAAATTCATGGGTAATTCCAGCAATCCGCACTGCTGTCACTGCTGACCCATCAAGATTAGACAAAAGTACCCGCCGTAGGGCATTACCCACAGTAGTTCCTTGACCCCGCTCTAGAGGTTCCAGAATAAATTTGCTATAATGACCTTGGTCTTTGTTGGTTTTGGACTCTACACACTCGATCTGAAATTGTGCCACGTTGTTACCTCTTCTGCCGATTAGAAATTTTGGCTTGTAAGCATTGGCAGTTGTTACCAGCTTAGAAATTTTCTTGACTCAGGAATAAGCCTTGAGGCTGCACTCTGGAGGGTTGCCCCAATTTCTGAGAGTTAAGATAAAAGCTAAAAGTAAATTTTAGTTAAATATTAGTTCTAGATGTAGCTCTAGACATGAATTCAACAAGCCTATACTCGCCGACGTTTTGGGGGGCGGCAGCCATTGTGGGGAATCGGCGTAACATCCCGAATCAAAGTGATTTCTAAGCCAGCTCCCTGTAAGGCGCGGATGGCAGTTTCTCTTCCGGCTCCGGGACCACTTACCATTACTTCTAACTGACGCATTCCCTGATCTACAGCTCGTCGTGCTGCCGAGTCTGCCGCAGTTTGAGCTGCAAAGGGAGTACCTTTTTTGGCGCCCTTGAATCCACTGGAGCCAGCAGAAGCCCAAGAAATGACATCTCCTTTGGTATCAGCGATCGTCACAATGGTGTTGTTAAAGGTAGACTGAATATACGCTGTACCACTGGGTACATTACGCTTAGTTTTTTTTGTACTGCTTTTTTTAGTTGGTCGTGCCATATCTATTTAGTTACTGGATTCGATACTGTAATTTTGTCAATAAACTAATTTTCTAGAGCAATTCAGAAGAAGAGGAATAATTTCTAGCTTCGCTCTAGGGATACTACTTCTTACTAGGAGCTTTTTTCTTCCCAGCCACTGCGACTCTTCTGCCCCGTCTAGTTCTGGCATTAGTCCGTGTCCGTTGTCCTCTAACTGGCAAGCCCATGCGGTGACGACGACCCCGATAAGTGCCGATGTCGATTAACCGCTTGACATTCATTGCTTCCCAACGCCGGAGATCCCCTTCGATTTGGTAGTTGGTCTCAATGTTGCCTCTAAGAGCCGCAACTTCAGCATCAGTAAGATCCTTGACACGAGTATCAGGATTTACCCCCGTTGCCTTGATTACAGCCTTCGCTCTTGTCAACCCAATTCCGTAAATATAAGTTAGACCAATTTCTACCCGCTTATCACGGGGCAGGTCTACACCAGCTATCCTAGCCACACTAATTACTCCCTATTTTTTAGCTATAGTACAAAGTTTCTCTCGATAACTCCAATAAACTATCCCTGACGTTGCTTATGCTTCGGGTTGGAACAGATTACCATCACTCGTCCGCGTCGGCGTATGACACGGCACTTTTCACAAATCTTTTTAACGGATGCGCGTACTTTCATGGTTTTATCAATAACTGCAAGCTCTTGATTATAGCACTTTATAAGAATTTTTTCTAGAGAAATTAAATTTTTCTTGGGATTTTTAGTTATTTTTTGTTACGGAGGCGGTAGGTAATGCGACCTTTGGTTAAGTCGTAGGGGGTTAGTTCTACTTTGACTCGATCGCCGGGGAGAATTTTAATGTAGTTCCGACGAATCTTGCCAGAGATATGTGCCAATACATTAAAACCATTGTCTAGATCAACACGAAACATCGCATTGGGTAAAGACTCCATCACCGTCCCTTCCATTTCAATCAGATCTTGTTTAGCCAATTTCCTATAACCTCAAGTTTGCCCAGTTCTCAGTCTATAATTTTAACATATTTTATTGATCCAAAACTATCCCCATTTTAGGGTATAACCTCGAAATCTTTTTGAAGTAGTTAAGTTAAGTGGTAAGTTCCTTTAGTTCAGCAGTAATTACCTCTAGGACTCGATCGCCATCTACCGTCACTAAAGGTGTGCTTGAACTTTTTTGATAGAAATCAATTAAAGGAGCAGTTTCTTGGCTATAAACAATTAACCGATTGCGAATTACCTCTTCGGTATCATCGCTTCTCCCTTCTAATTCTGCCCGCTTGGCTAACCGACCCACCAGAATTTCATCCGCCACGGTGATATTGATTGCTAAATCACAGGTTTGTTTGATTTCTGGCAAGAGAGTTTCTAGAAAATTTGCCTGTCCCAAAGTCCGGGGAAACCCATCTAAAATCCAGCCTTGAGTCTGGGCATCATTTTGCTGGAGCCTTTCTCTGACTAGAGCTTGCAAGACACTATCGGGAACTAGATCACCCCGATCCATGTACGCCTTAGCTTGGAGACCAACGGGTGTTCCTTCTTGTTTTGCCTTTCTCAAAATCTCCCCAGTAGAAATGTGGGGAATATTTAGGTGTTCTGCCAGAATTTTGGCTTGGGTTCCTTTTCCTGCTCCGGGAGGACCAAGAAATATTAATCGATTTTTACTCATAAATATATTTAATTATTTGATTATTTAATTCAATTAGTTAAAGTTAATTAGCGATCGACTCAGGTAGACAAAAAAAATACAGCAGCACCATAAATAAACAGTCAAGAACAGTCAAACCTAGTTGATTTTTCAGGAAATAAATAATTAAGGGAGTAACTACTTAAGCTGGGCTTAGGCTGGTAATTACTCCCTCGATCGAAATTCCTATCGAAATCCCTTAGGAATAGACTATGTCTACTGTTTGATCATGCCTTCATAACGCTGAGAGATCACGTAGGTTTGAATTTGTTTGGCTGTGTCGATCGCTACCCCCACCAGAATCAAGAGAGAAGTTGCCCCCAAACCTTGGAAGGTAGTAACATTTGTTGCACTTTCCACCGCCGTCGGGATCACCGCCACAAACCCAAGGAATAAGGCTCCCAACAAGGTAAGACGGTTCAGCACTTTTTCTAGATATTCACTAGTAGTTTTCCCCGGACGAATCCCCGGAATTGTGGCTCCCATTTTCTTCAAATTCTGGGACATATCCACAGGATTCACCACTAGGGAAGCATAGAAATAGCTGAAGAATAGAATAAATATAAGGTAGACAATCACGTAGGGAATCGAGTTGGGGCGGAGAGCATTAGCAACTTGAGCCAATACTTGACTAAAGCCAGATAACTCCCCTTCCCCTTGTCCAAACTGTGCCAAGGATGCAGGCAAAATCAATACAGAAGAAGCGAAAATAATCGGCATTACCCCACCTTGATTTAGGCGTAGAGGTAAATAGCTCTTCTGCTCCCGATATAATCGCTTCCCGACTTGACGTTTAGCAGAAATGATCGGAATTCTTCTTGTCCCTTCTTGGACAAAAACGATCGCCACAATCATGATCAGGAATACTAATAACAAGATGGCAACCCGACCCACAATTTGTCCATCACCACTCTGGGCTAACTCTAGGGTTTGTCCCAAGGAACGAGGCAATACCGACACAATACTGACAAAGATAAACAGCGAGGCTCCGTTACCAATACCCCGCTCGGTGATCAACTCTGACATCCACATGACAAACATCGAACCAGCAATTAGAGCCAGCATAGTTTGAACCGTGAAAATAATTCCCGGATTAACCGCGTAACGTTGCACCCAGAGAGCGATCCCCGCACTTTGGAGAATCGACCATCCCAAAGCCACATAACGGGTAATCTGGGAAATTTTCCGGCGACCTGCTTCCCCTTCGTTCTTTTGTAGATTTTCTAGAAAAGGGACTGCGGCGGTGAGGAGTTGAATAATAATTGAGGCGTTGATGTAGGGAAGAATCCCCAACGCAAATAAACCGAGGGCAGAAATCCCTCCCCCGGAAAAAGTATCTAAGAAGCCAATGATCGGGCTGTTTCTAATATCTCTGGCGAAGGAGACTCGATCAATCCCCGGAATCGGAATTGCTACCCCTAGGCGCAACAAGATCAGCAAGCCAATACTGTAAAATAATCTCCCTCGCAGACCAGCAGCCTTTGCCATCTGCATGAAAGTCTCTTGAGCGGAGGGAGTCTTATCTCTGCTATCTACCATAAATTATTACCGATAATTTCTCGCTAACTTTTATTATCAAATCCACGATTTATCAAACCCAAGATTTGAGATTTTAATATAAATTCAATATATATTATCTGGAGAAATTTTGCCCTGCTGGGTTTTTTCCATATCTACCTAGTCAAAGTCATCTCAGCCCTTTATGGGCTAGGTTGAAGTTTATTAAGCGATCGGGTTAGAGAGAAATCTATAAACCTTAGGCTCCAAGATCGGACAGGATTCCCTTGGGCGACTAAACTCTATTTATAGGCAGCAATAACTTCCCAAGTCCCACCAGCAGCTTCGATTTTTTCCTTGGCACTGGCAGTAAAAGCAGCAGCCTTAACATCAAGTTTCACAGCCAAATCTCCATTACCCAAGATTTTCAAGGGACCATCATTGGAGGTGACAATTTTATGATCGATGAGGGATTTGAGGGTGACTTCTGTGCCGGCGGGCAGCTCGGCAAGTTTACCCACGTTGATAACAGTGTAATCAATGCGATTAATGATCGGGAAGTGCTTTAACTTGGGCAGACGCTTGTAGAGAGGTAGTTGTCCCCCTTCAAATCCGGGTCTAGTACCGCTCCCAGAACGGGATTTTTGTCCCCGCATCCCAAAGCCACAACTAGCACCCTGTCCGGCAGCAATCCCTCGACCGACCCGACGGCGGCGCTTAGTTGACCCCGGTTGTGGTCCAATATCATCTAGTCTCATAGTTTTTCCTAGTCTTAGTAATTTTGGTAATTATTGAGATAGTTAGTGGGTAGCCCCTAGATAGTTACCCCAGATAGTTTGTGGGCATCGCCTGTCTTAGAATCTAAGGACATTTAAGTAAATTCAAGCAAGTCTAAGCAAACAGATTATCCAAAGAAATGCCCCGCTCTTCAGCAACCTGTCCAAAAGTCCGCAGGGAAGATAGAGCTTGAACGGCGGCTCTAGCATTGTTTAGAGGATTCTTAGAACCGAGCTGTTTTGCCAGAATGTTTTTGACCCCAGCTAATTCCAGCACAATTCGCACAGAACCCCCAGCAATTACCCCAGTACCGGGTGCAGCAGGGCGAATCATTACCTTGGCTCCCACGGCGGCTCCATCTGCGGGATGAGGAATCGAGCTGGATTTGGTAATTGGTACTTCAATTAGGTGTTTTTTGCCATCGGCAACTCCTTTTTTGACCGCACCCATTACGTCAGCAGCTTTACCAACGCCTA
Organism: Microcoleus sp. GA_180221_E-2-1-MAG-45_12; assembly: GCA_020692245.1. GTDB lineage: Bacteria > Cyanobacteriota > Cyanobacteriia > Cyanobacteriales > JAAUUE01 > JAAUUE01. Next base: position 30,913 of record JAIMKT010000035.1, read on the forward strand.
CGCCGACTTGACCTTTTTCATTGCCAACAACGACGATCGCCCGGAAGCTCAGTTTCTTACCGCCTTTGACTACCTTGCTAACCCGACGGACTTGGATGACTTTTTCCTGCCAAGTAGTTTCCTTTTCTTGGCGACCTTTGCCTCTACCGCCCCGGTTTTTCTTGGCTGTAGCCTTATTATCTTCTACCATGAACTAATTCCTATGAAGTTAATATCTATTTTATTGACTGTAGTTTATTGACTATAGTTTGTAGTTTTAGAGTTTGTAATTTTAGAAATCAAGCCCAGCTTCTCTAGCTGCTTCGGCAAGAGCCTTGACTCGCCCATGATAGAGGTTGCCGCCCCGATCGAAGACCACCTGTTTAATGCCTAGGGCGATCGCCCGCTCGGCTACCAACTTGCCCACCGCCAGAGATGCAGCACAGTTAGAACCAGAGTCCAATTCTCCCTTCAGTTCCGGCTCTAAGGTAGAAGCGGCTGCGAGGGTATGCTGTTGCACATCATCAATTACTTGAACATAAATATGTTGATTTGATCTAAATACTGCCATCCGGGGACGCTCTGGAGTACCAGTCACCTTCCGACGTACCCGACGATGCCGCCGCTTTAGAGAATCCTTTCTTGTAAGTTTCATAACAGCTTGCCTATTTATTCTTTCCGTTATTTCTTCCCAGTCTTACCAGCTTTTCTTCTGACCACTTCATCAGAGTAGCGAATCCCCTTACCTTTGTAGACTTCTGGGGGACGTACAGCTCGAATCCGGGCCGCAGTGTTACCAACAATTTCTTTATTGATGCCACTAATAGTCAAGTTAGTATTACCTTCCACCGCTACAGTGATACCTTCGGGGGGATCAATTTCCACGGGTTTGCTGTAGCCGACGTTCAGGATTAATTTTCTGCCCTGAACTTGCGCCCGGTAGCCTACCCCGATAATTTGTAACTTCCGTTCAAATCCTTGGGAAACTCCTTCCACCATATTGGCGACTAGAGTTCTGGATAAGCCATGACGCTGCCTAGCATTCCGAGATTCATCCCGGCGTGTAACCTTGACGGTGGTTCCCTCCTGTTCGACTAAGACCTCCGCAGGTAGAGTCAGATCTAAGTTGCCCTTAGGACCTGTAACTGCCACATGCTGTCCGGTAATCTTAACGGTTACTTTGGCGGGAAGTTCTATGAGACGTTTTCCAATCCGAGACATAACTCTCCTTGTGCGCGTTAATGGTGACAGTTTCCGGCTGCACACCTTGTGATCATTGACATATTTCCCTAGGTAAAAACCAGAGAATTCTGGAGTCAAGCAGGAATGGCAGAATTAGTTCGGCAAATATTCCCTAATCCAATAGACAATGCCCTGCCTAATCAAGCTTCAGTTGATTGCCAAAGCTAATTACCAAACATAGCAAAGGATTTCCCCACCTACACCCTGTTGGCGGGCTTGGCGATCGGTCATAATCCCTTGGGAAGTAGAGATAATGGCAATGCCAATTCCCCCTAAAACTTTGGGTAATTCTTTTTTGTTGGAGTAAACTCGTAAACCCGGTCTACTTACTCGCTTCAGGGCTGTAATAGTAGGTTGTTTAGCTTTTCCTTTGTACTTCAAGGCAATCACCAAATTTTTGGCTATGCCCTCACCAACTTCTTCATAGTCGGCGATGAATCCTTCCAACTTCAATACCGCAGCAATACTACGAGTCATTTTAGTGGATGGAACATTTGTTGTTTGATGCCGCACCATTCCGGCGTTGCGAATGCGTGTCAGCATATCTGAAATTGTATCCGTTGCTGCCATTTTTCCCCCTTTAAGTTACTAGCTTTCCCGAAAGGGCATTCCCATTTCCTTCAGCAACGCCCGACCTTCGGCATCAGTCGCAGCGGTGGTGACGATGCAAATGTCCATCCCCCGGATCTGGTCAATACTGTCATACTCAATCTCTGGAAAGATGAGTTGTTCCTTAATCCCTAGGCTGTAGTTGCCGTGACCATCAAAGCTCTTGGGGCTAATACCCCGGAAGTCACGGATTCTGGGGAGGGAAAGATTGATGAGTCGATCGAGAAAGTTGTACATTTTCTCAGCTCGGAGAGTTACCATCATGCCAACGGGCATCCCTTCCCGAATTTTGAATCCGGCGATCGCCTTCTTTGCTCTAGTTACTACTGGCTTTTGTCCACTAATTGTGGCAATTTCCACCAGGGAAGATTCTAGAGCCTTGGCATTCTGAGAAGCCTCACCCAGACCCCGGTTTAGGGTAATCTTCATTACCTTGGGTACTTGATGGACATTCTGATAGCCAAACTGTTCTACTAACTTCGGGACTATATTCTCTTGGTAGAGAGTCTTTAATCTGCTGCTCATTGGTCTAGAAATAATTGTTAATTATGTAGTCAATTACCGAATAATTACCGACTGTCTATTAATTAATCTATTAGTCAATTTATTAATCAATTTCCTAGTCAATAATCTCCCCAGTTTTCTTGAGTTTTCTCACCTTGCGACCATCTTCAGTGAAGGTGAAGCAAACTCGGCTGGCGATTTTTTCTTTATTAGAATAGAGCATGACATTAGAGCTGTGAATAGGAAATTCTAGAGTCGTGACCTGACCTTTTTCCCCTTCCTGTTGGGGTTTAACGTGCTTAGTTTTCACATTAACTCCCTTAACAATCACTTGGCTGAGCTTTGGAAGTGTGCGGAGAATTTCTCCCACCTTACCCTTGTCTCGACCGGAAATAATCTGCACAGTATCGCCCTTCTTGACATGCATTCTATAGCGGACGGGCTTTTTGTTTTTGCTGGTAGTATTGATCGCCATTTATAGTACCTCCGGTGCTAGGGAGACAATTTTGGTAAAGTTTTTATCTCGGAGTTCTCTTGCCACAGGGCCAAAGACACGAGTACCACGGGGGTTCCCGTCGGCATTGATAATTACTGCGGCATTATCATCAAAACGAATGCTATCTCCAGTGTCCCGGCGGAGAGCTTTCCGAGTCCGGACAATTACAGCCCGAACGACATCAGATTTCTTTACTGCTTGGTTGGGGATCGCATCCTTGACCACCGCAATAATGACATCGCCTACCCCGCCGTAGGTACGACCGCCACCCAATACCCGGATGCACATAAGTTTACGTGCGCCGCTATTGTCAGCTACATTTAGGTAAGTTTCCTGTTGAATCATGGTTTTTGGGAGTTTGAGGTAATGGTTGGTGGGTAATTGAGACTAGGGTAATTTTTTGATTTAGAGATAATTTTTACTTACAGATAGTTATCAAAGAAAAGAAAAATCTCTAGGTAATCACCCAACAATTACTTGTTTTTAGTTACAAGAATTTCGATCACTTGCCAACGTTTGGTCTTACTGAGGGGGCGGGTTTCTTGAATCCGGACTTGATCCCCAGATTGACACTTGTTCTCTTCGTCGTGGACTTTATAACGCTTGGTTTTGACAACAATTTTGCCGTATTTAGGGTGAGGAGAACGGTTTTCTACCGCTACCACCACCGTTTTTTGCATTTTATCGCTGACAACCACCCCAACTTTTTCTTTAACTGTCATAGTCTGTACTCAGATAACTTGGTTATGTTTTTACTTAAAACTTCTACGTAATTAATTAAACTTACTTAGTTTTTACTTAGTTTCAGTTTGTTCAACTTGGCTAGCCTGTTTAGCTTGCTTTGCCTGATTAGCTGCCTCAGCTTTAGCTATTCTGGCTCTCTCCCCTTCAACGGTAAGCATTTGGGCGATTTTGTGGCGCAGTTGCTTAAATTGGTGGGGTTTGACTTCTGCTTGGGTAGCTTTCTTGAATCGCAGTTCAAAAAGTTGTCTCTTGGCAGCAAGGATTTCGGCGGCGAGTTCCTCTTCACCTAGTTTTCTAGCGTCAGCGATTTTTGTTAGTGACATGGTGTACTCCTGTTTTATTCCGGCTCTACCACTGCGGGTGGACGAGTAATAAATTTGGTTTTGATAGGTAACTTGTTGGCGGCAAGGCGCATAGCTTCTCTAGCGATTTCTTCAGTGACTCCACCAATTTCGTAGAGAATTCTGCCGGGTTTGACCACGGCTACCCAAAATTCAGGATTACCTTTACCGGAACCCATCCGGGTTTCTGCTGGACGCATGGTGACTGGTTTATCTGGGAAGATGCGAATCCAGATTTTGCCTCCCCGCCGGATATAACGGGTCATGGCTCGTCTGCCTGCTTCGATCTGACGGGCGGTAATCCAAGAAGGCTCGATCGCTTGGAGGGCAAAATCTCCGAAGTTGATGTCACTGCCCCGGTGAGCAAGACCCGCCATCCTGCCCCGTTGTTGTTTCCGGAATTTCGTACGCTTAGGACTGAGCATAGTTAATCATTAAGTAGAAGTTATTAATTAGTGAAGCTAAAATTCTAAAAATTAGAGGTCTTCAAATTTCTGGCGACGTTGCTTCTGGCGTTGTTTGGGAGGAGCAGCGTTGGAGGTAGCCACATCTTCTTGTCCGGGAATAATTTCACCCTTGAAAATCCAGACTTTGATCCCCAAAATGCCGTAGATAGTTTTGGCAGTACGGTAAGCATAGTCAATATCTGCGCGGAGGGTGTGCAGGGGAACTCTACCTTCTCGTGTCCATTCAGTTCTAGCGATTTCTGCCCCGTTGAGACGACCACCAACTTGAATCTTGATACCTTGGACTTCAGCTTTTTGCGCTCTTTGGATCGCTTGGCGGACAATTTTCCGGAAGGAAACCCGGCGCTCTAACTGTTGGGCGATAAATTCGGCGACTAGTCCGGCATCAGCATCAACCCGTTGAACTTCAATAACGTTAATGCGGATTTGTCTGTTGCTACCTAGTTCCTGTTGGAGTCCAGTCCGGAGGGTATCAATTCCTGTACCACCCCGACCCACAACCACACCGGGACGAGCCGTGTGAACTTCGAGGTCAACTTGGTCTGCTTTGCGCTCGATCCGAACTTGGGAGATCCCAGCACTGGCAAGGTTTTTCTCGATGTACTGGCGGATGGCGTAGTCTTCTTGGAGGAGTTTAGGATAGCGTTTGTTGTCGGCATACCAGCGGGAACGGTGTTCTTGGGTAATCCCTAACCGAAAACCAACTGGATTTATCTTCTGTCCCATGGGGTTTTTCCTTTAGTCTTTTAATTTAGTCTGGTAACTGGTTATTTAGTAATTAATTTAGTCAGTTAGGCTGTTAATTAATCTATGGGGAGTGACCTAATCGGCGGCGGGGGCAACGGCGATCGTGATATGACAGGTTGGTTTACGAATTTGGTAAGCTCTACCCTGCGCTCTGGGGCGAAACCGTTTCAGGCTGGGACCACCATCGGCAAAGGCTGTACTCACGACAAGGGTGGATCGATCGAACCCATTGTTGTTTTCAGCATTGGCTGCGGCAGAACGGAGGAGCTTGATAATTGGCTCACAGGCACGATAGGGCATAAATTCCAAGATAATTAGGGCTTCTCGGTAGCTTCTGCCCCGGATTTGGTCTAGCACCCGCCGGACTTTGTAGGGTGACATGCGAATAAAGCGGGCGATCGCTTTTACTTCCTCTCTTTTAGTATCTACAGCCATAGGATTATTCCTGTTCGTTAGTCATTTAGTTGTTATTAACTACTTTTTAACTATTTATGAATAAGAGTTAGTAAGAGTTTTTAACTATCTATTTAGTAAGAATTATTAGTAACTGGGGATGAGGATTAACGGGCTCGTTTATCGGTTTTGCCATGACCTTTAAAGGTGCGGGTAGGGGCAAATTCACCGAGTTTGTGACCCACCATCTGGTCATTGACGTAAACAGGGACATGCTGGCGACCGTTGTGAACGGCGATCGTGTGTCCGACCATCAAGGGCAAAATTGTCGAAGCCCTCGACCAAGTTTTAATAACTTGCTTTTCTCCCTTAGTATTGAGAACCTCAATTTTCTTGAGGAGGCTATCGGCAACAAAAGGACCTTTTTTTAGTGAACGACTCATATCTTTCTTGGGTAGCTTTCTTGGGTATTTTACTTGGGCTTTTGGGGCTTTAGTTGCTGTTGGCTAGGGTTGGCAATGGTGTAATTAGCAGATTAACTAGGGAGTTATTAACTAAGTTGATTAACTAAACTAACCAGATACCAACCCTGAGCATTAGCTCTGACGACCACCACGTCCTCGTTTTGAGGATTTCCGACGGCGACGGACGATCAAGGCACTACTTTGCTTCTTGGGCTTCCGAGTCTTTTTGCCTAGGGCTGGTTTACCCCAAGGAGTTAAGGGGCGAGCATGACCGATCGGCGCCCGTCCTTCACCACCACCATGGGGGTGATCCACTGGGTTCATCACACTACCCCGGACTGTCGGTCTGCGTCCCCGGTGCCGTGTCCGTCCCGCTTTACCCAAGCTAATATTTCTATGTTCTAGGTTGCCGACTTGACCGATCGTGGCGTAGCACTCTTGGCGAATCATCCGCACTTCTCCCGAAGGAAGTTTCAAGGTGACATAGTTCCCTTCCTTGGCAACTACTTGAGCTACAGCCCCGGCTGCCCGAACAATCTGTGCTCCCCGTCCAATCTGGAGTTCCACATTATGAACGCTAGTACCTAGGGGGATTTTTCCCAAGGGCAGGGCGTTACCAATTTCGTAGGGAGCATCGGGTCCAGCAATGACGATCGCCCCGACAACTAGACCAACGGGATGCAGAATATAACGCTTTTCGCCATCACGGTAATGGAGGAGGGCAATTCTGGCATTGCGGTTAGGATCGTACTCAATCTCAGCAACTCTGGCAGGAATATTGAGCTTGTTCCGCTTAAAGTCAATCATCCGGTAAAGACGTTTATGACCGCCGCCCCGGTGCCGACAAGTAATCACACCCCGATTGTTTCGACCCTTGGGGTTATGTTTGTGAGTGGTCAGAGATTTTTCGGGTTCTGACCGAGTAATTTCCGCAAAGTCAGAGACGCTGGCTTGACGGGTACCGGGTGTATAGGGTCTGTAGGTACGAATTCCCATAATTTTCTTAGATTTAGATTATTTAATGAAGTAGGCGGTACGGGGAAAGCCTGCTAATTACACTTCAGGGAACAGGGTAATACTGTCGCCATCGGCAAGGGTGACGATCGCCTTCTTGTAGCGGGGTTTGAAACCCAAGAATTTGCCGACTCGCTTGGTTTTGGGTGGCTTCGTCATGGTACTGACACCTGTCACCTTGACATCAAAAAGACTTTGGATCGCCGCTTTGATTTGGGGTTTGGTTGCCTTGAGGACAACTTCAAAGGTGTAGCGGTTCTGCTCTAGTGCCACGGTGGCTTTTTCGGTGACGATCGGACGGATGATTAGATCCGGCAGGTCTCGATCGGCTTTATTAACTCTGACAATTCTGCCCATGTTCTTAATCTCCTAGTCGGTATACACTTCTTGAATCTTGGTCAAGGCAGCGGGGGTAGTGACAATTTTGTCAGCCTTGAGAATGTCATAAACATTGAGACTGTCAGCCGTAATTAGCTTTACCCGTGACACATTCCGAGCCGATCGCCCCACATTTTCGGGAACCTCTGCCAAAATCAACAGTACTTTTTGTTGTGGCTCCACACCCCAGCGAGT
>JAIMKT010000036.1:0-5225 GCA_020692245.1 Microcoleus sp. GA_180221_E-2-1-MAG-45_12
AGATTTAGAATATCATATTATCAAAAATGAAACTCAATCAGAGTTCTACATATCCGATCATCCTGTATTTATGTATAACTGGCTTTACCGAAATCTAGAACACCCTGAAGTTACGAGCTTTAGTTCAGTTGGGTTACAGATTTTCCTTCCATTATCACCTAAATTAATGATTTGTCTGTACGATCCAAAAGTATATAAATATGGACAACGAAATTTAGTAACATCTATTTCTTATGATAGTGATATTGAGATTTTAAATTCATTTCAAATCATCAACTCGTCTTCAGTAATAGGGTTTCGTTCAAAAGAAAGTGAAGCTCATGTAAAACATTTATACGAAAAATATAAAAATTTCAAACTTCATTATTATGAAAGTAAGGCATCAATTAAGAAGGAAGATCAAGAAGAAATAATATCTACACACTCTGTTTTTACACGACAAGCTAAATTAAAAAAAATGCCTTCATTTATAAAAATCAAGAGAAAATCTAAAGGCTATGCTTCCTCCTATCAAGAAAGAGATACTGAGCTAAAGGAAGATGTATTACGCCAACTACGAAGCACATATAATTCAGAAAGTTTATTAATGGTTAGCAATAGCGTAAATTAGTTTGATCTGGGTTTCATATCATATCTTGTTCATAATAACCTAGAAAAAACACAGAAGTTGTTGAATTGAGCAACTGTAATTCTGTGCTTCTATTGCTTGAGATTTCGATACTAGTAATTAAGAGTTTTATTCAGGTTTACCGATGAAATCCATTTTGCCTAGCTCTATGCCGTTGTGTCTCAGGATATTGTAGGCAGTGGTGACATGAAAATAGACATTGGGCTGCACAAAATATAGGAGATAGGGCAATCCAGTAAACGTCATAGTTACGCCACGGACGGGAAGCTCGATCGATTTTTCCTCTGAGCCATCAATTTGGTCTGGGGTTAAAGTATTTAGGTAAATAATGGTTTTTTGGAGTCGATCGACCAACTCCGGGAAAGTAGTTTCATTATCCTCAAACTTCGGCGGTTCCACACCTGCAAGCCTTGACGAGCCATTTTTTGCTATGTCAGTAGCGATTTGTACTTGCTTCACCAAAGGGTGCATATCGGGATATAGTCTACTGTTGAGCAGTATCGCAGGATCGATCTTCTTCGCTTCCCCATGGGCAGCACCCTTTTCCAAAATCGCCACAAGATTAGTCAAAGAACGAACCAGCACAGGGATTGTGGCTTGATACATGGAAATCTGCATAAAATATTTTCCTAAATTTGGGTTGTTAGCCTATTATCTGATGAAACTGTTATTTATCTGTAGTCGGAACCGATTACGTAGCCCCACGGCTGAGGCAGTGTTTAGTGAATATGCAGGACTGGAGGTAGATTCAGCGGGACTCGATCGAGATGCCGAAAACCCCTTAAGCAGTGAAACCATTCAGTGGGCAGAAATTATTTTTGTCATGGAACCAGCCCACCGCCGCAAATTGTCCCAAAATTTTCAACCTTGGCTCAAAAATAAACGAGTTGTGTGTCTAAATATTCCCGATAATTATGATTATATGGACTTAACCTTAGTAGAGCTACTCAAGAAAAAAGTATTACCTTTGTTGGGGACTTTTTGAAGAATAAAATAGTTGTAAAATAACCTTAAAAATAATCCTATGACAGCCTTAAAAATTAACGAAACTAACAAGCAAACTCAGGAAAACTCCCTAGCGATCGCAGCCCAGAAAACTCGGCGAGGGGCGCGGGAATTGGCGGGTTTATCCTCCGAGGCAAAAAATCAGGCGATCGAAGCCATTGCTCAAGCCTTAGAAGACCATGCCTCAGAAATTATTGCAGCCAATCAAGCAGACTGTGAGGCAGCAGCTCAGGAAGGAGTGGCAGGGGCTTTGCAGGCTCGACTCAAACTTGATGCTGGGAAACTCAAGGCAGCGATCGCCGGAGTCCGAGATGTGGGCAGGCTCCCCGACCCCGTAGGCGCAATCCAACTCCACCGAGAACTAGACACAGATTTGGTTTTAACTCGATTAAGCTGCCCCTTGGGAGTGGTGGGGGTGATTTTTGAGTCTCGTCCCGATGCGGTGATGCAAATCTCTAGTCTTGCCATCAAATCGGGGAATGGGGTGATCCTCAAAGGTGGACGGGAGGCAGTGCGATCGTGTACAGCCCTAGTCAAAGCCATTCACCAAGGTTTAGCCAGTACCCAAGTCAGCCCCGATGTGGTGCAACTCCTGACGACTAGGGAAGAAACTCTAGAATTGTTAAGTTTGGATCAGTATATAGACCTGATTATTCCTAGGGGTTCCAATGCCTTTGTGCGTTTCATCCAGAGCAATACCCAGATTCCGGTTTTGGGACATGCCGACGGGATTTGTCATTTGTATGTCGATCGAGCCGCTGATTTCACCAAAGCTGTGGATGTCAGCGTTGATAGCAAAACCCAATACCCCGCCGCCTGTAATGCGATCGAAACTTTATTAGTTCATGCTGATATTGCTGCTGATTTTTTGCCCCTAGTGGCAGCAGAGTTAGCCAAACAAGGGGTTGAATTACGGGGGGACGATCGTACCCAAGCCATAATTCCCGTCATCCCCACCACAGAAGCAGATTGGGCTACGGAATACAGTGATTTAATTCTGGCGATCAAAGTAGTAGATGATTTTCACCACGCCCTAGACCATATCAGCACCTACGGCTCGAAGCACACGGAAGTAATCATGACCGAAGACCCAGACACCGCCCAGACATTTCTCAAGCAAGTAGATGCAGCCGGAGTTTTTCACAACTGCTCTAGTCGGTTTGCCGATGGTTTCCGCTATGGCTTTGGAGCCGAGGTCGGCATCAGCACCCACAAACTCCCGCCCCGGGGCCCCGTGGGTCTAGAAGGTTTAGTTACCTACAAATATCAACTAGTAGGCAACGGTCAGATAGTCGCAACCTACACTGGGGCGGCGGCAAAAGCCTTTTTACACCGTGACCTTTAAATTTCCTGATCTTTACTTTTTGGGACTGACTTTTTTAGATATCCCCCTATCCCTAACAACTGGGCAAAGATGGCTTAGACACGGGCTTTGGGGGCTACACATTTTGCTAGAATGAAACAGCCCTGCCCTGCCAAAGAGAGAATGTTTTAATTACTTTGCTGTCGGTGTGGGAAAATTTTCTTTTGAGTAAGCGGTATCTCATAAAAATTTATAGTAGTAGAAATTATCTAAACTTAACCTTCTAAACTTAACCTATGGCTACATTTCAAGCTCCCACCCCTGTTGATATTTATGAGAAAGGGCTGACGCTCTTTAACCAGGAACGCTATGAAGAAGCGATCGCCGCCTTTGAAGAAGCGATTAACCTCAAGCCCAAGGTTGCCATAGCTTGGATTAGCCGGGGAGTAGCTCTAGAACGCCTCAAACTCCACGCCGAAGCCCTCGCCTCCCATGAACAAGCCATTCAACTAGAACCAGATAATTTCCTTGCTTGGTATAACAAAGGAGTTCAATTACAGGAATTAGGGCGTTACCAAGAAGCCATTGTTGCCCACGAACACGCCCTCAAGCTCCAACCAAATGATATTGATACCCTCTACAATCTGGGGATCGAACTAGAAAAAGTTGCCAACTATAGCCAAGCTCTGGAAGCCTACGATCGAGTCCTGCGCCAAGATACCACCGATAGCTATACCCTAAACCGCCGGGGGGTTGTCCTCTCTGCCCTAGGGAGAAACCAAGAAGCCATTGATGCTTTCGATCGAGCTATTCAACACCAACCCCAACTAGCCGAAGCTTGGACAAACCGGGGTTTAACTCTTGTTAATTTGGGGAAATATCCAGAAGCCGTTACTTCTTTTACCCAAGCCCTGAGCCTCAATCCCAGCGATCGCACCGCCCTCGAAAATCAACGCCTCGCCCAAAGCAAACTTACTTCTAACCCAGTGCCAACAACTCCTACTCCCAAAGCTCCAACCTTGAAAACTCCCACCGCCTCAACGATCAAAGTCCCCTCCCCTTCCGGTGGTGTGATCATTGGTTCTAGCCCCTCAACCCCTGCTACTCCTAAAGTGCTGCCCTCGATCGCTACTCCCTCTACTCCCGCCCCTGTAGCAATCCCCACCGATGACCCCCTGATTATTGCCGGAAGAACTTTCACATCGCGGCTGATGACCGGAACTGGTAAATATCGCAGTATCGAGGAAACCCAACAAAGTATTCTTGCTAGTGGTTGCCAAATTGTTACCGTGGCGGTGCGGCGAGTTCAAGCAAATACTGATTGGCAGCAGGGTCTAGCCCAGTCCCTCGATTGGTCAAAACTGTGGATGCTCCCCAATACTGCGGGCTGTCAAACGGCGGAGGAAGCGGTGCGGGTGGCGCGGCTGGGTAGAGAAATGGCGAAACTGATGGGGCAGGAAGATAATAACTTTGTCAAACTAGAAGTGATCCCCGATGCCAAATACCTGCTGCCGGATCCCGTGGGAACCCTAGAAGCGGCAGAAATTTTGGTGAATGAAGGCTTTGCTGTCCTGCCCTATATCAATGCTGACCCGATTTTGGCCGAACGTCTTCAGGCAATAGGTTGTGCAACCTTGATGCCCCTCGGTTCTCCCATTGGCTCTGGACAGGGGATTAGAAATGCCGAAAATATTGCCATTATTATCGAGAATGCGGTGGTTCCGGTGGTTATCGATGCCGGGATTGGGACTCCCAGTGAGGCGGCTCAGGGGATGGAGTTGGGGGCTGATGCGTTGTTGGTGAATACGGCGATCGCCCAAGCGCAAAATCCGGCTCAAATGGCGCAAGCAATGGCAATGGCAACGATCGCAGGTCGGCTAGGATACTTAGCTGGCAGAATTCCTGTCCGCAGTCAAGCTCAAGCTAGTTCTCCCCTCAGTGGTGTTGTTAAGTAAGCTAATAACTCGATCGATTTGGGTAAGCAACCTCATAACTGATAACTGATAACTGATAACTGATAACTGTTCACTGATAACTCATGGCTCGATCGGTCTGGGTAAGCAACTCGGCTCGATCGCCTGTATTATCCAAAACTACATCAGCAAGGGGGATTTTTTGGTCGATCGGCATCTGACTATCAATTCTCCCTTGGGCGGCGGCGGGGCTTAACTGGTCTCGGCTGATTAATCTGGCTAACTGCTGCTCCTGAGTACAAGCTACTACCCACACCTGATTTACCAAATCTGTCATCTGCGCTTCGAGCAATAGTGGCACAACTAACACTAGATT
>JAIMKT010000036.1:5413-10545 GCA_020692245.1 Microcoleus sp. GA_180221_E-2-1-MAG-45_12
GATCGATAATTTTCTCCAAAATCGGCGATCCCTCTACCACCGCCTCCCTCGCATAGATATCTGCATCAAAGACTAATAAGCCATAATGCTCTTGGAGATAACTCGCCACCGTACTTTTTCCACTGGCAATCCCCCCAGTCAAACCAATGATTTTCTGGGGTATAAAATTAGATTTTGTAGTTAGATTTACGGTCATATTTATAACTAGATTGCTAACTGAATTTATACCCAAATTTTTAGATATTCTTTATATTTTGTAGACTTTGTAAACCATCGTCAGAGTCTTCAATAGTCGTTACAATGATTGGGGAATGATTGAGAAATAATTAGGAATAGTTAACTGTCATGCTCAATACTTTCTGTTAAAAATACACTAAAAATACACGTTTTCTTAGCTGTAGTGGCGGATGAAATTCTATATCTTTATAATAAAGAGATGGTGGAAAATTTTAGTTACGGCTATAGTTAAAGTTATAGTTATTTTTATAAACTCTCATTCTGGTGTTGCTGATGGTTACTGGTCAAAATATGACGCAAAAGTTAAATCTATTGTTTGAATTGAACCCTTTAGCAACGATCGAATGGGGGACAGATTTGCAGATATTAGCTTGGAATCAAGCCGCCACTGATATTTTTGGTTATACCAAGGAAGAAGCGATCGGTCAAAATCTTGTCGAATTGATCATTCCTAAGAGTTTACATCCCTCTATGCATGATCTCCTCCAGTCACTACCCCAACAAACAGAGAAAAATAATAACATCAATGACAACATTACCAAGACTGGGGAAATAATTAGCTGTGAGTGGTGCAACTATCCCCTGCTTGACGCTCAAGGGCAAGTTACTGGAGTTTTGTCGATCGTCCAAAATACCTCCCTTAATCCCCTTAGAGATATTGATAACTTCTTTCTCAATTCCCTAGATTTACTTTCTATTATCAGTATTGAAGGCTATTTTCAAAAAATTAATGCTATCTGGCTAGAAACCCTAGGCTACACCGAGGCAGAACTAAAAGCCCATCCCTTCATTGAACTTGTCCACCCCGAAGATATCCCCGCCACCCTTGCCGAAGCTGAAAAACTTGCAAAGGGTCAAGATGTCCCCAACTTCGAGAATCGTTACCGAAAAAAAGACGGCTCCTACATTTGGCTTGCTTGGCGTGTCACCATGTCTGCCGATAGCAAGTTTATGTACGCCGTGGCAAGGGATATTACTGCCCAAAAGGAAGCAGAAACAGTCCTCCGAGAGCAGGAAGAAGAAATTCGCCAGAGTGAAAAGCGCTACCAAGCCCTGATGGAAACCAAACTCCTAGAAACTCAGACCTTTCTGGAATCTGTCCTGACAAATCTGCCTGTAGCTGTGTTTGCCAAAGATGCTCAAGACCTAAAGTTTATTTTGTGTAATCGGGCGGGGGAAGAACTGCTTAATCTCAAAGCTGAGGATTTACTAGGGAAAAATGATTATGATCTCTTTCCGCCAGAGCAGGCAGAATTTTTTAACCAGAAAGATCGGGAAGTTTTGAATAATGGACAAATCTTAGATATTCCTGAAGAGCTAGTCCAATCCCAGCCGGGGCAGAATCGAATTTTTCATACAAAAAAAACGCCAATTCTAGATCAAAATGGAGTTCCCCAAACTTTACTAGTTATTTGTGAAGATATTACCGATCGCAAAGCTGCCGAGCAACAATTACGAGAGCAAGCAGCAATCCTCGAAGCCTTTGTGGAGCATACTCCTGTTCCCATTGCCTTATTTGATAAAGAGATGCGCTATCTAGTCGCTAATCGCTGCTGGTTGGCTGATAATAATTTGGTAGGACAAGACATTATTGGTCGATCGCACTATGAACTATTCCCCGACTTACCCGAACAGTGGAAAGCCTCACATCAGAGATGCTTGGCAGGGGCTACCGAAAACTGTGAAGCAGATATTTTTATCCGGGGGGATGGTTCTGTTGACTATGTGCGTTGGCAATCCCTACCTTGGCGAGATGCTCAGGGAGAAATTGGGGGGATTCTTTTGTATTCCGAAATCGTTACGGAGCGTGTCAAAGCGGAAGAAGAACGGCGGAACTTGGCAGCGATCGTCAGTAATGCCAGTGATTTTATTGGAATTGCTTCCTTGGAGGGAAAACTTCTCTATACCAATCCGGCGGGTTTAGAGTTGGTGGGCTTAGAGAGCCTTGAAGTGTCTAGAACTAAAGAAGTTATTGATTTATTTGCCCCACAAGAGCGGGAATCAATTTTTCAAAGTATTGATGAGATTATGACCAAGGGGAAATGGGAGGGGGAACGCACTTTCCAACATCTTGTTACTGGGGAAGAAATAGCTGCCCATGCCAATGTTTTTTTAATCAAAGACCCTGTAACTAGTCAACCTTTGTATCTGGCTGCCATCATCCGAGATATTCGATCTGCTAAAGCTACCCAGCAACAATTGCAACAAAAGGCAAATCGAGAAGAACTGCTCAATCGGATGACAAATAATATTCGGAGTTCCCTAGATTTTAATGAAATTTTAGAAAAAGCAGTGACAGAAATTCGTAGTTTCTTGAATGTTGATGACTGCCACATTGCTAAATATTTGCCACCACAGGAAGACCAAGCAGCCTACTGGGAAGTCTTATCTCAATCCAAAATACCAAGCTTGCCTGATACTCCCAAACAGTATTCAGTTTCTAGTATCCAGTTGATTAGTGAACATTTGCTGAGATTACAGATTTTGCAAGTAGATGATGTTGATATCTATCAAGATCAAGAAATAAAGGATATATTACAAACAAATTTAGGGATAAGATCTTTACTTACGCTTCCCTCTCTACTAAGTGATAATCTTTTTGTTACTTTTAGTTGTGTCAATTATCAGCAACCTAGAGAATGGTTGGATGAAGAGGTGGAATTGTTACAGACAGTGATGGAGCAGTTAGCGATCGCCCTCAACCAAGCAGATCTCTACCAAAAAGCCGAATCTAGAGCCAAGGAACTAGAGGAAATTTTACGAGAACTTCAACGCACCCAAGGGCAGCTAGTCCAAAGCGAAAAAATGTCTAGCCTTGGTCAGTTAGTCGCTGGAGTTGCCCACGAGATTAATAATCCGGTGAACTTTATCTACGGTAATCTCAACTATGCCAGCGAATATAGCCAAGACTTGATCCGCTTGATGGAACTCTATCAAAAACATTACCCCAGCCCGGTTCCCGAAATTGAAGCCGAAGCCGAAGCCATTGACCTAGAATTTCTTTTAACTGATCTCCCTCAACTTCTGGGTTCGATGAAAGTGGGAGCCGATCGCATCAAGGAAATTGTCAATTCTCTTCGTAATTTCTCCCGCATGGATGAAGCCGCCATGAAAGCCGTCAATGTCCACGAAGGCATCGATAGTACTCTCATGATCTTACAAAATCGCCTCAAGGCAAAATCTAATCAGCCAGAAATTTTGGTGATCAAAGAATATAGCGAGATTCCTCCAGTAGATTGCTATGCGGGGGAATTGAATCAAGTATTTATGAATATCATTACCAATGCGATCGATGCCCTAGAGGAACGAGATAGCCAGCGCACCTTCGCAGAATGTCAGCAAAATCCTAGCCATATTCGTATTCATACTACTCTTGTTGATAGTTTGGACAATATAGATAATTTAGCTAATCCCCAAGTACAAATTACCATCAGTGATAATGGTGCGGGGATTCCTCAGACTGTACAACAAAGAATTTTCGATCCCTTTTTTACCACCAAAGACATCGGCAAAGGTACAGGTTTAGGGATGTCCATCAGTTACCAAATTATTATGGAAAGACACAGGGGTTCCTTGCGTTGTGAATCTCAACAGGGAGAGGGAGCTAGTTTTATTATTAGAATTCCGTTACAACAATAACAGTGAACAGTTATCAGTTATCAGGGAATAATTATCCGCTACACCAAATTTTGTTTTATGCTTCCATTCCCAAGTCTGCACAGTTAGTAACGGCTTTAGCTGCTTCCTAGTCAGCGATCGCTCCCCCACAGGAACTGCCCTTCCCTGCTGTGCAACCAAAGCAATGCCGACCCGTGACGATCGATCGTTGGGCGAGGAGTTGGGGGTCAAAATCCCGAATGTGTGGGCGTTGAGCATCTTGTTGAATTTCTAGATCCAGCATTTGGTTAAAATCGCAGTCAAAAAGGCGACCATCCCAAGATACAGAAAGGGTATTGCGGCACATGAGTCCAGCCACCGTGGCGGGGTTGAAGGAATTCACCAATAGCTCTAGATAAGCCTCTAGTTCTCCTGCTTCTTGTAACCATTCGAGATGGCGGGAAATGGGCATATTATTAATGGCAATCAGGCGATCGAAGGTAATATTATGCTCGGCGAGGAGGGCTTCTCTCCACATTTTTTCCAACAGGGCAGCTTGATTACAAGACAAGGAAGCTCCGGCAGGATTGCTGACTAGGGTTAATTGCTTTTGCGGATTACCCTGCCCGTACCCTACGGCATTGAGACGGGTTAAAGCCTGAATTGATTGCTCAAAAGTGCCGTCTCCCCGTTGATTATCGGTATTGAGTTGGCGATAATGGGGCAAGGAGCAGACAATTTCTACCCCCCGTTCCCCTAACCATTCTGGTAAATCGCTCATGGTGGGCAACAACAGCACGGTCAGATTGCAGCGATCGATCACGTGCTTTCCCCGGACTACGCACTGCTCTACCAAATAACGAAAATGGGGATTTAATTCTGGCGCTCCCCCAGTAATATCCACGGTGTGGGCTTCCGTTTGGTCTAGGGCTTGGAGGCAAGCATCGATAGTTTCCCGATCCATCATTTCCTTGCGATCGGGCCCCGCATCCACATGACAATGGCGGCAGGTCATATTGCACAATTTACCGAGGTTAATCTGGAAAATCTCTAACTTGGCTGGCGTGAGTTGTTGCCAATTATGGCTTTTCAGGGTTCCATCAAAATCCCCCGCTTCTGGCAGATGAGACAGGTTCACACTATTAACTAGATCAATCTGCTCTTGAGGACTGGCGAGAATCGATCGACGTTGTTGCAAAGAAATCGTGGCAAGGGGACTAGACATATAGCTGTTTACTGTTCACTGATTTTCGTATTTAGGGCTTTGGTGGCAATGCGGGTGACAAAGACGGTGACGG
>JAIMKT010000036.1:10551-21432 GCA_020692245.1 Microcoleus sp. GA_180221_E-2-1-MAG-45_12
TGGCTATTAACCCCATTATATTAATAACCCATTGCAGAGTTGAGTCAGTGGGCTGGTTAGCAGTACCAATTTTCGCCACATCCCCCGCAAGGGAACCAATATAAACGTACATGATCGTACCGGGAATCATACCGATCGATCCGAGGGCGTAGTCTTTTAGGGTAACACCTGTGACTCCAAAAGCGTAGTTGAGGAGGTTAAAGGGAAAAACTGGTGAGAGGCGAGTTAACAAAACAATCTTTAGCCCTTCTTGGGCAACGGCAGTATCAATAGCGGTAAATTTTTGATTAGTAGCAACTTTTTGGCTGACCCAGTCCCGGAGCAGATAGCGCCCCACCAGAAAAGCAGCGATCGCCCCCAAGGTTGCCCCCAAAAATACATACACCGAACCCCACACCACCCCAAATACGACCCCCGCTGCAAGGGTTAGAAGAGAAGCGGGCAGAAAGGCTATGGTAGCCAAGATATAAATCCCCATAAACGCCACCCCACCCAAGACTCCGAGGCTTTCTACCCATGTCAAAGAGTCCCGAATTAGATATTGGGGATTAAATCCCTGAGAATTATTAATGCCTTGAGCCAAAGCCGGATCAGAGAAATAGCAGAAACCGAGAAGGGCGATCGATCCTCCCACCAAAACAAGAGTCAGCTTGCTTCCCCAGAGTCGATTTTTTTGTCTATTCATTAGAATTTTTAGAGGCAGAATATTTAAAAGCTAGTTAAAAGCTAGAGAGTGTAATGCTCGATCGAAAGTAATCCCTCATCGTACTGTTGCTGATTAATCAATCCATCCCGGAGTTGCCAAGCTAGGGCTGTTTTCATATCTGTTTCATCGAGGTTGCACCAATCCCAAGCCATTCTATCGTAGTTGAGCCAGCCAGCCGTCTGCCACGCAAGGTAGCGCATTTTATCCACCTGTTGGGGACTAAAGCCCCGGCGATCGAGTTCCGCAATAATATCGTCATACCAATCATCAGCTTGTTCCGTATCTAGAATTTCTTCACAGATCAGCGTCCAAGTGGAGAACTTGTGCCAACGAGCCTTATTTTGGGGTTGGGCTGTGCCGTTCTGGGTTCGCTGCCTTGCTTTTGCCAACGCCCCTGATCGAATAATACCTTGAATAAATTCTGGAGTGATAATCGTCATAGGTCTGGCTAATTATTTGGCTAAGTATTTTCAGGATCAACATCGTTATTACTATCCCCATCATCATTAGCTATATCAGCATCAGTATCAATATCAGAACTTACATCTGGAGAAGCAGGAGCATTAGAGACAGTTCTGCCCCGGTTTTTAGCTGCTTGCTTTGCCTTCAGAGCTTTAGCCCGTTCTGCTTTTTCCTCAGCTAGTTTTTTTCGGGCTTCCCTCGCCTGAGCCAGATTATTAACCTGCCGCCCTTTCAGAATCGGAATTTCTACTACTTCTCCCAAAGGGGGCAGGATTTCATCTTTTCCATGCCACCAAGTTGACAAAAAGCCATAACTAAAACCAGCTACCAGCGCCAGAATGATACTAAACCCGGTGGGATAACGAAAGACGATTAAGGCAATTAAAAAAATCAGAGCAACCTTCGTACCTGCGATCGTCCCTTTAACTTTGGGATCTTCAACTATTTTTGCCATACCCACCTTGCACCTAAGTTTTTTAATCCAAACAAGCCTTAATAGTTTCCACCACTGAAGCGGATAAGGCTCCTAGGTGATAGCCTCCTTCCAAGCCAAAGAGAATTTTACTCTTGACCTGTCGGCAGTAGGTGGTGAAGGTGTAGTAATCCAGAGGGGTGAGATTGATGGCAGCGAGGGGATCGTCCTTGGCAGCATCGTAGCCAGCACTGATGATCAATAAATCTGGGGCGAATTTTTGGAGAAAGGGGATCACTTTTTCGGTAAAGGCGGGCTGATACTGAGCCATACTGCTGCCCGGACTCATGGGAATATTCAAGACATTATTATATTTTCCCACTTCTTCGGGATAGCCCGTCCCCGGATAGCAGGGGGATTGATGGAGAGAGCAGTAGGCAAGGCGGGGGTGATCTTGGATGATATCTTGAGTGCCGTTGCCGTGGTGGACATCCCAATCGAGAATGACAACTTTATTAATTCCCGGTTTCCCTAGGGCGTAGTGGGCGGCGATCGCTGCATTAGAAAATAAACAAAAGCCCATGCCAGTTTTCCTTTCTGCATGATGTCCGGGGGGACGAGCGAGAACAAAGGCAGATCGATCGCCCTCCACCACCTGATCTACCCCATCTAACCAAGCCCGCACCGCCAACAGAGCCACTTCATAGCTATCCGCCGCCACGGGAGTATCTGCATCCAGTAAGCCACCACCTTTTTCTGCCAACTCTGCCACCATGGTTACGTATTCGGGGCTATGCACTTGGCGGACTAGGGATAAAACATCGCCCACGGGGGTTGGTTGTTGCCACTCTAGTTGGTCTGCAAAGGGAGCTTGGTGGAGGGCTTCGACAATGGCAGTGAGACGCTGGGCGCGCTCTGGGTGAAACCGTCCGGTGTTGTGGGCAAGAAATCTTTCTGAATAGATAACCGATAGCATGGGGTGGCTCTACTTACTTTTATTAAAATCACTCATTACTAGGTAACACAAAATGGCAAAGGCGATCGCCGCAATCACAACCTGTACATTGATAGCCTGTCCGTTCATAGACTTAATAAATTAGTAATTAATACTTGCAGATTAAACACTTCAGATTGTTTGGAGAGATTGTTTGGAGATAAAAATTTGAGAGTTGTCAGCAATTTGCAATTAACTAATGATAGCAGTGGTTTTGGGAGTTGTTTTGAGAATTGTTTTGGGTGATTTAGGGCTGATTAGGCTCTGGCTAATTTTAACAAATTTGTACCTGTCCTTTATAATGGGAGTTCAGAAATTACTAGATGCGTCACTAAATGATGAATTCCTAGGTAAATTACCGAAAAATTACTAAATAGATTATTCGATAAATTCCCAGAAAATTAATCACAACGCCTAGAAATTAACCTTAAATCCTATGCAGCAGTTTTTCTTGCTTCGGCAACCCCTCGATCGCATTGCTATGGGGCTAATGTTTTGTCTCACAGTGCTAATTGCCCTCATGATCGGAAATGGGGATCATTCCATCCCTAGAGTCCGGGATTTTAGTTGGCAAAACCGTCTGGTCGGGTCAGAGGATGCTGCTTTTATCATGACTTTTAGCCGTCCCATGGATCAGGCGAGTGTGGAAAGGAGCTTGAGCATTGAACCACCCTTGCCGGGAAAATTTAGCTGGGCGGGGCGGAGAATGGCGTATACACCCTTGAGTCCGGCTCCCTACGGTTTGGAGTACAAGCTAAAACTAGAAGGTGCAAGGGATCAGACGGCTACCCTAGATTACTATGCCGGGAATAAGAATCAGGGACTAATAGAACCATTTTTGGCAGATTTCAAGAGCCGCGATCGAGCCTTTGTTTATATCGGGGTGACGGGGGAAGAAACTGGACGCTTAATTTTGCAAAACCTGACCCAGAATCAAAAGACTATCTTGACTGCCCCTGATCTCATCGTCACCGAATTTCAAGCCTATCCCAACGCCGATCGACTCCTCTTTAGTGCTATTCCCCAAGCCCAACAAGGCCAAAAAGGGATTAACCAGCAACTCTACACCGTGACTACTGGCATGTTTTTCCCGGCTCCAGAGGAACCCCTGCAACCGCCACTCCCCGCCGGAGAAGTGAACCTAGTTTTAGACAACAAAGCCTACAACCTCCTCAAATTTGACCTTTCCCCTGATGGTAAAACGATTATTACCCAGAGAATCAATCAGGATGACCCCTCAGATTTGGGTTTATGGAAAGTAGAAAAAAGCAAAAATGGCTCCGATAGTTTATCGACTTTTACCACTCAAAGACTAGAGCAGGCAGGTAGTGGAGAATTTGAGATTACTCCCGATAGTAGCTCGATCGCTGTGCTTCAGGGTCAAGGGGTGGCGATCGTTCCCCTCTCAGCGGAAAATGCTGCCCAAGATTGGGAATTTTTGCCTAAGTTCGGCAGGGTGATGGATTTTAGTCGGAATGGTGCTGGAGCTGCGATGGTGAAATTTAATGTCAACTACACTCGATCGCTCTTCCACGTCACCAACCAAGGCAAGGAAGAACTTCTCCTAGAAACCCTCGGCTCCATCATGGATTGTCAATATCACCCCGATGGCCAGACCCTCTATTGTCTCCTCACAGAACTCATTGAAGGGGAAACCTACGAAGAAAAGCCCTACCTAGCCATGATTG
The DNA here is from genome assembly GCA_020692245.1 of Microcoleus sp. GA_180221_E-2-1-MAG-45_12. Classification (GTDB taxonomy): domain Bacteria; phylum Cyanobacteriota; class Cyanobacteriia; order Cyanobacteriales; family JAAUUE01; genus JAAUUE01. The sequence continues at coordinate 14,814 of JAIMKT010000036.1, forward strand.
ATATCGCCACTGCCAAAATCAGACCCCTCCTCATCTTTCCCGATCAACGCAACATGCAGATGAGCCTGTCCCCCGATGGCAAAGCTCTCCTCTTTGATTCCCTAATCACCATGCCGCCAGTCAATGATCTGGGGCTGAGGACTAGAGATGGTCAAGAAATCACCAAAGGTAGCCTCTGGGCATTACCCCTAAATAGACTCGAAGTAGACCAGCCGGACATACTACCAGAACCAGAAGAACTGCCCCTAGCCGGATATCATCCCCTGTGGTTGCCCTAACTAGTTCCCAACAATATGGCTTAGGACAGGCAAGGGGCTTAAGCACCTTGTTCATCAAGTCTTATCAAATTAGTATTTGTCCTCACTATCCCTTGCTTTGCTATAGTTTCCATCGATTCTAGTATTTATGATTATTTGCCAGTGGTTGAAGATTCCTGTTGCAAGCGGTAGATAATGCTGTTGGGATTAAGTTGGGTAATGATTTCTTGGATGACGGTGTTGGCTCCTAGTTCTCCCCAAGTACAGCCCTGTTGGAGATAGGTCTGGGCAGCTTTCCCCACCAGATAGGCTCCATAACCAGCCACAGTTCCCTGGACGATCGCCGCACTGCCGTAGCTAGTAATTCCCCCCAAGCCTTCCCCGATCAAAGCGACTCCCTTTCCCAAACCAAGGAACAGATTTCCAGCCATTTCTACCAAAAATAAATAACCAGAGCTAACAATAATTTTTTGCCAAACCTTGGCGGCTTCGTAGCTAGTAATAGGTAGCCCGTAGAGCTTGGCAAGACTGCGTATCAAGGCTAGATCGGTGAGAAAACCTCCCGCCACATCGAGGACAGCGAAGGGATTGAGACCAACGGCGGCGGATTTGTATTGAACGTAGCGCCAGATCAGGGCTTCGGCTTGGTGGGCGGTGGTGTCTACAATTTTCTCGGCAATAGTATTTTGCAAGTCTCTAGCTTGGACAAGGGCATTGAGGGCGAGGAGCGATCGACCGGATTCGTTGAGGAGCTGGAGGATTTTTTGCTGGAGTTCGGCAATCTGGGGCGGGAGTTGTTCCCATGTTTCTGTCACCGTACCGTCTAGGGCTTCAATTCTCACCGGGATCGGCACAGGAGCTGCTGCGACCATGACAATATCTTCTGGCAGGAGAGGGTCAGAAATCGGATCAGAAATGGTATTAAAAACCTGATCGGGAATATCAATCCTTTCGGGGGAAATGTTGTGGGCAATGGCAATGTTTAATTTATGGAGTTGCTGACAGATTTCTCGGCGATCGGTTTCTGGGTAGAGATCAATCTTGTTAAATACTAGAATTATCGGTTTATGGTGCGATCGCAAATCCCTCAGAGCCTCATACTCCGTGCGGGTAATATCTCCAGCGACAACAAAGAGAATGAGATCTGCTTGCTGGGCAACTCGGCGCGCCATCTCTGCTCTAGCGGCTCCGGCAATTTCATCCAGTCCGGGGGTATCAATTAGTTCTACTTGCACCTTGGGACTAGGCTGCCAAAGGATCGATCGAGGGGCTTGAGTTACCCCATTTGTGGCTCCCGTCGGCAAGATATTCTGCCCCACCAAAGCATTCAACACCGCAGATTTCCCCCGACTCACCAACCCAAAGGCAGCTACTCGCAGGAGGCTCTGGTCAAGTTTTTCTAACACCCGTTGCAAGGCAGTAATTTCTGGGTCGATCGCCAGCCCCAACTCAATATTTTCCCTAGTCTTCGGTAAATACCATGCCAACGCCTGCCGGATACTTGCCTTAGCCCGGTTATAGTTTTGTTCGCCCAGTTGATTTGCAGGAAGACTCATGATTTTAGCTTTAATTTTCTAATGCTAACCTGCTCAATCTTAACTTGCTAATCCAACTACAATTTCTTGAAAATAGCTCGATAGACTGGTTCCCCACGGGAGAGGGTGGAAGTTTCTCGCTCTGTCGCTACTGGAAAGGGATTTGCAGTCTGGAGCCATAATTGCCGGAGCTTTAATTCTGGGGTGATTTCTAAATTGGTTTCTAAATTGGTTTCTAAATTGGTTTCTGGAATAACTTCTGGATCAGGCTCTAAATTATATCCTGTAACTTCTAGATTAACTTCTGGAGGTTGATAGCTAAAAGCTGGGTGGGCTTGGAATCGATCGAACATTTCCTGCTCCATCACCTCCACATCTGATTGTAAAAACACCATCCCCCCCGGTTGTAAATACTGAGCCACCAGTTCCACCACTTCTGGCTGGACTACCCTACGCTTGAAATGGCGATTTTTGAACCACGGATCTGGAAATTGAATGCTGACTCTAGCTAGACACGAAGTGGGAAGAGATTGCAGAATTGGGGCGAGGGAATTATTGGCATTACAGAAGAGATAACATAAATTATTTAACCCAGCTAGGTGTTTTTGTTGGTTGGCTGTATCTACCAAGGGCTGGCGAATTTCTAGCCCCAAAAAATTCCACCCCGGCTCTGACTCTGCCATGTGCAGCAAAAAATCTCCCCAACCACAGCCAATATCTAGATGGAGGGGACTTTGAAGATTAGCAAACATAGCCGACCAATCAGGGGGATCGATCGGGGTAGCATATTTATTTGCTAGGGGATTGACATGCTGACGGACTCTGACTCTTGCCACTGGATAATAAATAATTTGGTACTACTAAGGTCTAGGACTAGCCAACACACTTTAAGGCGTTAATTTGCATCGCTTCCGAAACAAAGCAAACACCCCCAAAACGATTGAGGACTGGTTTAATTTCCTCTTCGATCTGGGCGATGGATTCCTCCTGACAGAAACAAATTACATAGGCATTGCTGGTACTCGTGTCTACCAAATCATCATCAGTACTGCTTCTTTGTCCTCGACCAACCACATTCCGAATAACGGTGTAGCCGGGAACTTTTGCTTTGTCAAGGATGCGTAAAAGTCGATTCAATTCTTGGGAGTTGGCAATGATTTCGATTCTTTTCACAGATTCCATAAAATTATGCCCAAAATAGGTTAATGACGTACAAATACAACGGAATACCCACAATGATATTAAATGGGAAGGTGACAGCAAGGGCAGCGGAAACGTATAAACTAGGATTTGCCTCCGGGACTGTCATCCGCATAGCCGCAGGAACAGCAATGTAGGAAGCACTGGCACACAAGACAGAAAAGAGGAGAGCATCACCTTGGCTCATGCCAATTAACTTTGCTAAGCCAATCCCTAATCCTGCATTCACTACGGGAATTAAGATTGCAAAGCCAATTAAGAAAAATCCAGTTGATTTTAGGTCTTTAATCCGTTTAGCGGCAACTAATCCCATATCCAACAAAAAGAAAGTTAAAACCCCGTAGAACAATCCTTGGGTAAAGGGACTAAGCACTTCCCAACCATGTTCCCCAGTCAACAAACCAACTACAAGGCTACCAACCAACAAGAAAACCGAACTATTTAAAAAAGCTTCCCGTAATACTTCTGACCAAGCAAATGCTCGATCGCCCTCTTCGCTAGGAGCAGCTAACTTCACCAAAATTAGCCCGACAATGATCGCCGGAGATTCCATCAACGCCAAAGCCGCCACCATGTAACCGCCGTAGGAAATATCTAGCTGCTGGAGAAAGGAACCCGCCGTAATAAAAGTCACTGCACTGATGGAGCCATAGGTAGCGGCGATCGCTGCGGCATTGTATAGATCTAGCTTGATGCGTAATAGAAAAAATGTATAAACTGGAACGACACAAGCCATAAAAATAGCCGCTAAGATAATTAAAATTACCTCTCGGCTTAAGCCACTTTTGATCAGTTCCACCCCACCCTTAAAACCAATCGCAAAAAGAAGATATAGAGAGAATAACTTTGGTAATGGTGAGGGAATTTCTAAATCTGATTTCACAAATACCGCTAGCATACCTAAAAAGAAGAATAGTACTGGTGGATTGAGAATATTGGAAACTATTAAGTTAAAGTCCATAGGGATAGGAAAAGCTAAACCTGAGCAGGTATTAGACTAATTTTTTTTAAAGAGTAAAGTTATTAGATGATTTCAAGCTACTCAACTCTAGCAGCATTAGCAACTTGTTCGACGGGATCATTAGCCAAAATCTCTAGGGCAGCGATCGCCTCAGTACCGCCCAATTTCTTGAGAGCCTCCGCCACTCGATAGCGCATCTGCCAATCAGCATTATCAGCGTGGGGAATTAATAAAGGTACTCCTCTCACGTCTCCCAATTCTCCGAGGGAGCCAATGGCAGCGGTTCTAATTAGTTCATTTTGGGAAGTAATTGCTTCAGACAACAGGGGGAACGATCGAGGATCACCCAACTCTCCCAAGGCTGCCACAATACTAAACTGCACCAGCCATTCTGGACTCTCATGGTAGAGATTTTCCAGATCAGGATAGGCTTCCCGCATCTGCAAAGCTCCTATGACATCCGCTGCCGCCGCTTGGACATCAGGTTCTGGGTCTTGGAGAAGACGTTCATGGAGAAGTTGAAAAGTAGTCTCCAAGTCTTCTGGACCCAAGGTATCCAACTGGCTCACCGCCGCATAACGAACTCTCACCTGGGGATCCTTCACCAAGGGCTGAATTAAAGTAAAAGCCGTGGCTCGATCGAGTTGCCGTAGTTGATTTAATCCCCGTAACCGATGCCCAAAATCTTCCGAATCTAATAATTCCTTGATGTCATTAATATCCATAAATAAACCTGTAAATTTAAAAAAATTAAGAGCTAATTATAAACTGAATTAAAATTAAAAATTATTAAACTAAGAATCAACCTTCAAGCTAAATTCTAGACTAAATTCTAGACTAAATTTCAGATTAAAGTTATCAGCTAAAACTTTCTACAATCTTCTGAAATATCTTGCTAACTATTTTTAGTTTTGGATAGGATTTATTAGCCTGATACTTCCCAGAAATTAAATTAGACTAAATCTGTTGCCATCGCCCGGATAATATCCCCCCGTGTGAGAATACCTACCAATTTTCCGGCTTCATCTAAAACAGGTAAGCGATGAATCTTTTTTTGTTGCAAAATTTGGGTAGCATCCCGGATAGATTTATCTGGATGAATACTAATTACGTGGCTGGTCATGACTTCTCCCACAGTTTGTCCTAGAGCTTTGTGGATTTCTTGATCATACTTCAGAGGATTTTGCAGATAAATAATGCTATCTAGAACCATAACGTAGGGAGGCTTTTCTGCCCCAGTTTCCTGCCACATGAGATCAGATTCAGAAATGATCCCCACTAATTTTCCCTGCTCATCAACCACGGGCAAGCCACTAATCCGCCGCTCCGCCAAAAGTTGAATTGCTTCCTTGAGGGGAGTAGCGGGAGTGACGGCGATCGGGTCACGGGTCATAATTTCAGCAACAGTTTTAGTCATAGTCCTATCTATCCTGTGAAGTTTTTGTTTAAGAAGTTTTTGTTAATTTACTGAGAACTCGCCCTAGTCAAGACTCGGCTAAGATTTCAAGTTGACCAAAATTTTATCTAGATTTCTCTAGAATTATCAAAGATTGTTTAGATTTTCTTATGGTGTATCTAAATTTATTTTAGGTTAGCTTGGTGACACCTAGGCTATAAGTTATGTTGAGAAAATCGAGTGGATAATAATGGGTATAAAGCTTTTTATGGGATCTCAAAAAAATCTAGCCCTTAGTCAGAGTCTTTAGGCTCTTAGTTAATAATTGCTATCAATCCAATTAATATAAGGGTGCTTCTAGTTGATTAAAAGGGACAAAGCACTCGGTATAGAGCAGAATTGGTTTATTGCCAAAAATTAACTTGCCTCGGTGGGATTGTCGATCGATCACCACCCCCACAGGTCGTTGCATTTTCTCTGGATGAATTTCGTAATACGTCCGATATATCTGGCGAGCTGCCCGGAGAACCGCAGTATCCAAAAGTACCGATGGGGTAGCTGGCTCGTAATTGTTCGATCGAGTAGGGGAGGAACTGACCATAGGAGTATTGGGGGGTAGGGGAAGGAGGTGAGAGAAAGGGGGTAGAGGAGGTAGAGGGAGGTAAAGAATTTTGGAGGGAAAGTGTTTTTAAGTTTTTTTGGGGTTAATTATTGGGAATTGGGTTAATTGTAAATAGTGGAAATAGAAAGACAAGATTTATTAAGTTATGGCTGAATTGGGCTGAATTTAGGTTGAATATAGGCTAAAAATTATTAATTAGCCTGTTTTAAGTTGATTTTATCGGGTTTTCAAAAGTATCTTAGGGATATTCTAGCTAAATTTTTGATCAATTTTCGATAAGTATGTCGACAAAGATACTAAACATCAAATAACATTTGAGTCATATAATTTTCGGCCCACTCTTGACCAAAGGCTTTTTCTAGGACTCGGCGAGTTTTATCATTTTGTTGTTGCTTGTGGCAGTAGTATTGCTGTCCGGGGAGATATGTCCCCTCGGCTTCCGGTTGACTTTGGCTGGCTTGGGTGCAATGGATAGCTAAGTATTGATTTACTCTGGCTAAAAACTGCTCCTCTTCTTCGAGACCCGGACGGATAAATAGACAAAAGGGCGAGAAAATATCACCCCATTCAGGGATGGCTCGGACTTGGCTAAAACTATGAGGCGGCAGTTCCTGAAGTTCTTGAGTATAGGTAGCAGGTAAAGTTCGA
>JAIMKT010000036.1:21579-37243 GCA_020692245.1 Microcoleus sp. GA_180221_E-2-1-MAG-45_12
GCTAGTTCCAGATGGAGCTTACGGAATTGGGGTGTTTGGTAGCAGACATTTTCAATTACCAGCCTTTCGCCTTCGAGCTTGCCCTCCACATAACCCAAACCTTCAGGAATGTGGTAGGGAGAAAGGTCTAGATATTTGTGCCAAGATGCCTCGATCGCCTCTGCCATCTTTTGAATTAGGGGGTGTTGGTGCGATCGTAAAGAAGAATTATCACCAGCTTTGGTCAGGTCAACATTAATATCAGTCATAGAATTACCAAGATTTTCCAAGTTTTTAAATACCTACAAAAAAAGATGGGCAAGATTACCCACCTTAGAACGAACCAAGAAAACTTATTAGCCTAGGAGGGCTTTCGCTTTAGCGACTACATTCTCAACAGTGTAGCCATACTTCTCTAGGATCACATTACCCGGAGCCGAAGCACCAAAGCCTTCGATCGCAATCATATCTCCACCGTCGCCGATGTAGCGATGCCAGCCAAAATCAGAAGCAGCTTCCACTACGAGGCGCTTAGTTACAGCCTTGGGTAGGACAGCTTCTTTGTAGGCAGCATCCTGCTCTTCAAATAGCTCCCAGCAGGGTAGGGATACAACCCGGACTTTCTTGCCAGCTTCCCGTAACTGTTTAGCCGCATCGACACAGAGGTACAACTCACCACCAGTGCCAATTAGGATAATTTCTGGAGTGCCTTCAGAGTCAGACAGGATGTAACCGCCAGTGGCAACTTTCTCAATGGTTGTGCCTTCGAGGTTGGGTAGGTTTTGGCGAGAAAAGGCAAGGAGGGAAGGGCGTTTTTTGGCAGCAACGGTGTTCTCGATCGCTACCTTGTAGGCTCCAGAGGTTTCATTCCCATCCGCAGGACGGAAAACTAGTAACTCAGGGATGGCTCGCAAAGATGCCAAGGTTTCTACAGGTTGGTGAGTAGGGCCATCTTCTCCTAAAGCAATGGAGTCGTGGGTCATCACGTAGATTACCCCAGCTTCAGCAAGGGCAGAGAGGCGAATAGCTCCCCGCATGTAGTCAGCAAAGACCAAGAAAGTTGCACAGTAGGGAATCAGACCACCGTGGAGGGCAATCCCATTACAGATAGCACCCATGCCGTGTTCCCGGACTCCAAATTTCAGGTTGCGATTGACGTACTGTCCTTTTTGAAAATCTCCTGTCCCCTTAAGTTGGGTGTAGTTGGAGTGGGTGAGATCCGCAGAACCACCCAAGAGTTGGGGGACGCTGCCAGCGATCGCATTCAAGGTGATTTCTGAATGTTTGCGAGTTGCCAAACCTTTATCTTCTGGAGTGTAGGTAGGCAGAGACTTTTCCCAACCTTCAGGCAAGACACCACTCAAGAAAGCCTCAAACTGAGCTGCTTCCGTGGGATATTTACTCTTGTAGGTAGCATAAACTCCGTTCCATTCAGCCTCAGCACTGGCGCCTCTTTCTACAGCTTTGCGGAAATGAGCCAGAGCATCAGGAGGAAGTTCAAAGGGAGGAAATTCCCAGCCTAAATTCTTCCGAGTCAGTTCCACTTCACTAGCTCCCAGTGCTGCTCCGTGGACATCAGCAGTGTTGCCTTTGTTGGGTGAACCATAGCCGATCGTCGTGGTGACTTTGATCATGGAAGGCTTATCGGTGACAGATTTGGCTTCGGCGATCGCCCGGGCAATTCCTTCGAGGTCTGTATTGCCATCAGCAACGTGGAGAACGTGCCAACCGTAGGCTTCAAATCTTTTGCTCACATCTTCGGTGAAAGAGACATCGGTGGAGCCATCAATGGAAATATGGTTATCATCGTAAAGGGCGATAAGCTTCCCTAAACCCAAGTGACCAGCCAAAGAACAAGCTTCCCCAGAAACTCCTTCCATGTTGCAGCCATCCCCAAGGATCACGTAGGTGTAGTGGTCAACAATGGTCGCATCAGGCTGATTGAATCGAGCCGCCAAATGAGCTTCGGCCATGGCTAAACCCACACCGTTGGCAATTCCTTGTCCTAAAGGCCCTGTGGTTACTTCCACCCCAGAGGTCATGAAGTTTTCTGGGTGTCCGGGGGTTTTGGATTCCCACTGGCGGAACTGTTTGATGTCATCAAGGGTGACGCTATCGTAACCAGTCAAGTGTAAAAGAGCATACTGGAGCATACAGCCGTGTCCTGCCGAGAGGACGAAGCGATCGCGATTAGACCAAGCAGGATTCTTGGGGTTAAAGCGCAGGAACTGATCCCAGAGGACAAACGCCATGGGTGCGGCTCCCATCGGCAGACCGGGATGTCCAGATTTCGCCTTTTCAACGGCATCGATCGCCAAAAATCTAATGGAATTAATACAAAGCTCTGATAGAGACTGGGTTGCTACTGGCATAGTGATTAGGGATGGTTATCTGAATAAATGTTAGGTTTGTGGATATTTTCTCATAGCAATGGTGACATTATGCCCCCCAAAGCCAAAGGAATTAGATAGGGCTACTTCTACCGTGGCTTGGCGGCTGGTATGGGGAACATAGTCTAGATCGCAGAGGGGATCAGGGTTATCTAAGTTAATTGTGGGGGGGATTTGGTCATTTGCCACCGCCATGATGGTTGCCACTGCTTCGATACCACCAGAACCACCCAAAAGATGACCAGTCATAGACTTGGTAGAACTAATTGCTACTTTGTAGGCACTTTCGCCGAGGGCTTGTTTAATCGCTGCGGTTTCCGTACTATCGTTGGCTTGGGTACTAGTCCCGTGGGCATTGATATAACTAATCTGGGCTGGATCAAGCCCTGCATCTTTCATGGCTAATTGCATGGCTCTTGCTGCCCCACCGCCCCCCGGCACTGGTGAGGTCATATGGTAAGCATCACAGGTCATTCCGTAGCCAATCATTTCGCCATAGATTTTGGCTCCCCGGCTGAGGGCATGTTCTAGCTCTTCTAATAAAAGAATTCCGGCTCCTTCGCCCATGACAAAGCCATTGCGATCGACATCAAAGGGACGACAAGCCTTTTGGGGTTCCTCATTGCGGGTAGACAAAGCCCTCGCTGCCGCAAACCCAGCAAAGGATAAGGGAGTTACCGCTGCCTCTGTGCCTCCACAGATCATGGCTTGAGCAAAACCCCGCTGCACCATGCGGAAGGCATCCCCCACGGCATTGGAACCCGCCGCACAGGCGGTGACAGTACAGGTATTCGGTCCCTTGGCTCCGGTGTGAATTGCGGTTAATCCTGCTGCCATATTGGCAATCATCATCGGGATCATGAACGGACTACAGCGATCGGGCCCCCGGTTGAGGTAAATTTCCTGCTGATCTTCTAGGACTTTTAAGCCCCCAATCCCCGTACCAATAATGATCCCCACCTGTTCGGCATTCAGATCAGTGATCTGAAAATTCGCATCGGCGAGGGCTTGTTTACTGGCGGCTACAGCAAATTGGGCAAAACGATCCATGCGCTTTGCTTCTTTTCTTTCTAGATAATCATGGGGGTCAAAACCCTTGACTTCTCCAGCAATGCGGCTATCATGGCGAGCAGGGTCAAAAAGAGTAATGGGAGCGATGCCGTTCCGCCCACTAATCAAACCCGCCCAGTAGTCCGCTAGGTTGTTTCCTAGGGGAGTAATCGCCCCCAAACCAGTTACTACAACCCGTTTTAGTTCTACGCTTGTCATAATATGCAAAGGGTTTTGGTTTCCATGCTCAGGTCAATGTTCCGGGTGAGAGCGATTCTCTAATCATCAATAATTAAAAAAAATCTAATAAATTTAATTAAAAGAATCTAACTAAAAGAGGCTACACCAACGCCAATAATGCCAATATTTCGAGGTATGTCGAATTTAGGCAGAGACTTCTGTTTTCGCAATGATGTAATCTACAACTGCTTGAACGGTGATAATTTTTTCCGCAGCTTCATCGGGAATTTCGATATCAAAAGCCTCTTCGATCGCCATAACTAGCTCTACAGTGTCTAGGGAGTCAGCGTTCAGGTCGTTGGCAAAGTTGGCTTCTGGGGTAACTTTCTCTGGTTCTATCTCTAGTTGAGCAGTTACTATTTCTTTTACTTTTGCAAAAACGTCGTCTTGAGTCATAGCTATGTACTTAATTTTAAATTTAGGTTGTTGATTTAATCCCCAACTTTGAGGGACATCTTCAGCATTTCTTTATCTTATCCGAAAGAGGGATGGAATTATCAGCCAAAGCTATTAGTTATTTTTGTTACCATTTTCCTAAATGCAGAGACTAGACGTACTGCCAACCCAACAGAAATCATCATCTAGGATTTGGGGTTGGTAATCTTTATAAATATCTCTGGGATCGGCTCTCAAAACTACAGGTCAGATAAGCTATCTATCTAGTCAAGAGGAAAGCTGCTCTGAAATTTGCTGTAGGGAATTAAGAACCGATCGAGATTTATAGATTCGTCCAGATATGTCCAGATTTGTGCAAGTTTATCTAAATTTATCCAGATTTATCTAGACCTTAAAAATTTAGGAAAAGTAACTACTAAAAACTAAACCAAAGCTACGACTGGTTGCGGGATATTCCAACGTCCCACGGCTCTGCCAATTACCCCTAGTTCGCCCATGAGTCGATCGAACTTCTCTGGGTTGAGGGATTGGGGCCCGTCAGAAAGAGCCTTAGCAGGAGTGGGGTGAACTTCGATCATCAGAGAATCTGTTCCGGCAGCGATCGCAGCTAGAGCCATAGCAGGCACATATTCCCATTTCCCTGTACCATGACTAGGATCAATCATGATCGGCAGGTGAGTTAACTGGCGGAGGACAGGAATACAAGCTAGGTCTAGGGTGTTACGGGCGTACTGGCGATCGAAAGTCCGAATTCCCCGCTCACAAAGAATGACATTAGGATTTCCCGCTGCCAAAATATACTCTGCTGCCATTAACCAATCTTCGATCGTCGCCGCCATCCCCCGCTTCAACAGCACTGGCTTCTCCTGCGCCCCAACTTTTTTGAGGAGGGAGAAGTTTTGCATATTTCTTGCCCCCACTTGGATAACATCTGCTACCTCCACAATTTTATCAAGGTCAGCAGCATCCATGACTTCGGTGATAATTCCTAATCCGGTGGCTTCTCTAGCAGCAGCAAGGAGATCTAAGGCACTCTCTCCGTGTCCTTGGAAAGCATAGGGAGATGTTCTGGGTTTGTAGGCTCCACCCCGGAGGAATTGCGCTCCGGCTGCTTTGACTCGCTTGGCAGTGGCGATGATCATTTCTTCATTTTCCACAGAACAGGGCCCAGCAACTACAGAAATAGGATGGTGCTTGCCGATCGCCACTTTTCCGGCAGGGGTATCAACCCAAACTTCGCTATATTCACCGTTTCTGTATTCTAGGGAAGCCTTCTTAAAGGGCTGCTCCACTCTCAGTACTTGTTCAACCCAAGGGCTAAACTCCTTTAGTTGCATATTGTCTAGTTCCGCTGTCTCACCCACTAGACCAATTACGGTTTTGTGTTTGCCGACAATTCTTTCTGGACTCACGCCAAAAGTGGTAGACAACTCTTCACAAACCCTTTCTAACTCAGCTTCAGGAGTCCCGGCACGCATGACAACAATCATGATTTTGATCCTTTAAGATTAAGATTCTTGATATTTTAAGTTCAGGTACAACTTAGGTACAACTTGTATAAATATTATTCATGACTCCAGATTAATTCTGAAGATTACTTTAAATTAATTCAGATTCTTTAATAGAACTTACGCCCAGATACCAGAGATTAGATTTTTCAGGGTTAAATCTAGTATGAAGCTTTTCACTCCAAAGCCCTACTTCAAGCTCTTTTGCCTTGCTTCCTGCCAAGCTCCCACAAGACGCTGAAAATTGACAGCGAACTCTTGCCAGCCCAAGATACTCCCCGGTACATCCTCTTCCCAAGAGGCAGAAATTACCCCGTAGCTCAAGCCCAGAACGCCCAACCCAAACCAGCCCATGCTTACTAGTAGCACTGCCGTGTTCGGGAGATCAAGCAGGTCGTTGATAACTATGAAATAGCTGCCAAGAAAAGTTAATACTCCCATGAGGATCGGGAAACCCGACAGAAATATCATCCGCTTAACCATCCGGTTACTTACAGCGTCAGGAATTGCCAAGTCTTGTCGATCGAGAGTAGCTTTTTTCGGCTTCTGCTCCAAGGGCTTGGCTGATTTTTTCTCTGTTTTCCCTTGTTTTTCCTTGGTAGGTAAAGGTTTCGGAGTCTTAGCTGTCACCTTTTCAGGTTCGGGAGTAGCTTTGGGACGTTTTTTGCGGGGTTCAAAGGGGAGACGGTCTGGGGATGGCTCCGGCATAAATAGATCCTTGCGTTTGAATTTAGGTTTAAACTTTCGCTTAAACTCTGGGCTTGAATTTCAGACTTAAACTTTGGGCTTAAGTTCTAGGCTTAAATTCTAGATGTCCTTAGAATCTGGTTTAGCCCCGGATGCCAAGCCGCTGAATCAGGGCTGTGTACTTGCTGGCATCTTTCTTTTGGATGTAGCTCAACAAGCGCTTGCGCCGTCCAATCATCTGCATTAGTCCCCGACGGGAAGCATAGTCTTTTTTGTTGGTTCTGAGGTGGAGGCTAAGACGACTAATTTTTTCTGAGAGAATGGCGACTTGAACTTCTGGAGATCCGGTATCAGTTTCATGAACCCGGTAATTTTCCATGATTTCTTGCTTGTTTTCTTGGGTCAAACTCATAAATTTAAGGTAGGTAAGGTACTTAGTTAATGTAGTTAATTTAGTTGATTAGGTATTGAGCAGAGTTGGCAATTCTCTGATAGCAGAGAGTTTTTTTAGGATTCTGATTTTCCAGACTCTAAATCTACGCCCTAGTTTAAATTACCACGGCTTGATTGGGAGTCAGGTTCGATCGCTCAATACACCAGATTTAGTTTTAGGATTATCATCTTTGATACTTTCAGCTACCGCTTGGATTTTTCACCAAGATTCAGGTAGACTTCAGATTTCGATAGTAACGCTTAATTATACTAACACCATAGATAATTTTAATAGTTGTACTGAACAGAAAATTTTTGTCTAATAGGTAATTAGATATAGGAACATTAAATATGCAGCAGCAAGGAAAGCTTTTCTTCTTTTGCGGAAAGATGGCGGCAGGAAAATCTACTCTAGCAAGGGAGATAGCACAGCGAGAGGATGCCATTTTGCTAGTCCAAGATGATTTTTTGAGCAAATTATTTCCGGGCGAAATCGTCGATATCCCCGATTTTATCAAGTATTCATCAAGGCTAAAAGATGCGCTTATGCCCCATATCTGCTCACTGCTCTCCAAGGGAATTCCTGTGGTGCTGGACTTTCCCGGCAATACCAGAAAACAGCGTGCTTGGTTTCGGGAGCTATTTGAATCCGTAAAAGCAGATCATGAGTTGCACTACGTCGACGTAACTGATGATTTGTGCAAGAGTCAACTGCGGGAGCGGAGCAAGGAACTTCCTGAAGGATCAGCTTTCACAAGCGATGCTGAGTTTGAGGCAATTACAAAATACTTTGAAGCCCCAACAGAGGATGAAAACTTTAATCTCATTCTTCATCAGCGTTTTTAGCTTTGATTGATTACCATAATAGGTTTAATAATGATTAGTTACCTCCGGGGCGTTCCTATCGAAGCCAAAGTAATTGGCAATCGGGCTGTGGTGATTTTGGAAGTAAATTCCTTGGGTTATGAGGTGCAGATTCCACCGAGGATGATCCCCCAGTTGCCCTTGGGTGAAAGTTTGCAGGTGTTTACCCATATGCAAATGCGGGAAGAACAGCCCTATTTGTATGGATTTACGCGGGCGATCGAGCGGGATTTGTTTCGACAATTAATTACGGTCAGTGGTGTAGGGGCGCAGGTTGCGATCGCCCTGATTGATAGCTTAGAAATTGAGCAGCTAGTAGAAGCAATTGTTACTAATAATATTAAAATTCTCACCCAAGCTCCCGGTGTTGGCACAAAAACCGCCGAACGCCTTGCCCTAGAACTGAAAACCAAACTTGCCAAGGAATACAAACTCACGGGGCTGCCCGCCGATCGAGGCTCCCTGCAAAATCCTGCCCTCCAAGAAGATGTAGAAATGACCCTTTTGGCTCTGGGTTATAGCCCAGTAGAAGTTGACCAAGCCCTCACCGCCTTGAGTAAGGATGCTCAATTGCAAGCAAATCCCCATGCCGAAGAGTGGATTAGGAAAGCGATCGCGTGGTTAGCAGATTAGTAGAGACGACTTAAGACATAATCTGTCAAATCCATCAGGGCTTGGCGAGGCTCCGAGGGGGGTAAATCCTTGAGTTCTTGGACGGCGATCGCTGCGTATTTTTTTGCCAGTTCCTGCGATCGAGCAATGCCCCCACTTTCTTTCACCAACGCCAGAGCTTCTTCTAAATCTCCCTCTTCCTTAAATTCCCGTTCAATCAACACTCCCAAGTAGGGCTTTTCTTCTAGGGCAAATAATACCGGAGCCGTCAGGTTGCCACTTGCCATATCTGCCCCGGCGGGTTTACCTAGGGTTTCTGCCGAACTCGTGAAATCAAACACATCATCCACTACTTGAAAAGCCAAGCCCAAATTTCGCCCATACTCGTAAAGATGATCCGCCATCTCTGCCGAAACCCCACTGAGAACCCCCGCCGCCTTGGCACTGTTGGCAATCAGGGAAGCAGTTTTGGAGTAGGATTTTTGAATATAATCTTCAAGGCTAATTTCGATATTAAAGCCGCTCAAACTCTGTTGAATTTCCCCCTCCGCCATATCCATGATCACCTTAGACAAGAGCTTCACCACTTCTAAGTTATCCAGATTTGCCAAATACCACGAAGATTGAGCAAACAAAAAATCCCCCGCAAGAACTGCCACTCGATTTCCAAAATTGCTGTGTACTGTTGGCACATTCCGACGCAGGGCAGATTCATCCACCACATCATCATGGACGAGGCTGGCAGTGTGGATCATCTCGGTGATCTCTGCTAAACGCCGATGGCGGGGGGTAAGCTCTTGGTTGGGCATGGTCGCACGGGAAACCAGAAGGACGATCGCTGGTCTGACCCGTTTCCCGGATACCTCAAATAGGTATTCTGCCGCCGCATAGAGAATCGGATGTTTTGCCCCCACCAGATTTTTTAAGTTATCTGTCAGGAGCTGTAAATCTGCCTCGACGGTCGCAAAGAGAGAAGTAACAGAAGTCATGGATTAGGGGGAAGTTGGCTCAACGTTTACGAAAGTTTACACGTTCTTTAATTAAGTCTAAGCTAATCCCGTAATTCTGGAAAGTAGATATTTGTCGATAACAGCTAGACATCTTTGCACCACTGATAATTTTGACCTTTTTCTTGGCTGACCTAGCAAAGGAGGCTGCCCTAGACTGCTACCGTTACGTTAGTAGGTAAATAACCCCATTTTTGAAACTGCTCTTGTAATTCAGGAATATCTCGAAAAGCTAGAAAGTATAGGTATTCTGGAGCAAAATCTGCACCATTCTCCCAAACAATAGTTCCTAGTTCAGCATCAACTGTAAATTTCTGAAACATTACCAAATCTTGTAAAGGCTCAAATACTTTTCCTTGGAGGCTGGCTGATAAATCGGTAATGCCTTCGCTGTTATTATTAAATTTAATTTTGATTTTGTAGCGATCGAGATATTGGGCAGAAATGACATGTAAAAACATAAATTCACTCCAAAGGTTCAATGAATATAGTAGCTTCTAGCTGGCGACAGAGTTCCCAGTTTGTCATCAATTCAGCTTGGTGTTGATCGTGCCATTCTAAAACATGACGGAGTGATCGCTTGGGAAATGATCCGGTTACTACTCCTGTCTCAATCTCAATAATAATTTCGTATTCTCCATACCTAGCATGGTAATGAGGCGGCAAATGATCGTTCCAGTACATACTAATCGTAATTCCTAGAAATCGGCTAAGGACAGGCACGTATTTAATCAATATAGGGTTAAAACACCTAAATTCTAGCATTTACACCTCCCTGCCAAGATGAAAATCAACCCAGAAACTGTGGCGGTGGCGGAGAAGTTTATTTTTGCTAATTGCTACAGTCAAAAGATAGCAGGAGAAATTTTGCGGCGATGTAGTATGGAGGCGGAAAAATCAGTGGGGGATTTCTGGGAGGGCGCAGGGCAAAGTAAAGGATCGCAGAAACATCTAAAAACTAGTAGCGAAGTGATCTAAAACAAACTTTCTTAGATTGACTGGAGCCTCTATGTGCTAAATTTTACAAGTCTCAATACGAGAGAGAAAATTTAAATAGTCATGTAATCCGCTAAAAATCATCCATATAACTTGCTGTTGGGGCGGTCTACCATTACTACTTGCGTACACTACAGAGTAACCCACTACTGGTAGATGTCCCTTAGGTGCTCTCATCTCAAATATTAGCTGATCATAGTATTTCCAGTTATCCCAGTCTTTCCATTCCACTTGGTCAGCCCACTTTAACCAATCCTTTCCTACCTGATTGTAAATCTGTCTCTGGATACTAAATCCAAAGCGTCCATTGCTGTTCTGCGACCAGAGTTGATCAATCGTGCGTAAGTCTTGGCAGGGAAAACTATTAATGGCTCTGCTTTCTAACCAGCCTTGTTTCTCTCGGCGAGCCACAAACAGCATCATCCGGTTTGTTTCTTTGTCTGCCTCTTTATACCTTCTTGCCTTCAACAAATTTTGGAGGGTAGTATAATTAGCATCTACCTCACTCGCCAAACTTGCCCCAGCCGGGGAACTAGGCGTGACGACTGGAACAGGGGAAGAGGGAGTGACATAGACAAGAGATGGTGAGTTTTGGGGTACTGACTGCTGAGCTTCTTGTTGCTGATAGGTTTTCCAAGCAGTCCATGCTTGACTGACTCCCGCAGCGGCAGCAATAGTGGCAATAACGATTCCAAAAGTTTCAAGTCTTGCTTTTTGCACAAGGGTAAATGGAATTAAACAATATTTGTTTCCTAGTGTAGCAGAAAATTTTTGAGAGATTGTATTGTGAGGTCTATTTCTATTCATGATCTAGGTTTCACGAGTCAGAATAACATCTAGCTTGTTAGGATTTATTTATTAGGGGGATTTAACTACTCTGCCGCTATATCTTCCTCAAACTGATTTTAGGCTTGAACATAGAGTTCTACAAACCAAACCCGAAAGATGGTACAGAGTTAGTTTGATTCAGCTACGATCAAGCCATAATCTCAACACATAATCTTAATCAAGAAAAAACACGAAAAAGAGCATTAACTTAGACCAAAGAAACCTAGGATATAGAGTATTTGATCCCGGCTTTCTTCAGACGGTTGAGGGCTTCCCCTAGGCGATCGTTCTCCGCAATCAAGCTAATCCGCACATAGCCTTCCCCACAGGAACCAAAGGCATTCCCCGGTGTAAACACTACCCCCGTTTCTTGTAACACCTTCAGAGCAAAATCCGTAGAGCTAATCCCCACTGGACAGGGAATCCATAAATACATAGTTGCCTGAGATTTGGGAATATCCCAGCCCAACTCCCCCAGACCTTTAATCATGAAATCCCGTCGATCGCGGTAACGAGTTTGTACGTCTTGGAGGTAGCTATCTGGTAATTGCAGGGCAGTTTCGGCGGCGGTTTGGAGGACGGAGAAAATCCCATAGTCGAGGTTCGTTTTCAGAGTCCGTAGGCCTTGGATTACCTGATTATTCCCTACTACAAAGCCCACTCGCCAACCCGCCATATTGTAGGTTTTGGAAAGAGTATGAAACTCTACCCCAATGTCCTTGGCTCCGGGAATTTCTAGCAAACTAGTGGGCTGATAACCATCAAAGGCTAACTCGGCGTAGCATAAATCATGGACAAGGAGAATTTCGTGCTTTTTGGCAAAGGCAACAATATCCTCAAAAAATTCCCTAGGAGCTACCGCCGTCGTGGGGTTGCTTGGATAGTTGAAATACAGCATCTTGGCTTGGGCTGCCACCTCGTCAGGAATTGCGCCGAGGTCAATTAACCAGTCATTGGCTGCACAAAGATTGAGGCTGTGGATTTTGCCCCCAGCAATTAAAGGGCCCCGGAAATGGGCAGGGTAAGCGGGGTTGGGGACGAGGATGACATCGCCGGGATTGATGTATGCCATAGCCAAGTGAGATAAGCCTTCCTTGGAGCCAATCAGGGGCAGGGCTTCACTATCGGGGTCGAGGTGGACATTGTAGCGGCGGTGATACCAGTTGGTGATGGCTTTGCGGAAATTGGCAGTGCCTTCAAAGGGGGGATAGCCATGATTGAGGGGATTCTTAAAAGCCTCGATCGCACTATCAATCACGGGCTGAGGAGCAAAACCATCGGGATTCCCCATGCCGAGGTCAATTAAATCTAAACCCTGTTCCCTTGCTCTGGCTTTGAGTTCATCTAAACGAGCAAAAACGTAGGGGGGCAGAGCCTTAATGCGATCGGCAGTCGTAATTTTCATTGGGTTAATGTTAGGAGCTAATTGTCAGGAAATTATTTAGATTGTTTTTTTGTAGTAACGACTTTAGTCGCTAAAAACTTTGCAGACATCCTCTAAAAGATCAGAAAATCGTATCTAGTGTGATTAATAATACCAAATACTTATAGATAAATTACTGAGCATAGATATCAGATTTTCCCCCAGTTTTATCCATACTCTGAGCAATGGGCGAGGTGGAAACCATGGCTGCCATGAGTTGGGCAGGGGTGACAGAGAAGGGTAAACGATGGATATCAGAACCTACACCACAGGCAATTTCTGCTGCCCGGCGGAGTTCGCTGAGGGTGATTTCCCCTAAACCTAAATCTTCGAGACTGAGGGGTAGATTAATGGCTTGATAGAACTCGATTAGTTGCTTGCGGGCAGTGACGGCTAGTTGATTCCCTTGGAGCATTTCCTCAAGGCGGAGTTGGACTAGGATTCCGTAGGCAACTTTTTCCCCGTGGAGGGCCTGGTGGGCGGCGGGGATGTGGGTTAAACCATTGTGGACAGCATGGGCAGCTACAGTTCGGCATTGCGCTCCCCCAATTCCCCCAATGACTCCGGCTAACAAGACCGTAGCATCTACAACTTCTTGCCAAATCGGACTGCCGGGATTTTCGAGGGCAGCGATCGACTTTTGCAGCAAAATATCCCGAAGCACCCTCGCCTGTTGGACAGCCGCAATAATCATGGTTTGTTCAGAACTGCCACTACTGACGGAGGCTTCATACCATTTAGCCAATGCATCCCCAATCCCAGCGATCAAAGTCCGGGGGGGAGCCGTGGCAATGAGGTTGTAATCCAAGATCAAGAGGTCGGGGCATTTAGCTAAACCCACATCATAAAGAAAGGCTCCAGCGTTGGAATAGACATTGGAGAGGGCTGTCCAGGCAGCACAGGTAGCGGCAGAGGTAGGAATGGTGACGATCGGCAGTTGGCTTTGATGGGCGATCAGTTTGGCGGTATCCAGAGCTTTGCCTCCACCCACACCAATAATCACATCGGCTTTGTGACTGGTTACTTTTTCTTTGAGGGCAGCAAGGCTGGTTTCGCTACAGTCGGGACTATAGGAACTGGAAGTAATAGCTAATTGGGTAGTAAGAGGCGCAAGGTAGGGCTGGATTAACTCTAGGGTTCGATCGCCCCCAATCACCAAAGGACGACTACCAAGGGATGCGATCGCTGTCCCGGCTTCCCCTAGGGCGTTGACTCCTCGACAAACTCTGGCTGGGGCAATGCTTAAGTTGAAAATGGGGCTGGATTGGGTAGAAGTTAAAAAGTCTGACATGGCTACTAGGACTAGGTTGAAGTTAGTTATTTCTTAAGTTGCATGGAAATTAGTTGCATTGTCTAAAGAACCAAGACAAGCCAAAATTTTGTTTTTTGATCATACAAGACCTATTGATTAAGTGCCGAAATTTGAGTTTTTTCTATCTATCGAGACTTTACTCTGCTCCTATGATAATTCGTTCCCAAATCTCTTGACAGCCCTTATGGATTAAGCTAAAGTTTAATTACTTAAGTAAGTTACTTAAGTTTTGCGTCACTAGATAAATATAGTATTTGATGGCAAATCACCTAGTTAGACTAGTAAGGTTATGTTTCGGGTTGATTTTAATATCTAATTATTTTTAATTATTGAGGAGGCGATCGTGTCCTGCGAATGTAAATGTTGTTGTTGCAAAGAGCCAGAGAAAAAGCCCCCCGCCCCTGAGCTAATCAATCCGGTATTTTTCGCTGCTACTGTCATTATGCTTGCCCTCATCGGACTTGGACAAATCCAAGCTGATTACCTAAAAACCAATCAAATAGGGTCGAATCGAGTCCTCCCCCTATCAAATCTAGTACATCCCACTCCAACACTACCCGCAGGTGCATCCTATTAATTCCATCTATCACAAAATCTGCAAGTCAACTCCCCTAGGATAGTTGTAAGATAGAAGCCCCAGATCATAGCCTAGACTTAGATTTAGACTGCAACCTTCCTAGAGATTAGTTATTGTCTAGCCACTAAGTAGGAAGCCTTGCCCTCGATCGAAGTAAACTACGATACCCCGAAGATTGATAACCTTCTAATTAACTCTCGAAGCAACTCACTCTGCGGTCTTTTTGTGATCTTGCAATAGTCTTTGATGAGCAAATCTATCCTAGGTGCCGGATGAGGTGAATTTCTGTCTATTCTCCAAGTCAAAGTCACAAACGCTGGGTGGTCAATGAGCCTTGCCGAAGTGCTGACGTTCTCTAGGAAAATTTCCTAAGCTGAGGAAAAGATTTTGGGGAGCGAGGAAGCGATCGCATTCTTCCCCAGTGTTAAAAGTTTTTAGTCGAGGGGTTTAACATTGCCTATATTTTACCCAGTAGTTAAATATCTTTGGTATCTTGGAGGCAAAAGACATCTGGAGGGGTGGTCATGGCGAGGCGCTGGGTGAATCTTGTGGGGGTGACTCCCTTGTTATTGGGGATGATGGTGGCTGTTCCACAGATGGTGGTGGCTCCTTTAGTATTGGCGCAAACTAGCCAGAATAGCCAACAAACTGAGGCTCCAAGGTTCCTCTTGCCTAGGGGGTTCCGATTCGGGCAACGTGGGCAACTAACGGAGGCACAAAGGTTATACGAAGAAGGAGAGCGGCTATGGTTATTAATACCGTTTCCCCGGCTAGGAACTGAAGAAAATATAGAATCTTTTTCACAACCGGCTTTAGCTAAGTTTCAGGAGGCTTTGAATTTGTTTCGGGCAACTGGAGACCGTAATGGAGAAGCAGATAGTCTGGACAGTATTGGTAGGGTATATAGTCGCCTTCGGCAAAGACAACAGGCTCTTGACTACTATCAACAAGCCTTACAAGTTTATCGAGAAGCAGGTAATCGCTCTGGAGAAGCAAAGACTCTAAATAATATTGCGTCTCAGTACCGCTTCACAGAAGAACCCCAACAAGCTCTCAACTTCTATCAACAAGCCTTATCAATTCTCAGGGAAGTGGGTGGTTCGACTGAGGAGAGGCTACGCCAACGCAGCGAAGAAGCAAGAACTCTAAATAGTATTGCAGAAGTATATATATTTGAGATGGGACAACCCCAACAAGGATTGAGTTTTTATCAACAAGCTTTACTAATTTTTAGGGAAGTAGTCGATTCTCCCGAAGAGAGGCTAAGCCAACGCAGAGAAGAAGCAAGAATTCTAGAGAGTATTGCAAGAGTGTACAACACCCTAGGGCAGCCCCAAGAAGCCTTAAATTTCTATCAACAAGC
>JAIMKT010000130.1 GCA_020692245.1 Microcoleus sp. GA_180221_E-2-1-MAG-45_12
GCCGCCGCCACTGCATCCTCTAGGGCTTTCTCTGGGGAAATTCTGCCTACCCAAGCCAATTGATTCCTTGGTGTAGGGCAGAAATCATACAAAGAGACATCAATGCCATTACCGACGCTAGGACAGGTTGCTGCCAAATCCCCTAGATCAAAGGTCGCTGCTTGAGCTTGAGTATGAAAAGCCACCGTGCCGAGAAACTGTCGGGCTGTGGAGATAATTATTTGATCCATCGCTGCTGAGAGGGAACCCATACTCACCAGATGAGCCACGGGGCAAGATAAAAAGGGCGTGAGATAGAAAGGCAGCCAATCGTAGGCAAAATTTACTACTAGATCGTACTGCTGGTGGGTCGATCGCACATACTCCCACATATTTGCCAACACAGAATTCAAAGGCAAACTAATGGCTCTAGGAGCGTCTTGGGTTTGGGCGCTAGTTTGTAAGTTACCGGGAATTTCTACCAAAGTTACCCCAGACACCACGGAACCCGCCGGAGCCACGATCGTCACCTCATGCCCCCGCCCCCTCAACTCCTGCGCTGCATTCGCCAAAGTTAATTCCACACCACCAGCAATCCCTGACCCCAAAGCCCCCACCGGACTAGAAACAAACAGCAGTTGCATTTCCCTTAACTTAACCTAGCTTAATTTAACTCTCATCCCATTTCCCGAAAATAGCCATCCTTGACTTTAACAATTATTCTGGCTGGTAAATATTGGCATTAATTCCCCTTTGACTTAACTCTTGGACTAGAGCTGTTGCCTCATTTTCGACCAAAAAGGCTCCCAAATGAATCCGTGTACCTTGACCGGGAACTTCTGCTAGGTAGGCTTCAGGAATAATCGTCCGGGCTTGGGTTAGGGCTTGATCGTTTGCGTAGGGTGCTGTTACATAAAAATAGGTATCTCGACGGCGATTTGTCGGGCTAGCAGCAGGAGAAGGGCTAGGGCTGACAGCAGGACTAGGGGAAGCACTAAATATTGGGCTAGGTGGCGTGGCGAGGGGAGTAGCTACGGGGGGAATCCCTAACTGTCCCGCAAGGTCTGGAACACCACTAATAATGGCTGGATTAGCCCGATTTGGGGTGGTGACAGTTGCTGCTGGACTAGGAGAGGTGTTAGTGGTGGGAATGGGCGAGGGTTGAGGATTTTCGCTGGGCTGGAGGTCGGCTATGCGATTTCGATCGAGACTATCCAGTTCATTATCTGCCAAGTTGGGACTAAGTACCGGAGAACTAGGACGAACATCTGGATTCGCTGGGGCGAGAGAATTGGGGGAATTTTGGACTACTGGGGGATTCATACCCGGAAATAGTCGATTTAAGCCTAGTCGTTGGGCGATCGCTGGATTCAGCAATAAATAACCAAGGCTCGCACTAGAAAGCAACAATAACAGCATAGAACCCACTCCTAAGGGCGTGAGCAAATGATCTGCCAAGGTAGCCGTCTCCGTCTCTTCCTCCCCATCCCCAGATGATTCTTCGGGAACCTGCTGCCCCGATTCTGTCAAACTCTTGAGTAATTGTTCTGAAGATTCTAAATAGTTTTCAGGAGGATTTTCCCCATCCTGAGCATTGGGAGTTAGCTGAGAATTTTGGGAACTTGCCGATCCAGAGAGGAGGTTTGCTTCGGTGACGATCGACCCCGGCAGAGCTTTAGCGGCAGTTTCTTCAAGGGACAGTTCGAGGGGCGTACCTTGGGGTGGAAAATCTAGCTGGATAACTTCGAGGGGTAATGGTGTCGGCTTTTGACCAATCCGACTGGCGGGCATCACTGGTTGCGCCTTACGCTGTTTTCTGTAGCGGGCTAACTCTTCTTCAATTTGGACATCCAGACTGCCTAGAGCCGCCTTGAGGGTAGGATGAATGGTCGGTAATTTGGGGGAAGTGTGGTTAGATTTGGGCATACTTCGCTGGGGTGAATGGCTAATATAGGACTCAGGGAGAGCTAAGAGGGAGAACTAAGAGAATGTGCTAAAAAGTCGGTATCTGTTCAGCCTCAGCGACTAAAGTCGCAACTACAAATTAATAGAAAAAGCTAATAAATGCTTATATTTAACAGATAGATCCTAGAAAATTAAATCCTAGAAAATAAATACTAGAGAAAACTGCTGCAAACCGGAGCCATGTTTAAACCCCTTCATCATATCTTAGATGTTATCGAAAATCAGCCCGGCTGGTTAACTCAACAGCAGTTCCGCCTCATCCTCCGGCAATGGGCAGAAGTCGTTGGGGAAACTGTGGCAGACCATACTCGACCAACAGGGATCGATCGACAGGTTCTCTGGGTAGCAACTTCTAGCCCTGTATGGGCGCAGGAACTCAGCTACAAACGACAAATGATCCTCCGCAAACTCAGCCATCTGTTGACTCAAAAATTTGGCACTCCCGCTCAGTCTGCCTTAACTGATATCAAGTTTTCCCCCAAATATTGGCAGCATCCCAACTTCAGCACCAAAAATCCAGAGCCAATTTTAGCTCAACATCCGAGCTATCTACCACCCTTGCCCGAAAGCTCTCCCCCAGATTTATTAACAGATTCCCAGTCAGTTCCCCACCCAGTTCCTGAAGAGAGACTTTCTCAATCTTGGTGGCAAAAAATTCAGGCTCGATCGACTCATCTGCCCCTCTGTCCCCAATGTCAATGCCCCACCCCACCGGGAGAACTTGATCGCTGGCAATGTTGTTCCCTCTGCGCCACAAAAAAATGGGCTTATTAAATTATGAATTTAAGCTATCAATAAATTATCTAGACTTTATCTAAAAAAATATACATATTCCTAGTAATTTCTCTATTTAATTAGAACTACTCTAGACTCATTCCCTAGATAAACTTCGCAAACAAATAAGCTTTGTTCAGAGAAAATACAAGAAAGAAAATAAATTAAAGTGACTTGGGTCACATCCTTTTTCCCTTGATCCCCGTTTAGTTTAAGCCAGAAATCATAGGTAATTAAGCAAATGTAATCTTCACTACTTTTCTAGTGTCGAGATTGTATCTATCTACAAAGCAATGCTAAAGAAAATCTAAAGCCCGCTTTTGTTAAAAAGTTTTATTAGATCCTTACAGGGTATCTTTTTGATCCCTACTTCTAGAAGCTAAACTCTCAAAACCTTAGTAGCACAATTAAAGTATAACAATCACCATTTTTATCTCCCCAATGAATCAGTCACCATTTTTAACTTCCGCTTGTCGTTCTTGCCGTCACTTTACCCCAGAGGGAAGGCGGGGAGGAATCTGTCAACAATTGGGAGTTCCTGTTCAAGCAAGTTGGAAGGCTTGTGCATTAGCAGTTCCAGCTTTCTCTGCTAGCTGGGATCAATTACAGAAAATAGATAGTTGGGAACAAGCTTTATCTACCTTGGTGATATCACAGGAGCTTGACCAAGAAATTAAAGACTTACCTATTCTAGAAATGAATATTGCTCAAACTTTAATTGCTTAGTTGTAAACAAATTGATCTTGAGTTTTGCTTTAATTTTCAAAAAACTTTCTCCAACATTTTCAAAAAAAATTTAATAACTACTAACTATAACCGGACGGGTCGATCGAGCTAATTAATAAAAAACGTCACATTGCTACGGTAGTGTGATATTTTTTGGGCTATGATCCTAGAAATTCCCACAAATTAATCCTCATAAACTAATCTGTGTAAGTTAATCCCTACCAATTAAATAGTAAAAACTAAGGATTCTAGTAATGATGCAAGTGATAATGCAGGCAATGTTGCAAATAGTAGTTAAGATAGTTGTTCCCACAACCCAACAACTTAAAAATTCCAAGCCTACTCCCAGAAAATTTCGTCAGGTGCTGGTTGCTTGTATTGCTGGGAGTTTCTGGCTCTTGAGTACCATCTGGACTCCTCCAGCCCTTGCCCTGACCCAAATTCCTTTGTCTAATCTGCATTATCGGGAATGCTCTCCAGAAATGGCTGAGGGGACAGTTACTCCGGGAAACTTTACTGCTGCTAAGTGTTTTTTGATTACAGGGATCGCAAAAAATACTTCTGGAAAGTTGGTGGTTAATGCGGATATTTTTGGGCGTATTTATGATGCTAACGGCAATTCAGTTATGGAAAATCGGACACGACTGGGCTCGATCGAGGAAGTTCCTCCCGGTGAAAGCGAGTTTGAACTCCGAGTTAGTGTGTCTGCCAACCAGCCAGAACCCCTAAAACTAGAACAATTCAAAGCCGCCGGATTTACAGGATCAGTACGCCGTTAAAGCAAGTATTCTTAGAAGACTACTAGAGCCTACAGTAGGTAGTTAGGAAAACTAGCAAATCATGTACAAAAGGAAATTAGCTCTGCTCTGTTTAGCAATAACAGTTGTGGGCGTTCAGATTATTACGGCTCATTCAGCTAACTCGGCAACTTTGCAAGATATTCAACGCCGAGGAAATCTAGTTGTAGCGGTTAAGGATAATCTGCGCCCTTTAGGTTTTCGAGATGCTCAAGGAAATTTGCAAGGTTTAGAAATTGACCTGGCTAAACGTTTAGCTGAGGATTTATTTGGTCGGGCCGGGGCGATCGATCTCCAGCCTGTGAACAATAGCGATCGTTTTGATGCGGTCATTTCCCGCAGAGTAGATTTGGCAATCGCCAACGTTACTATCAACACCTCCCGGTCACGCCTTGTTGAATTTAGCATTCCCTACTACGCCGATGGCACTAGCTTAGTTAGTAAGAACCTCGCCACCCCCGCAGAAATTACTACTCAATCTATTGCCGTCCTTAATGGTTCTAGCACTACTAGCGAAGTTAGCTTTCGTTTCCCCCAAGCTCAGTTGGTTTTAGTTGATTCTTACCAAGCTGCCAAGGAATTATTGGATAACGGCGGGGCGATCGCCTTTGCTGGGGATACTAGTGTTTTGGCTGGTTGGGTGCAAACTTATCCAGAATATAAATTATTTCCCCGTTTAGAATTGCGTAGTCGTAGCTTGGCGATCGTCCTCCCCAAAGGTTTGCAATATCAAGAACTACGTCAGCAAGTAAATAACGCCCTAATTCGCTACCGCCAAGAAGGATGGCTCACTGCAAGAATTCAATATTGGGGTTTACCAAATTGACACTCCCGGCTAAAGCCCCCAGATTTTGTGACAATTCCTGCA
>JAIMKT010000131.1:54-5070 GCA_020692245.1 Microcoleus sp. GA_180221_E-2-1-MAG-45_12
CCGCACCCCTGCCACTTCTGTTTCTAATACCCGTTCATACTCCCCGCAAAAATGCGCCACATCCGTCGAAGTCCCCCCCATATCAAAGGTAATAATTTTCTGAAATCCCGCTTGCAGACTAGTTTGCACTGCTCCGACAATTCCCCCTGCTGGCCCAGAGAGAATACAATCCTTGCCTTGGAAATTGGCAGCATTGACTAAGCCACCGTTAGATTGCATGAATAAAAGTTCGATCGCTTGATTTTGATCTAATGTTGAAACTTGGTTACTCTGCCCCGCCTTCCCTGAAAAATTGGGTTCTTGAGCAGGTAAAGATAGGGTGAGGGTCAATTGCTGGATGTAATGGCGGAGAATGGGTGATAGGTAGGCATCGACTACGGTGGTATCTCCCCGGCTGACTAGTTTCATCAGGGGGCTGACTTGGTGAGATAGGGAAATTTGTGTAAAACCGATATTTTTAGCAATCTTCCCGACTTGGATTTCATGGTCTGGGTAACGATAGCCGTGGAGGAGGACGATCGCACAACTACGGATCCCTCGATCGAAGGCAGCCTGCAATCCTTGGGTCACACCCTCCACATCTACGGGTGCTAATTCTTCCCCTTGGGCAGTGTAGCGCTCGGCAACTTCCACCACTTCTGAGTAGAGGGGCGGTGGGAGCTTAATTTCCAGAGCAAAAATATCTGGACGCTGCTGGGAACCAATCTTTAGAGCATCCCCAAAACCTTGGGTGATCACCAACACTGTCGGCTCTCCCTTCCTTTCTAGCAAAGCATTTGTGCCTACGGTCGTCCCCATTTTGATCCCCCGGATTTGCTCTAGGGGAATGGGCTGCTGCGGATCAATCCCTAAAATATCTCGAATTCCTTGGATCACCGCATCTGGGTAGCGTTGGGGTTGCTCGGAAAGAAGCTTATGGATCAGGATTTCTCCCGTGGGGGCTTGGGCAACTAGATCGGTAAACGTACCACCTCGATCGACCCAAAACTGCCAACCACCTTGTTGAGAATATTGTTGAGAAGATTGTTGGGAAGATCGCCTAAAATTGTCTGGGGATATCATATTACTCATGCAAATTTCATTCAAATCTTATTCAAAGCTCATTCAAAATTTATTCAAAATCTATAGTAGGATAAGCAACATCCACATTAACCCCTACTATTATCAATCCTAATATTTTCAGCCCTAATATTATTACGAGGTTTTCAGTGAAGGTAGAAAGAGATAACTGGTTAAAGGTTGCAACTCAAATTAGAGGTTCAGTCATTCCCGCCGTTCGCATCAGAGTTTTTTGGTGTGGGATGTTTGGATTTTTTATCTCTGTTTTATATTTTTATAATTTACCAGTATCCCATCCCATTTTAGGCACACTAATTCCAAGTATTGTTCTGGGTTTGTTGTTAGTATTTCGGACAAATACTGCCTACGATCGCTTCTGGGAAGGGCGACGATTGTGGGGAATTATGAATAATAATATTCGCAACTTATCCCGGCAGATTTGGGTTGGTGTGGCAACGGCTAGCCCAGAAGCCCAAGCCCAAAAAGTAGTAGTAATGCGTCTATTAATTGCTTTTACGATCGCTACAAAACTCCAACTCCGAAATGAACCGATTAATGAAGAACTCCGAGAATTACTACCAGAATCAAAGTTTGTCCAACTCCAAAATATTAACCATCCACCTTTGGGAATTGCTTTTTGGATTGGGGATTATCTCCAGCAACAATATCAAAATAAAGCCATCAATGCTCACCAGCTAGAAACCATGCAACAAATCTTAAGTAGCCTTGTAGATGCTCTTGGTGGTTGTGAACGGATCTTGCGGACTCCCATCCCTCTAGCCTATGTTATCCATCTCAAACAACTATTACTAATTTATTGCCTACTCTTGCCATTTCAACTAGTTCAGGCTTTGAATTTACTCACCGGATTAGTAGTTGCTTTAATTAGTTTTACTTTGCTGGGAATTGAAGAAATTGGGGTAGAAATTGAAAATCCCTTTGGCTACGATGCTAATGATCTACCCTTAGATAAAATGTGTGCCACCATGCATCATAATCTGGAGAATTTAATGAGCTTAACTCCTAGTATACAAAATCCCTTAATAAATGGTTTACCTAGCTTTGGAGAATATCTAACTCCTGAAGAAACCACGTATAATATTATTGATAATTCCAAACTTAATGACCTGTAATCAATATACTTATTAAGCTATTTCCGCTTGCTTAGTCTCTGCTGAAAACAGATAAATTAATAGATTTAGGGCTGTGATTGGAAAACAACTTCTTCATAGAATTGCTCGATCGGCAAGCTTAGATTGATACTTTTCAACTCAACCCGATCGCCCCCTCGATAGCTGACAATTACCCATTCACCAGCATCATTTTTATGATAAATGTCGATCGCTACCTCATCAGAACTTACTAATACATAATCGATAAGATTGGGGTTGCGGCGATACTTTTCAAACTTTTTCCCCCGGTCGTAAGCTTCGGTGCTATTAGATAAAACCTCCACAATTAAGCAAGGATAAGTAATATAAAGATCATTCTCTTGATCTCGACTATCGCAAGTAACACTCAAGTCTGGATAAGTATAGTTAGGAGTATTGAGGATATTTACTCGGCAGTCAGGATTGTAAGTTTTACAGCCGCTACCCCGGAGATGAAGCTTGATGATCGATAAAAAGTTTCCTGCGATATCGCTATGATTTCTAGTCCCACCACTCATAGCATAAACACGACCATCGATCAGCTCATGCTTCTCTAGTTGTTGCTCTTCCCACACAAAAAACTCTTCAGGGGTAAAGTGTCGATCGTTATCTCGTGCTGCTATCATCACAATGCTCCGTTAATCAAAATTTAATAAAATTAACTCACCATCCAGTCAAGTGCAAGATAGTTGTTATTAACGATAGTTCAAATTTTTGAGTTATTCTGGGGAATGTTGAGTTATTTTTGAGTAACTAATTAATTTTCAAGGTTTTTCGGGAGTGGAATTTAGTGCAGTGTCCTAAGTGTAAGAATAGTCAGCTACAGTGTAGTACGTTATCTAGTGATCTTGGTGTAGAGAGTTGTCATGAGTGTAAAGGAACTTGGATTCCGGCAGAGAATTATGCAAATTGGCAGAGTCAGCAATCTCCCCGTTCTTTAGATCGTAACAGTATGATGGAAGCCTTGTCTGTAAATTTTGTACAGTCTCCCTACGATACTAAAGGGGCGTTGTGTCCTGAGTGTAGCCGCTATCTCTCCCGAGCGAAGGTAATGTTAGATAATTCTTTTTATGTGGAAAGATGCCCCAACTGTCAAGGAATTTGGTGCGACCATGGGGAATGGGATATTTTAGAAACCTTGGGACTGCACACAACTATTAATCAATTATTTTCGGCAGAATGGCAAACTCAAGTCCGCCAGATTCAGCAGATGTCCAAGGAACGCCAAGCCACGATCGAGAAACTCGGTACAGAGTTAGCAGAATTAGTTTTTGCAGTGGGGGAAAAGCTCAAGGATCATCCCAACGGAGATTTTGGGGTGGCGTACCTGATGCGGCAAGTTTCAGAATCTAATACCCTAGGTTAGGAACGCTATAAAGTCTAATTAACAGTAAAAAAAACATCTAGAGTAAACTTAAGATTAGATTTCAAATCCTGTGGGGAACGATCGCCATGAGCTTATCAGAGCTATTGCCAGAGATTACTAAGGCTATGACTGCCAAAAACTACCGGGGAGCCGCCAAATTGATCCAGCAGTTAGGGGATCCAGAGCGGCAAAGCCCCCTAGTCCAGTTATACATTGCCCATATCTATGAAGCCAGCCAGAAACTCCAGAAAGCGCAGGATATCTATCGTCGTCTGTTGCAGGATAGCTCCAACCCCAAGGTCATGAGTCAGGCGAGACAGGGATTAAAAAGGTTGGAAAACTGGGAGCAAGAACAACGGCAGCAAGCGATCGCCCAAGCCAAGGCGGATCCAGAGGGAGAAAAGCTGGGGGTGTTAATCCTTGAGGGTATTCAGCAGAGCGATCGTCAAGCTGCCGCCCAGAAGTTTGCCAAAATTATGCAGTTAGATGCCTACAGTGCGAGGTTGCAGCTACCTAGTCAGGGCTGGCGGCTCTACCGGACTGGGGCAGTGGGAGAGATGAATTTTTACAGTCAACAGTTGGGGGCTGTGGGGATTCCTAGTTTTGCAGTAGCGGCGGCGGATATCAATAAGGTGAATGTCTTTACTGTTCATTATCTCCAAGGGAATGATCCACCGACAGTTATTTGTGCCAATGATGCGGGGCAGGTAGGTTCCCTAAGTTTTCAGTGGCAGGAAGTCCAACAACAGGTAGTGGGGTTGATTCCTTGGTTTGAAGAGGTCTATGCCATGGACGGGCGGCGGAATATGCAACATAAGACCGAAACCCTCGACTATATCCAAGTCTGTGATCTGCACCTACCGGGACGGCAAAGTATTCTCCGGTTTTGCGATCGCCACTACCAATTTGCTGAAGGGATGTTATTTTCTCCCCAGCAGGTCAGCAGCCAAATCACTGTTCGTACTAACTGGAATCATTTCCTGAGTTTTCTTCAACAACAAATCAGCCCAGTTCCCATCTGGTCAGAGTTCACGCCTTTTGGGGAAACTGCCATTGATTTTATTGAGTTTCTCAAGCATATTCCCGCCCATCTCAGTTTCTCCCGGCTAGAAGCCACTCCCTGGGATCCTGCCTTCCAACTCTATAGTGGCTTGGTCTTCCAGCACTCCCAGCAGAATTAAAATCTGGCTAAAATGTCACCCTAGAGCGATCGCAACCACCAGCCAATTACAATTCCCAAACCCAGAAACCTTACCGCCTGCCAAAACCAGTCCCCCATGCTTTTCCAACTAAATAAACTACTTTCTAGGTGAAATTCCAATTCTTCCAAGCGCTGACTGATGGCTGCCAACTCCGATCGCACTTGGGGATTTTTGCCCGATCGCTTGAGCTGTTGTTGCTGCTCTAGAAGGGTAAGTTTTTCTGCCTGATCTTGTTGTA
>JAIMKT010000037.1:0-20714 GCA_020692245.1 Microcoleus sp. GA_180221_E-2-1-MAG-45_12
AAATATCAACCCCAACACCGAAGCATTAATCAACTTCTCACTATCTTCCTGTCCATCCTCAAACTCATCCTTATTAAATTTATAGGCATGGAGAAACTCAAACAGATATTGCAGCGCATTCAACTTACCCGATCGCTTTTTCTCATTTCCATCCGTCAGCACAGTCGCCCCAAAAATCGACAAACTCTCATTACTACCAAGACTACGAATTGCAATATAATCTCTTTCTGTCGCCGTTAGTTCAAACAATGAACTGTTCAAATATGGAACATTAGCAAAAACCTCCTTCACACTCGCAGCGCGATCGCCATGTTCAAGAGCCAATACACTAAAAAAAAGTTTATTTAAATCGCCATAATCCTTGATTTTGACTGAATTTAAGAATGCAAAATCTTGCTCATCTTCATCGCCTTGATGATATTTGATTAATTGAGATTCCAATAATTTCAAAAAGAGAATTCGATTAACCCAAGTAATCACCAAATCCAACGCTACATCAAACAATTGTTGAGTGTCATCACGAGAGATTTTATCTAGTTCTATAATTTGCGCGATCGCATTCTCAATCAGCGAACCATCTTGGCGATCGCCCTCTGCCCTCCGCCCGATTAACTTCTTGCCCTTATCCGTAACTTCCGACAAGCCAATGATGTACAGCAACTCATTGTAAAAAGGCTTATTTAAACTATTGCTATCATTTGCGGGGCGTAGCTTTAATAAATGCTCAGGAGAAAAAATCTTGTAAAGATCAATCAATTCGCGATCGCCTTGATCATTAGTATTCTCTAGGAATTTATCATAATCCCGCAGATCAAAATGCGTAAACTTAATTTGATTGATTACCTTAGCGATCGCAGGTTCCGCAATCTGCTTATAGAAAAAATCTGTCTTCTTCCCACTCAGTCGCCCCTCTTCAAAATCTTTAAACTTCTTCCTTAAAGCATTATCGTTAAAAAAACAATCTTCAAAAATCTTCGCATCAAAAATAAACCACTCATAAATATTCGTCACCACCAAATGCTTAACACCAACATTTTCATGGGTCACGCGCTCACGCAAAAAATATAAAACCAACTGCTGCACAGCCTTAGTATTGAGATTGTCAACTTTCGGCATTTCTGCATTATTCATCTTAGTTGGTTTCTTAATCTCAAAGATCACCCCCACCGTACTGTCTACCCCCTTGTCGTTATGGATAACGAGATCACTATTTTCCTTCGTATTAATGAAATAGCGATCGCCGTAATAAATCTTTTTTAAAAACTCACTCAGCAAATTTTTATTAAACTCTTCATCCTTTCTGCTGCCACAGAGATCAAGCAACCGCCCCAAATTAGCCCGAAACTTTTCAATACTTTCTCGATCGGGCTTCACCTTCAAAAAAGCCTTATTTAATGCTTGCCTCGGCGAAAGTTGATTATTTCTCATGAAAATCCCTACACAAATATACAAAAACTAATCTTCCTACTATAACCAAGGCGCCTAAGCCCGGACATAAAATTTTCCGACTCATGGCAGTTTGAGATTGATATTGACTCCCTAATAAGTATTGATTTTTAGGAAATTGATTAACAAATTTATTGTGGCTAGAGAGAGAGTTTAGCTTTGAGTTCGGCTTTGATGCGGTGGAGGATCGATTTTTCATCGAGGGTTGCGAGGATTTGGCTGACTACGGCTTTAGGACTGTCGGGGCCCCAAGAAGCACCATTAGACAAGTAGAGCTTCGTTACCTGCCCGATCGCATAGGTAGCCACACCAGTAATGGCGGCTTGGGTAATGGCGACAGAAACATAGGGGGCGATCGTCATCCCGCCTGTCAGGGGAACCGTAATACTAAATAAACTTTTCAGGGAACTTAGACCCAAGGAAGCCAACACTTCACTAGCACTGATCCCCGTCATGCTAATGGCAATCTTTTGGAGGAGAGATACCGCCCCCGCTTGGGTCATGGGGATGCCGTAGAGTCGAGACAAACTCAAGATCATGGTGACATCAATAATCGCTCCGGTGAAAATATCTAGAGCCGTAATCGGGTTGAGGGCGATCGCCATTGCTTTGGTCATCACTCCTTTCCAGATCACCTCATTGGCACTAGCTTCCCGGATGATCATCTTTCGTTGTACCAGTTGCTCGTTGACATCGGTAGCAAATAACATTGTATTCAGGGCAACCAGAGATTTTCCTTCCCGGTGGAGAATTTCCAAAATTTTCAACTTAAGCTCATCGATCTGGGGAGTTCCCGACTGCCGTTGGTAATTCAAACTGCCATCAACCCGACGGACAGCTTTGATGATCACCGGAGATGCTGCCACCATGACAATTTCGGCGGGGGTCAAAAGTTGGTAAACCCGCTCATCCCGAATTTTGTGATAGATCGCCAGTCGATCGACCTCTGGGTACTGATCAATTTTGTTAAATACCAACAGCAAAGGCTTACCCACTTCCCGCAACTGCGACAAAGCCTCGTACTCCACTTGGGTCATATCCCCAGCAATAATAAACAAAATCAAATCCGCCCGCCGTGCGACTTCATGGGCAAGGAGTTCTCTGGTTTCCCCGTCTATTTCATCAATACCCGGTGTATCAATTACCTGAATCTGGGAGTTACCCCCACTGGATACGGCTGCATTGCCAAACTTTTCAGTGACTAAACCCCACTCTGCCGTTTGGTTGGCTTTAGTAACTCCATGCAAGGCTCCGGTGGTAAACACAGACCGCCCCAAGAGGGCATTGAGCAAGGAAGATTTACCCCGCCCCACCATGCCAAAGGCAGCAATTTGAATCACTGAGTTTTCTAGCTTATCTAAAAAACCAGTCAAATCTTGAATCTGCTCCTCTAAACCAATTTTTTCTTGGGGAGTCAAATCAAGATTCTGGACAAGTTCCCGGAGACTATCTTGGGCTTTTTTATAGTTGAGTTCTCCTTCAATTTGTCCGAAGTCAAAAATAGTATCTTCCAGATTATGCTCTTGGTCTGCATTTACTGAGTCTGCCAAAAATAACCTCCCTGTCATCACGTAGCCTTGATCATAACAATTATTGTGATTCTCCAGTGTGGTGATTATTCTGGAAATAATGGGGGCTACTTACTCGGATTTAAGCGTTCCTAGATAATCCTCTAGTCCTAACTCTTGGGAGCGATCGCTGGCTTTGAGAAAATTTACTACCTGATTGCCATTTAAGGGCTGGGAAAATAGATAACCCTGACCGCCTTCACAGTCGAGGTCTTGCAGTTGTTGGAGTTGAGCTTCACTTTCCACCCCTTCGGCAACTACTTGCATATCAAGATTGTGGGCAAGGTTAATAATGGTCTGGATAATTTTATTGTGGCGAGATTCGAGGGTCATTTGCTGGATAAAGGAGCGATCGATCTTCAGGGTATCCACGGGGAAATGATGGAGATAGCTGAGGGAAGAATAGCCCGTGCCAAAATCATCAATACACATTTTGATATCCATTTCCTTCAGTCGTTTCAGGGTTTCGGTGATCTGGATAGAGCCATCGAGGAGGATGCTTTCAGTAATTTCCAGTTTTAGGTTTTCGCTACTTAACCCCGTGTCTTGGAGAATTTTTTCAATTCTTTCCACTAGGTCGGGGCGGGTAAATTGCCGGGGGGAAAGATTGACATTAATCACAATTTTGGATTTGAATTCCTGTTGCCAAAGGGCGGCTTGTTGACAGGCAGTATTGAGAATCCATTCACCCAAGGAGACGATCAAACCCGTTTCTTCAGCGAGGGGTACAAAGGTTAAAGGAGAAATCATGCCCTTTTCTGGATGCTGCCAACGTACTAGAGCCTCAAACCCCAAAACTTGCTGATGATTATTCAGGGAGACGATCGGCTGGTATTGGAGATGAAATTGGGGATGGGAGTAGAGGGTTTTCACCGCCCGGCGGAGATCGTTTTCGAGCTTCAGGGTTGCCACCGTTTGTTGGTGGATGGTTTGGTCGAAGATTTCATAACGGGAGCGCCCACTGCTCTTGGCTCGGTACATGACCAGATCTGCATCCCGGAGCATTTCTTCTGGTTGGTGATAGTTTTGATGGCTGTAGGCAATGCCGATGCTCACTCCGGTAAATATTTCCTGTCCTTGGAGAAGAAAAGGCTTGGTAATTTCTTGAATGATACGTTCGGCAACTTGAATTGATTCATCGGGATGATTGATGCTATCGAGAAGGATCGCAAATTCATCTCCCCCTAGGCGCGCCACTACATCTTTGCCTTGACGAATACACCGACTCAAAATTGCCCCGATCGCCACCAATAGACTATCCCCAATGGCATGACCAAGGCTATCATTGATCACCTTAAAACGGTCTAAATCTAAAAATAATAGGGCAAACAGGTAATCTGGGTTGTGTTGGAGTTGGTGGAGGGCTTCGTAGAGTTTTTCCATGAGCAGCATCCGGTTGGGTAAGCCCGTCAGGGAGTCATGGTAGGCGTTGTGGCGGAGTTGAGATTCGATATGACAGCGGGTGGTGATCTCTTGGCGGAGGTGTTGGTTGGCAATTTCTAGGTCGAGGGTGCGTTGCTTAACCAAACTTTCTAGCTGGACATTGAGGCTGGCTAACTGGGTTTCGGCTTGGTGTCGGGCGATCGCTCCCCCTAGGGTTCCGGCGGCAGCGAGGAGAATTGATTTCTCGGTCGCCGAATATTCCCACTCGGTTTGATGATGGTCAAAACCCAAGAAGCCCCAGCATTTACCTTGAATCTGGACTGGGACAATTAAGATCGAGCAGATATCTTGTTCTCGGAAGATCGATCGAGCCGGTTCGGGTAACTCTGCCACTTTTCCCCCCACGGGCTTGCCATCGATCATGGCTGTTTGCCACCAACTCCCTAGGGCTGACATGGCTAGGGGAAACTGAGGCGAGGAGACATATTTTTTGCTAGTAGTGGTAGCACCTTTAGTTCCGGGGGCAGCATCTTTTTGAGACCAGCGCTCATTCAACATCATCAAGGTATTTCCGGTACTGGGGTCGGTATGATATTCAAACAAATACACTCGATCGACCGCCGTAGATTCTCCCAACGCTTTGAGGGCAGACTTCAGAACTGAGCTGAGACTATTGGTGCTGGTGAGTAAACAAGTTGTCGCCGTGGCAACTCCGGCAAGGAGGCGATCGCAACGCTGTAAATCCATGGCTTTTTGGCGATGTTCCGTAATATCCGTGTGGATGCCAATAAAGTGGGTCAAATCTCCCCGAATGTTACGAACTGGTGACAAAGCTAATTCATTCCAAAATTCTGTGCCATCTTGGCGATAGTTTTTGCCGATAACCCTACCGGGGATTCCTAACCGGAGATATTGGCGGATTGTCTCGATCGCCTTGATACTCGTCCCCTGTCCCTGCAAAAAGCAAAAATTTCTACCGAGGGCTGCTTCAAGACTGTAGCCTGTGATCTTACTAAAAGCTGGATTGCAATAGATTAAAGGTTGGTCGGGGTCTTGCATATTACTAATAGTGATCCCGTGGCTGCTGGCGGCGATCGCCTGCTCTAATAATTGCAGTTTCTCCCAATTTTCCTGAGCCTCAAGGATACCGCTCAAATTTTCTATCAGCCCTTCCCCCAAAGCTGAGAAACTCAAAAGTTGCTCTGGGGCTAGTTGTTTTAGGTCTAAATTTTCTGAGAGGTTAAATTCCCCGGACATAGTATGAGACGCTCTCAATTACAACAATTTAATTTTTATCAAGCTGAGACTTTAATAGAATCTAGACTACAGAATCTAGACTTGAAATCTAGACTACAGTGATCTTACTTAATACGATGTTAATGGGGCAGTTCTGTACGAAAAAAAATATTTGTAGCGTTGCGAACTCCCGACTCCGAAATATAAACTTTACCCGATACCAACTCTACCTGATGCAAACTGATGCAAAATTTCGGAATTAACTAATAAAATAAGCCTAAACATCGCCCCAAATACAATCTTAAACAAAATTTTTAGTAGAAAACACCTAGATATTTACTGAGTAATTAGCTTTGCCGAACAATTGAAAATTCCGAAAAAACCTGAAGAGGCTTACTAGGAGATGTCTTGAGAGATCTACTGAGAGACAGGGAGGAAAATTTATGAGGAGGTTATGGGTGGAGTTGATCAGGGTATTTTTGACTATTTTTTAACTTTAACCAGAAATTTATCTCTTTAGGGGAGGTTTGCTTGTAGGATCCCTGCATTAGGTGCTTAGGTGCTGTGCAACTACTTGAGAAAATTTAAATGCTGACGACTTTCTCTCGCAGGCTCTAGTTTCCTTCTAATCTCAAGAGGGAAATTCTTCAATTCAGGTTTTGCATAGACCTAGAGTTAATGACCTAAATCTATGAATTAAATCAATGATCTACAATCAACTCAGTTGATCATCCATTTACGGAAAATTAACCAGCCATGACAAATATCATCGGAATTGACAGAGCCGGACACTACTTTGGAGCTAGTTTGCCCCATTTAGCTTCTGGTAATCTCCTAGGTCAAACCGGAGTAGATACTGCTATCACTCCCCTAATGAATACTTTAAGCGGAAGTATTGGTCAAAATCTGCTGAACCTAGTTTTTGGCATTGCCGCTCTTCTGGTCGGTTATATTGTGGCGACGATCGTTGCTAGTATTGCCCAAAAGCTATTACACAGAACTAGTCTAGATAATAAAATCGCTACTTGGATCACGGGTAGCCCCCAGAGCAATCTCCCTGTGGAGAAGTGGATCGGCGGGACAGTGTTTTGGGTAATTATGCTGTTTGCGATCGTCGCTTTCCTCCAAACTATCCAATTAACCGCAGTTTCTGAACCCATCAGAAATCTTTTATCTCAAGTCACAACATTCTTGCCCAAAGTCCTTGGGGCTGGTCTCTTGCTGCTAGCTGCTTGGCTATTGGCAACGATCGCCAGAATGGTAATCATCCGGGGATTAGGTTCCTTGGGATTGGAGCGCCGTCTGGGGGAACAAACCGGAGAAACCCAGCAGTTTGCAGTGACGGAAACCGTAGCTAATGCCCTGTATTGGTTCATTTTCCTATTGTTTCTGCCCGCAGTTCTCAGCACCTTGGAACTAGAAGGCACTCTCCAACCAGTCCAACAGTTACTAAATCAAGTCCTCTCGATTCTGCCAAATATCTTTGCGGCGATCCTGATTGGGGGAGCGGGTTGGTTGATTGCCCAAGTGGTGCGCCGGATTGTGACTAATCTAGTCGCCGCTACAGGGGCTGACCAACTAGGACGGAAGTTTGGGTTGAACCAGAGCCAACAGTCGCTATCGGTGATTACCGGGACTTTGGTTTATGTGTTGATCTTGATCCCTACAGCGATCGCGTCTTTGAATGCCCTGAAAATTGAGGCGATTTCCCAGCCAGCGATTTCCATGCTGACTCAAATCCTCAATGCGATCCCCCAAATCTTTACGGCAGTTGCCATTCTCGGTATTGCCTACGTAATTGGGCAGTTTGTCTCAGAGATTCTAACCAATATTTTGACGGGAATTGGCTTTAATAATGTCTTCCAGTGGTTAGGAGTGGGTTCCATTATTAACCAAGCTCCTGCCACTGAACAACGGACAACCAGCCGGACTCCTTCCGAATTTTTGGGGGTAGTTGCTTGGGTCGGTATTATGCTCTTTGGGGCGATCGCCGCTACCAACGTCTTACAAATCACTGCCTTGACTAACATCATTTCTGCCCTCACTGTAGTGGCTGGACAGGTGTTGTATGGCTTGATTGTTTTTGCCATTGGTTTGTACCTAGCGAACCTAGCCTTTAATATTATCAGTAGTTCTGGTAATCGGCAGGCAAAAATTGTCGGTCAAGCCGCCCGGATTGCGATCATTGCCCTAGTGACAGCCATGGCTCTCCAACAGATGGGGATTGCTAGTGATATTGTTAACCTTGCCTTTGGTCTCCTCTTGGGGGCGATCGCCGTCGCCATTGCCCTTGCCTTTGGTTTGGGGGGTCGAGATATTGCTGCCGAACAGGTGCGATCGTGGTTAGCTTCCTTCCAAGACTCAGAAAGAATTGTAGACAAAGTAAATCAACCCAGCACTCCAACTACAACTCAACCTACGACTCCAACCATAAGGACAACTACAACTGACGACTATTAAAGACTAGTAGGGTGGGCATAGCCCACCTTGCATCCCAAATCTTGCATCCCAAATCTTGCATCCCATTTTTTCCGGATAACTTCTATCCCGCCTGTTTCCTAATTAGTTGCCTTGAATATCGGGCTTAATGTCATTTTTCAGGAACTCAAGTTATGTTAAGATGTCTGAGGATTCATCTAGAATTATTTTAAGAAATTATTTGGAAAGATTATTCTAGAGTTGCTTTATTTAAAATACTATTCCATGTTGTTTTCCCCCCTCGCTCGTGTTTGTTCCCTCTCTGTAACAGCATTGCCGTTTATTTTAGGTTTAGGTATGGGTTTGCCAGTGCAAGCTCAGATAATTACAGAACCTAGCGATGATCTTCGTCCCTTAGTCCAAGATTCCAGTCTCCTGAGTATGCAGGGAGGGCAGCGGCTCATGAGGGAATCCCTGACAGCCGTAGAGTCCCAAGATTATGCTACTGCTGTTGTTAAACTCCAACAAGCCCGCCAAGTTTTTAACCAACTATCTAATTTTTATCAACAATTATCTACAAGTTTTACAGGTATCAATAACCGCTTGGCAGATGTCCATCGGCAACGAGCTGTAGAAGTAGCAGAAATGCGAGATCAGGCTACGTACCAATTGGCTTTAGTCCATCAAGCCCAAAATCAGCCAGATCTATCTGTACCTCTGCTAGTCCAAGTTATTCGATCGCAAAACCCGACCACAGACTTAGGGGCTAAAGCCTACGCTCAACTAGTCCAACTAGGCTTTGCCAGTGAAGTAGAGCCGCCCTCTGGAGTATCTGTTAATAGCTCCACGACCCTCCTCAGTATGCAGGGAGGAGAACAGCTATTGCAGGAATCTTTGGCTGCTGTCCAGTCCCAGGATTACGCCACTGCCACGGTTAAACTCCAACAGGCTCGACAAGTTTTTAACCAGCTATCTAATTTTTATCAACAACTCTCGACAAGTTTTTCAGGGATTAATAACCAGTTGGCAGATGTGAATCGGCAAAGTGCGGTCGAGGTGGCAGAAATGCGAGATCAAGCCACCTATCAACTGGCTTTGGTTCACAGGGCGCAAAATCAACCGGAGCTATCAGTACCTTTGTTGATCCAAGTTATTCGCTCTCAAAATCCGACTACTGACTTGGGTGTGAAAGCCTACGATCAGCTAGTCCAGTTAGGTTTTGTCAGTGAGTCCTCAGCCCTAACTAGGGTTCCCCGTAGCCCGACAGCACCTTAGTTGTTGAATTGTGTATAAAATTTTGCCGATAAAGACAGTTGATTTTATAGCAATACAAAATCTTTATCTAAGCTCTAAATATTTAGTAGATTAGTTTTCTAGGAGGAATTATGGCAAGTCCGAAAGATGTTGAAACAATGATTAAGCAAGGATTACCAGATGCGATCGTCCACATCCATGATCCTCGTGGGACTGGGGATCATTACGAAGCGGTAGTGGTGTCTGAAAAGTTTGTGGGCAAGTCTAGAGTCCAACAGCATCAGATTGTCTACGGAGCTGTACAGTCAGCCATGGCATCAGGAGAAATCCACGCCCTCCAGTTAGACACCAAAACCCCGGAAGAGTGGCAAGCGGTCAAATCTTCTTAAGGTTTAATTTCTTTGCTTAATTTTTGCTCTAACTTTGCTACTAAAGATACATTTCCCTAGAGTAACTTATACCCTTAAGGAGTTAAATCTTAAGAGAGAAATTAAGTCGTTACGGTCTTGATAATCCGCGATATCATAGATAATTATTAAATCATAAAAAACATAGTCAAAAGTCATGACTCCAGAACTTAAGCAACGTATTGACGATCTCGTGAGCCAAAACAAAATTGTGGTGTTTATGAAAGGCTCGAAACTCATGCCCCAGTGCGGTTTTTCTAATAATGTAGTGCAGATGCTCAACAGTTTGGGAGTTCCCTTTGAGACTGTGGATGTTTTGGCAGACTACGATATTCGTCAAGGCATTAAGGAATATTCCAACTGGCCGACAATTCCTCAGGTTTATATCAATGGAGAATTTGTGGGGGGTTCGGATATTTTGATCGAGCTTTACCAGAAGGGAGAACTCCAAGAAAAAGTAGAAGTGGCTTTAGCTTCTTAAAACTTCTTAGAAATGAGTGTAATTATTGCTGGCGATCGCAGTGGAGCAGGAAAAACCACCATTACCCTAGCTCTACTGGCGGGTCTATCCAAGCGGGGAACTGTCCAATCTTTTAAGGTGGGGCCAGACTATATTGATCCTATGTTTCATCAGGCGGTGACGGGGCAACCCTGCCGCAATTTAGACCCCATTTTAACTTCCCCCAGTTATGTGCAATCTTGCTTTGATCACCACACCCAAGGGGTTGATTTTGCTGTGATTGAAGGGGTAATGGGCTTATTCGATGGGGTGACAATGCCCACCGCTATGGGCTTGGGAGATAGACCCGATTTTGCTTCTACCGCCCACATTGCCAGAATTTTAGATTTACCCGTGATCTTGGTGTTGGATTGCCGGAGTTTG
This sequence comes from Microcoleus sp. GA_180221_E-2-1-MAG-45_12, assembly GCA_020692245.1. Classification (GTDB taxonomy): domain Bacteria; phylum Cyanobacteriota; class Cyanobacteriia; order Cyanobacteriales; family JAAUUE01; genus JAAUUE01. Next base: position 10,596 of record JAIMKT010000037.1, read on the forward strand.
TCGGGGTCGATCGCCGCTATTGTCCACGGGTTTGCCAGCTTTGATCCGGGGGTGAAAGTTGCCGGGTTAATTCTCAATCAGGTGGGGAGCGATCGTCATGCAGAATTATTAAAAACTGCTTTGCTGCCCTTGGGTATTCCCCTCATCGGTATGCTCCGCCGAGATCAGGGGCTAGTGATCCCCGATCGCCACCTCGGCTTAGTCCCCACTGCTGAGTTAAGTAATTTATCCGGCCTCTTAGAACAACTGACGGAGTTGGGAGAAACCTGCTTTGATTGGGAAAAGTTAGTTGCCTTGAGTTCTCAGAGTTGCAAGAATTCTCAAGAATCCATAGATACTCAAAATCAATATTTTTCAACAGATAAGGTAGGCGATGCCCACCCTACTCCTAGGAAGAGTAAAATTGGGGTTGCCCTCGATCGAGCCTTTAGTTTTTATTATCAAGATAATTTGGATTTGCTAGAAACCCTAGGAGCCGAGCTAGTTTTTTGGAGTCCCCTTCAGGATCAGGCTCTGCCCGATGGAGTCCAAGGATTATATTTTGGGGGCGGATTTCCCGAAGTCTTTGCTTCCGAGTTATCAGAGAATCAAGCAGCGCGATCGGCTGTCAAGAGAGCGATTTTAGATGGAATGCCTACCTACGCAGAATGTGGGGGGTTGATGTATCTGAGCCAGAGTATTCAAGATTTTCAGGGTGAGACTTGGGAAATGGTGGGGGTTTTGCCGACCCAAGCGGTGATGGGTTCCCGGTTAACCTTGGGTTATCGCCATGCCACTGCCCTAGAAAATGGTTTAGTTGTAGAGCAGGGACAGCAAGTTTGGGGACACGAATTTCATCGATCGACCCTCACCCAATCTCCCCTCCAAGCACTCTGGCATACAGACAGCCTTGGTAACATCTCCACTACTGAAGGCTGGGCTTTACCTAATCTCCACGCCAGTTATCTCCATCTCCACTGGGGCAACACTCCAGAGATCCCCCACCAATTCCTCCAAAAAAGTGCTGCCTATTCTTCAAGTAGGGTGGGCATCGCCCACCTTAAAGAAACTTAAAAATATAGAGCTTTAATCCCCAAATCTAGGGGGTAGATTCGTAGAGACGAGTCGGGGCGGGGAATCCACAGGAAGTGCCGTCGGTATGGACAACTTCGGCTTCCCAAGGTAAATGATAATCTCCCTTCACAAGATCCTGCATGTAGGTGTAGGGGCAATCCTGAGCGCCTCCTTTCACCGCCACATAACCCCGATGCCCAAACTGGTACATATTATTCTCCACACCCCAATATTTGCGAGCTTCCCGGACTAGATCAGGGCGAACTTCGGCGGTGATAATTTCATCAGGACGGTGGCTACCCATCACCAACGGCTCCCCATCAAAATTCACAATCATTCCTTCGCCCATAGAATCAAAAGTCCCATCGGAGCCACACATGCACACCGAAGCCGTGACGATCGTATTACAAAAAGCATTAGCCTGATTGGTAATCTGCCATGAATGTCGAATCGGAGCCGTATAGCCCGCCGTGCGAATCATGATCTCGGCTCCTTTATAAGCACATTCCCTCGCCATTTCGGGAAACATGCCATCGTGACAAATAATCAGGGCGATCGTACTGCCGTTGGGGCCTTCGCATACAGGTATCCCCAGATTTCCCGGCTCCCAAGGCTCCACTGGCACCCAAGGATGGAGTTTCCGGTAGTAGAGCTTTAGTTCTCCCGTGTTGTCAATAATCAGCCCACTATTGTAGGGATTACCATGGGGGTTGTATTCCATGATCGAGAAACAGCCCCAGATATCATTTGCAATACAAGCTTGCTGGAAAGCCGCCACCTCTGCCCCATCCATGCTGCACATAATTTCGGGGTTGGTATCCATGGATAAACCGTGGAGGGAATATTCAGGAAAAACTACGAGGTCGATCGAGGGCATATTCCTTTTTGCCTTTGCCACCATCGTACAAATCCGTTGAGTTTGGGCAGCCAAATCTTCAGGGGTAACAACATTTGGTAATTGTAACTGCACCATCCCTAGGACTACGCCGTTCGGGGTTTTGTTTAAGCCACCAAGTCCACTCATTGCTCTTTTCTCCGCAATCTTAATTTTATTGGGCTTATTATCAGGGTTAAATACCCGAAAAACTGTATCTGGGTAGATAATTAGGAAAGATAATTCATGTTAATTAAATTCCTGAAACTTTCCAGATCATGACAGAAATTGCTAATCCGGCGACTACCCCAGCTTCTTCCGTACAATCCCAGCCAAAATCTCCACCAAAACCAGCATGGCTCCGGGTCAAGGCTCCCCAATGGCAACGGGTGGGTAGTGTCAAGGAAATTCTCCGGGATTTGGGGCTAAATACGGTGTGTGAAGAGGCTTCCTGCCCAAATATTGGGGAATGCTTCCAAGCCGGAACGGCAACTTTTTTGATCATGGGCCCCGCCTGTACTAGAGCTTGCCCCTACTGTGATATTGATTTTGAGAAAAAGCCCCAAGCCCTTGACCCCACGGAGCCAGAGCGTTTAGCTGAGGCTGTACAAAGATTGCGGCTCAATCATGTAGTAATTACGGCGGTAAACCGGGATGATTTGCCCGATGGAGGAGCATCGCAGTTTGTCCGGTGTATTGAAGCAGTGCGGTTGTTGTGTCCTCAGACGACGATCGAAGTGCTGATTCCTGATCTCTGTGGCAACTGGGAGGCTCTAGAATTAATTCTCGCTGCCCGTCCTGAAGTTTTGAACCACAATACGGAAACTGTCCCCCGGCTCTACAAACGAGTCCGTCCCCAGGGTGGCTATCAAAGAAGTTTGGAATTGTTAGCTCGATCGCACCAAATCTCGCCCCAAACCTACACTAAATCGGGGATCATGGTGGGCTTAGGGGAAACTAACGAGGAAGTAGAGCAGGTGTTGCAGGATTTACGAGCTGTGGATTGCGACATTATTACCATTGGGCAGTATCTCCAACCATCACCAAAACATCTGAAGGTCGATCGCTTTGTTACCCCCGCCGAATTTGCCCACTGGCAGGAACTGGGAACCACCCTTGGATTTTTACAAGTAGTTTCTTCCCCCCTCACCCGGAGTTCTTACCACGCCGAACAGGTACGGGAGTTGATGGTAAGTAATCCCCGCTAGCTTCCAACTTAAAATTATGCAGTTTCAGGAAAGACTAGATAGCCTCATTTACGAGTTGAAAACTAAATAATGTTACATATTAAAAATTTAACCTACCATCCCACCGCTGCCACCCATGCTATCCTCAAATCTGTCACTCTCCAGTTGGCCCCCCAGCAATTGGGCTTAGTTGTCGGGGCAAGCGGTTCGGGGAAGAGTACCCTTTTGGAAATCTTGGCTGGATTAGCAGAACCAACCCAAGGGCAAGTCCTATGGGGAGAGCAGGAACTAACTAGTGAAGACTTACAACAACTGGCGGGGTTAGTGTTTCAGTTTCCCGAACGGCATTTTTGTGGGGGGACAATTTTGGAAGAGTTGCGCTTGGGGCATCCTGAACTGGGGGGCGATCGAGTAGAAACTGCTTTGCAACAGGTAGGTTTGGAGCATCTCTCTCTCTATGCCTCTCCCTACGATCTGAGTGGCGGGCAGCAACGTCGTTTAGCTTTAGCGGTGCAGTTAATCCGAGAGCCGAGCGTACTGTTATTGGATGAACCCACGGCGGGTTTGGATTGGTCAATGAAACGTCAATTAGTGAGCTTATTAGGAAAGTTAAAAACTGATTGGACTTTGTTCGTAGTTACCCATGATGCCAGTGATTTACTAGAAATTGCCGATGTTTGTTGGACAATTAATCAAGGTGAATTATCTCAGCTATCCCTACAGGATTTATAGGCTAGCTAACTCTAGTCAGCGATTTTTATTTTGATTCGTCTGTACTAAAAATTGCCATTAAAAAGGCTAGTTTATCTAATACCATTTCACGAAATATGCGATATTAATAGCGCATCTACTATAAACTCATATCCTGTGATTGAAGCCACTATTTTATTCCCTAGCTTCTCTCGCTGCTTCCTCAAGGCTACTCTCAATTCTTCCAGACTAGAAAAACACTCCCATCTCAGCCCTCTTTACAACCTGAATCATTGATGGAAATTAAGACTCCTGCTGATAAATATCCAATAATTTCACTTATCCCTTGTAAAGATACTTCGTGAACGCCCTGAGAGAGACTATAGTGAGCAATTGTATTTTGTAGTTGAGGGGTACGTTGCTAAATATCTGTAAATTGTTCTGCCAGAAAATTTTGGATTATCTATTTCTTGATCACGATCGGAATCTCGACCAAAAATTCTGTACCTTTCCCTACTTCAGATAGGCAGTAGAGTTTACCTCCATGTTTATCAACCACAATTTGATAACTGATAGAAAGTCCGATCCCTGTGCCGGAGCCGATGGGCTTGGTGGTGAAGAAGGGATCAAAAATTTTGGATCTTACTGTTTCCGGGATCCCACAACCATTATCTTTAATGCTAATTTGGACAAAATTTGGATAGATTTTTTTAGTGGAAATGGTAATTGTGGGGCTTTCTTGATCAGCAATGCCATCCCTATCTTGATCGAGTTTGCAAGAATTATTGTTTAGATAGTGGGATTCTACAGCGTCGATCGCATTACTTAAAAGATTCATAAATACCTGATTCAACTGTCCCGCATAGCAATCTACCAAAGGAATTTTGTTGTAGTCCTTGATAATTTGAATCTTTGCTTGACCGGGCTTATTTTTCAGTCGATGTTGCAATAAAAGCAAGGTGCTGTTGATACCTTCGTGGACATCTATGGGTTTCTTTTCTGCTTCATCAAGGCGGGAAAAATTCCTTAGAGTCAAGACAATTTGGCGGATGCGATCGGCCCCCAATTTCATCGAATGTAGAACCTTGGGAAAGTCCTCTCGTAAAAAGGCTAGATCGATGGTTTCAATAAATTCTTGAATCTCTGGATCCGGGGCTTGTCCTTGACGATTATCTCTGGTTTGGTAGCGATCGACCAATTCCAACAAGTCTTGGCTATAGGTGACAGAATGGGTGAGATTTCCATAGATAAAGTTCACCGGGTTATTGATTTCGTGGGCAACTCCTGCCACCAACTGCCCTAGACTCGACATTTTTTCTGTTTGAATTAACTGCGATTGCGTACTTTGTAAACTTTGCAAAACCTGCTCTAGTTCTTGGGCTTGTTTTGTAGCTTGTTGGGCAAGTTGTTCCTGTTCATTGAGGCTTGCTTGGATACAAATTTCGGCATATTTGCGATCGGTGATATCCCGGAGAATGGCAATGTATTCTTGAGTGCGATCGGACTGATTAAAATAGGGCGATACGGCTATTTCCACCACAGAAGATATCTTCAGGTTATTATTATCACTCTGGAAGTGATACTTATGGCGCAAAGTCTTCTCACTCAAACTTGACCAGAGAGCCGGAGTATCCTCAATGTCTTCTAAAAAGAAACTAATAGGTTTTCCCATTAATTCTGGGGACTCCATCTCAAAGAGCAGTTCGGCTGCCGGGTTTACTTGGCAAATTTCCCCTTGATAATTAATAATCAACATGGCATCAAGGGCAGCAATAAATAAATGTTCAGCCCGTTGTTTTGCCTCTCCCATGGCGATAACTTGGGGCAAACTTGTCCAGCAAGCGATCGCAATCCCCAAGAAAGCCACAATCAGCAAAATTACTAAAAATAAATCGTTAAAATTCTTCCCACTCTGATCAAATTGCCAGCTCAAGACATTCCGAGTCAGCCAACCAAGGGTTGTAGCTCCGCAGACAAGGATAATAATTGTGACGGTCTGGACGATCATAAAATCAAAGGAGTTGAGGGGGGTGGTGCGTTGATAAAACTTTTTCCAGTTCTGGGCTTGAAAAAATCCCCAAGAAGATCTTCGCATCAGGGCATCGATACTCAGGATCACGATAGGCAGGAGCAGACCTAAGAGCAAATCTAACCAACCCCAAGCAAGCCCACCAACGGTTAAGACCACGACCTCGATCGAGAAAAATAGCAACGACCATTGGGGATACAACACTTCGGGACGACGACGGTTTAGCCACAACCCCAAATCAATGATCAACATGCTCGATAGATAGCCAACTCCCGTCACCATCACCACCCGGGACACGTCCCCCCACAACAGACAGAGCAAACTCATGATCAGGGTTGCAAATAGCCCATGACCAATGACACTCCGGTTCGTAAACAGGGCAAAGAGGGGTGACAGATGGCGATCGACAGCAAGCTGATACAGGACTCTGGGGGAATTGGATACGGCGGTGGTGGAACTGAGGAGACAACCGGCGGCAACTAGAAAGGTAATTAAAATCGATGCTGCCCCGCCCCAGAAGGGTTCTGCCGAAGCAAGGAGGTGCAGAAAAGTATTTTCTCCCGCTAGGGGATCCGTGGAGAGGCGAGCCAAAACCCAAGAACCACCTACATAGACCACAGGGATCAGAATTGCCATATATTTCAAACATTCCAGCGTCAGATCCGGACGACGACTTTCTGCCACAAAAGATGAAGCAGTTTCACAGCCATAAACCGCATAGACCGCCACCAAAAACCACTTTGCCCACAGCACAAAGGATGGTACGGCAAATCCGGCAGCAGGTAATAATCCCGGACTCTCTGGGGCAAAGGAAAGCCACCCCAGCCCTCCCACACAAAAAGCAATCAACAAACTCACGGCTGGCACAATAAAAAAGGCTTGAAAGATGGCGAGCGATCGAGTGCCACTAAAGGCGACAATGTAGGGCAGGATCACAAAGGCTACTCGCAAAAGTCCATCGGGGCTTTGGAGATTAAACTCCAGCAAAATAGATTTAATCAGATCCGCCAAAATAATGGCATTGATAGCGGGGACAGAAACCCAACCCAACCAGTAGCCGATCGCCCCATACCTGCCAAGGAGAGGATAATCTGCCAGTAATCGAGTTGCATAGTTGGGAGTTCCGCCAGACATATCTGGCCACAGCGTACCTAAACGTTTGAGTTGGAGATTGAGGAGGACAGAGACGATCACACAGGGAATCCATACCCAAATTGCCTGTTCCCCCAGTTCAACATGCATCGCCGGAGCCACCCCAAACCAGAGAAGGAGTCCCGTGGAACCAAACCCCCAAGTTTCAAAAGTGCTGAGGCTCCGTGGTAACTGGGTGGATAATTGCGTTGAACTGCTCTCCTCTTCAGGAATTTGTGATTTCTCGCTTTGGGGTGAAAAATTATTCATAGGAATATTCTGAAGATTTTAGAGGATTTCTTATATGTACATGTACAGCGATGAAATAACAGCTATGGAAAAATCAAATAAAAATCCTAGCGTTCCTCGAACTTTATCAAAATTTAGTTGTTCCTTGCCTTAATCCTATATCAACCCCAAATTAAAACCAATCTTAAGTAGTACGGTCATACTCAACACTTGATTCAGAGCGAGAATTAATATATAACTTTCCGCTAGGGCTATGTTTTCAGAGTATGTTGTCCTCGATCGACAACTCCTAATGCTAGAAGACGATTAACAGTTTTTACTTAGCAAGTCATAAATAGAGCTATTGTCCTGAAGCCAGATAGTGCCAACTCCTCTACTTTCTAGGATCAAAGGCAACTGTGTCCAAATAACAGTAAGATCAATTCTAGTGCTGCAAGAGAATAGAGATTAATTGCAAGTTAGATAAAATATATGCTTAGGCAAAATTAACCGTGAGATAAAATGAGTAATATTTTTGACTACCTAAAAATCCAAGGCTTCCGAGGCTTAAAGTCTCTGGAGTTATCAGGCTTAGGAAAAGTCAATATTCTCGTGGGAGATAATAATTCAGGTAAAACTAGTGTACTAGAAGCAATTTCAATCTTTTGTAATCCTTTGGATGCATTTCAGTGGCTTGGAACATCACAAAGAAGGTCTTATATAGGCGGAAAAAACTTAGAAACCAGACCTGACCTAGAGACCGTAAAATGGATATCTCTACAGGAAGAGAATATTGATTCTATTGATGAACTTTATCAGGGTGAGATAACTATAGACGCAAAGGGTACTACCCCTGTTATCAAAATTGAAGCTACACTTTCAGCAATTGAAAGTAGTGGTGATGGCTCTAACCCAGAAAAGTTTCGTGATGATGATATGTCAAATAAATATATTAATTCTGGTATTGAATTAAAAGTTATAGCTCACCTAATTAAACATGAACCTGATTTATTTGGACATCCAGATTTATTTAAAAAAACTCATTGTTTTTGGGAAGGTGAAAGATTTATTCAAAGAAAACGCTATACACCCTATATAAAGAACGCAACTATATTTCCAGCTTATTTTGAATCTGAATCTATCTTATATCGACTTACTGAGATTATTAAAGAAGGAGATGGGAAAGAAGAAATAATAAAAATCCTTCGGCTATTTGATGAGAACATCACTGATATTGAAATACTGTCCACTCCAAAAAATAGAGCAATTCTCAGTGTAAATCATCAAATACTAGGTCGCACTCCATTATCTGTATTTGGGGATGGTTTTAAGAGAGCCTTAATTATGGCAATTACGTTGATGTCTATTGAAAATGGAGTTTTATTAATTGATGAAATTGAGACATCGATTCATGTTTCTGCCCTTAGCGAGATATTCTCATGGTTAGTTAAAACTTGTCAGATTAGAGGAATACAGCTTTTTGTAACGACCCATAGTTTAGAAGCTATAGATGCAATGTTATCAGCAATTCCTGATAAGGATAATATTTTAGGTTTCAGGCTAAACAAAGAAGGGCTACCGCCTCAGAGACTCGCTGGCGATGTTTTGTATAGATTACGTTCAAAGCGTGGTCTAGATGTGAGGTAGTCCTAATGAGATATTCTTTTATTGTTGTTGAAGGTCATCATGATATTGAATTTTTAGCTCGAATATTAAAAGTCTCTTATTCTTTGCAACACATCACACAACTAAATGATCTTGAACCATACTGGCATGATCTTGTACCAAAGAATTTTCCTATTGAGGGAGATTTAGCCAAACGAGTACCAGTCCCTACTTTCTTTCAAAACGATGAACTATCCGTAGCTCTACATAGTGGTGGTGGGGATGGAAATCTAGCAGAAGAGGTTCAGGAGAATTTAACTGAACTATCTCGTCAATCTTCTAAAGTCTTTGGTATTGGCATTATCTTAGACGCTGATAGTAGAGAAACTCCTAGTAAAAGATTTGAAATATGTATTAATCAATTTACTGAGCTTAAATCACCTTTGCCGATCGAATTGTCTTTGCCTTCATTACCAGGAGAAGTAACAAAAAGCTTTCCAAGATTTGGAGTTTTTGTGCTTCCAGATAATAAGTCATCAGGAACTTTAGAGGATATTTTAGTTGAGTGTGCGGGAATAAATTATTCAGATTTACTTGAGAAATCGAGAAACTATGTTGACAGTATTAATATTTCCTCACTTGAAAAGAAAAACGATAGAAAAGAATTTAAAAAACCATCAGGAAAAAAGAAGGCAATAATATCTGGTATTACTAGTATCTTGAAACCAACTAAAAGTTTAGCAGTTTCTTTACATGATAATTGCTGGATTGATAAAGAAACTCTTAAACTAGATAGGTTAATCTTGATTAAAGATTTTATTGGTGAAATAATAGGAGCCTTGTAAATATCTTGCGGTTCTACATTATTTTTGAGATTAATTTTAAACAGCTAGGAATTGTTGGATGACATCTTGGCTAAGTTCACTAGTGGCTCCAGAGGCGACGATGCCTCCTTTTTGCATGGCGTAATACCAATCGGCTTGGCGGACGAAATGTAAATGCTGTTCTACTAGCAATACAGAAATACCTGTGGCTTTGACTACTTTTTTGATCGCTGCTTCAATGTCTAGAATTACTGAAGGTTGAATGCCCTCCGTGGGTTCATCGAGGACTAATAGTTTTGGTTTGCCCATCAAAGCGCGGGCGATCGCCAGTTGTTGTTGTTGTCCACCGCTCAAATCTCCCCCCATCCGCCAGAGCATTGTTTTTAGCACTGGGAATAACTCAAAGATTTCTTCAGGAATTTCTTGATTTTTTGGTGGATTATCCAGAGCTTCTAAGCCAATAATTAGGTTTTCTTTTACCGTTAACCGGGGGATCAC
>JAIMKT010000037.1:20888-27509 GCA_020692245.1 Microcoleus sp. GA_180221_E-2-1-MAG-45_12
CTGCCCTTCAGGAACATGCATATCTACATCCCGGAGAATGTGACTTTCACCATAATAAACATTAAGATTAGAGATTTGTAGCATGATTTTAGTTACTTTTAATTACTCTTAGTTACTTTAATGGTTACTCTCAGTTATTCGTGATCTTCTTGACTACCCAAATAAACTTCAATGACCCTCGGATCATTTTGGACTTCCTCAAAATTACCTTCACAGAGAACCGTGCCTTCGTGGAGTACCGTTACCTTTTTCGCAATCTGGCGGACAAATTCCATATCATGCTCAATCACCACGATCGAGTGATTTTCAGCAAGGGCTAATAACAAACTTCCCACATTCTCCGTTTCCTCATCGGTGAGTCCCGCCACTGGTTCATCAACTAGTAATAAATCAGGAGATTGGGCAACTAACATGCCGATTTCGAGGCGCTGTTTTTCTCCATGGGAGAGGAGGGCTGCTTTCATATCCACCTTGGCAGTGAGACCGACGGTTTCTAGTAACCCAGCAATGGTTTGTTTTTCTTGGCTAGGTACTTTTGCAAATAAGGTAGAAAAAATATTTTTATTGCGGTTACAAGCAATCTCAAAATTTTCCCTAGTGGTGAGATTGAGATAGATTCTCGGAGTTTGAAACTTCCGCCCAATCCCCAACAGCGCCACCTGATGTTCAGAATATTTTCTGAGGTCTTTTCCCTTGAAAGCAACCGTCCCGATCGTGGGCTTAGTTTTCCCCGTAATAACATCTAAAAAAGTGGTTTTCCCCGCCCCGTTTGGCCCAATAATCACCCGGAGTTCACCCGGATCCATACTGAAATTGAGGTTATTCAAAGCCTTAAAACCATCAAAGCTCACCGTTAGATTATTGATTTCAAGAATTTTGTCTGCCATAGGTTTAATCCAGAGATTTATTTATTCAAAGTTTCCCGCTCTCTTTGCACTTCCGGGTCTTCCTCTAGGCTGGGATAGGTAGCAATGCGCTTGCCCCCAAAGAGCTTATCAAGGAGGTTCATACCTTCGGTGCGGAGCCAACCAATCAAGCCATCGGGCAGGACTGTCACCACAATTAGGAATAAAGCACCTTGGAAAAATAGCCAAATATCTGGGAATTGTTCACTCAATAAACTCTTGCCAAAATTAACCACCAAGGCTCCGAGGATAGCCCCGACTAAACTTGCTCTGCCCCCCACCGCCACCCAGATCACCATCTCGATCGAGAACGCAATATCCATTGCCCTCGGAGAAATTAAACCAGTTTGAATCGTAAACATGGCTCCCGATAGTCCTGCTAGGGCAGCAGAAATCCCAAAGACCAAAACTTTGAACCCCGTAGGATTGTAGCCAGAAAATCTCACCCGACTTTCATCATCTCGAATCGCCACTAATAATTTGCCAAACCTGCCACTAGTTAGCCAACGACACAGGGCATAGGTAGCAGCGAGGAAAACAATTGTTAGGGTATAAAAGACAAACTGGGTTTGGGGTTCACTGACACTAGCTCCGAGGATCGTTTTGTAGTTAGTTAAGCCATTGGTACCGTTGAATAGCTTTTGCTGACCATTGAAGAAGTTGAAAAAGACGATCGTGGCAGCTTGGGTCAAAATCGAAAAATATACCCCCCGGATGCGGTTCCGAAATACCAAATAGCCGAGGGCAGCCCCCATCAAGAGGGGAATAACTAAGACAGCGATCGCACTAAAACCAAAGCTAGCAAAGGGCTGCCAAAAGAAGGGTAATTCCGTGACCCCATAGAGGTTCATAAACTCCGGCAGGGTTCCCGGTGCCAGGGGTGCAAGTTGCAGATGCATGGCAAGGGCATAGCCTCCCAAGGCAAAAAATACCCCATGTCCCAAACTCAGCAACCCGGTATAACCCCAGATCAAGTCAATGGCAAGGGCAGCGATCGCCAAAGCGAGAAACCGACCCAACATATTCAGCCGAAAACCTTGAACCAGCAAAGGCACAATCAAGATCAGCACCAAGGCAACCCCAACTACAATCCCCGCCTCAATCAGTAAATTATTTTTAGACTTTACCTTCAGCCGATTCCCCAAGTTAATTACCATGACTCCCCCTTGTAATCAGTTAACAGTGATCAGTAAACAGTAAACAGTTATCAGTTATTTAGTTACTTAGTTATTTAGCCATTAGTGAATAAGTATTAGTTAAAAGCCTGAAAATAATCTTTTCAAATAATATTAATTACTTCTGTTCACTGATAACTGATAACTGTTCACTGATTAAGCATCTACCGTCCTACCCTTCTGCGGGAAGATGCCCCCCGGACGGAATTGTAAGAAGCTAATAATTAGGAAAAAGACCATAACCTTTGCCATACTAGCTGTTGCAAAAAAGGTGAAAAAGTCGGCTAGAGGTTTGATGGGTTGCAGGAGAATAGCGATCGTCCCGGAACCAATAAAGTAGTTAACTGTCCCAATGGCGATCGCCGCTACCACACTCCCGGCTAGTTTACCGACCCCACCAACTACCACCACCATAAAGGTATCTACCACATAGTTCTGCCCGGTGTTTGGCCCCACAGAACCCAAAAGACTAATGGCACACCCAGCGATCCCCGCCAACCCAGAACCGAGGGCAAAGGTTAGAGAATCTACCTGTTGCGTGGGAATTCCTAGGCAAGAACTCATGGTACGGTTTTGGGTAACAGAGCGGATTCTTAAACCCCACTTAGACTTTTGGAGAAATAGGTAAATCCCCGCCATGCAAGCAGCAGTCAGAATAATAATAAATAGGCGGGCATAGGGAATTTGAAAAGTACCAAATACGCGCACACCGCCCCGGAGCCAAGCTGGAGCCGTCACATCAACGTTTTGCGCCCCAAACCAAGGCTTAGTTACCGTAAGCTTGAAAGTTTGAGCAAGGATAATTACAGTTGCACTACTAATCGCCGCAGATAAAGGGAGTATGATCGCCCATACAAAGGTTTTGATGCGATCGTAATCTGCTCTCTTAGAAATAAACCACAAGCCTCCAAAGAACAGAGCCGAGAAAATTACAATAGCGATCGCTAGTACCCAATTCACACTCCGCACAAACTGTTGCAAAATCAGGCTCACACCCCATGTGGCAAGTAATGTTTCTAACGGTCGCCCATATAGATAGCGAATGACTCCCCGCTCCAAGAGAATGCCAAAACCAGCCGTCAGCAAGAAAGCCACAGGCAGAGCAAAAATAATATAGGTTTCTGACCAAGGACTGCCAAAGGTCTTAAATACATTTTGGACAATGAAAGTCGTGTATGCTCCCAGCATCATAAATTCGCCGTGAGCCATATTAATCACACCCATCAACCCAAAGACGATCGCCAACCCCAAGGCTGCCACCAACAACACAGCACCAATACTGATGCCATTAAATAACCCCTCTAACAATCCTTGAACAATAAGCACAGTCTTTCTCCTGATAGCTAGTTTAAAAAAAAAGGAGGTAGGGGGAGGTAAGGGGAGGTAGAGGGAGGTAAAGAATATTTTTAATTGAATGTTATTCAACAACTATTCAACAAATACTTCAGTAGAAGTAGTGTGGGGAGATTTGGTTTCTGGAGAGCAACTGGTGAGGGAAATTATTTATGAAGTTAATAACTATTGCAAGAGAAATAACTCCTTAACTCAATTTCCTACACCAAATTTTTCAGCAAAACACCATCCAAAAAACAAAGAGTTAAACTAACCAGCGCCCTCTTCTTCCGCTCCTCCTTTACCTCTTCTACCTCCCTGTACCTTCTTTACCTCCTTTTTTTCTCTACGCTGCCTTAAACTTCCCGCCCTTCGCTGGGTCAGACCAATCGCAAGCAAAGCCCTTGGTTTCAGCGACAAACTGGTTCCAAGGAATGGGAACTACTGGTTGGGGAGTAGCTTGGACAATTTCAAATAGACCATCTTCACGGACTTGACCAATGCGGACAATCTTGGAAATGTGGTGGTTAGCATTCATTGTCACCATGCCGCCGGGAGCATCATAGGTCACACCGTAGGCAGCAGCCCGGACTTTTTCGAGGTCATCAGCAGTACCAGCTTTTTCCACCGCCGCTTTCCAGAGATAAACCGCAATATAAGCAGCTTCCATGGGGTCATTGGTGACTCGATCGCCGCCGTATTCTTTCTTAAAGGCATCCACAAATTTCTTGTTAGCAGGACTATCCACGGTCATGAAGTAGTTCCATGCTGCATAGTGATCCTTGAGGAATTCTACGCCGATCGCTTTCACTTCTTCTTCGGCAATACTGACAGACATAACTGGATATTTATCAGCAGTAATCCCTGCACCTTGGAGTTGCTTAAAGAAAGCCACGTTGCTATCACCGTTGAGGGTGTTATAGATTACGCCACCATCAGGAAGAGCTGCTCTAATTTTGGTGATAATCGCTGTAACTTCAGTATTTCCTAAAGGTAGGTAATCTTCGCCCACAACAGTGCCGCCCTTAGCTTCCAACTGTGCCTTAATCACAGTGTTTGCAGTTCTAGGGAATACATAGTCAGAACCGACTAAGAAAAATTCTTTACCCTTGTTTTCTAGCAACCAATCTACAGAAGGCTCAATTTGTTGGTTAGGAGCCGCTCCGGTGTAGAAGATATTTTGGGAGCATTCTTGACCCTCATACTGCACAGGGTACCAAAGCATGTGCTTCTTCTCTTCATAGACGGGTAGGACAGCTTTCCGGCTTGCCGAAGTCCAGCACCCAAATACCGCAACTACTTTATCTTGATCAATTAATTTCTTAGATTTTTCAGCAAAGGTCGGCCAGTCAGAAGCTCCATCTTCGACGATCGCTTCAATTTGCTTACCAAGGACACCACCAGCAGCGTTGATTTCTTTGATAGCCAACTGTTCAGCATCAACTACGCTCTTTTCACTGATTGCCATGGTGCCGCTCAGGGAGTGGAGAATCCCAACTTTGATTGTGTCACCACTAGCCGAGGCTGCTGGGGAAGCAGGAGAACCACTGGTGGCAGCAGGACTACTGGTAGCTGTGGGCTGAGAACTACCACAGGCTTTTAAGAGAATACTTGTGCCTACAGTTGCCCCACCGTAGAGTAAAAATTTCCGTCTGTTAATACGCTTTGACATGGTATCTCTAACCTCATTTCTTGTGACATAATTCAATCCGTTGATATTAGTCTTAGGCTCCCTACTTTTTTGTAGCTTGCGATACCAAAATTTCCATGATAAGTTTCATGATTTTTGTATATATCTAAAATAATATAGAAGTGATGCTAAAATAGTACTTTTATACCTTAAACATCTGAGTATCTTAACTAGTTAAAATTACTTAGACTTGAAAACTTGTTGACAACAAAAAGGCTATATGATAACTTAAGATTTCCAAGAAGTAATTCTGAGGCATATGCAACAAAATTACTATAAGTTAGTAAACCTTATCAATTAGTAAACTAATGAGCAACAATCCTAAGTCTTTTTGGGAATCTCTTGATACCACAGGTAAGATGGTTTTACTTACCCTAGTTCTTCTCGCTTCAAACACAAGCATAATGATCTTGTTTATACCCACAATGCTCAAGGTAAATTCTGTTGCAACAGAAATCGAGTCAATGTTAGAACAAGTCGAAGGTGCAAGAAGAGGTTTATTCGGAAATTAGTTTGGAGACGTATTCAACAATCACGAAATGATCGTACGCTACAAAAAATCACCTAATACATTTACCAATAGGAACGCATAGTCAGTCGTTTGAATCGAGATTGTGACTGTTCTTCCTACAGTGATAAGGCTTGGATTTATACTACTTTTATCCATCTTTTATTAAGACGTTTAGCCTAATACCATAATTTTCAGATATCCTCTAAGTGAAATCTACTTCTTAGTTATTCTGCACGACTACTAAGAAAAAGTATTTTCTTAGAGGTATATTTGTAGTTTTTTGAGATCACAATTATTTAAGCTTATTATTTTGCTGTCAACAATATTCAGCAGAGGAGGCGATCAAGTTTTCAATAGTGGAGTTTTGAGAGTCGGTCTTGAAAGGATAAAAATTCCCAGAATTGTGAACAAAAAGAAGCTCAACTTCAGGGCAGGTTTGGAGCTAAGATGATTTTACCCTAGTTTTTAACCCTAAATCTTAGTCATGAAGTTTATGAATTGCTGACTAAAACCTCTAGCTATTTGCTAATCATCTATAACTATTAACCATTATCTAACTCCTATATATAAATATGTATCATGACTATCTCGAACGTATCCTCAAGGCTCGTGTCTATGACGTTGCCCAAGAAACTCCCTTAGAATTTGCCCCCAATCTTTCCCGGCGTTTGGATAACAAGATTCTCCTGAAACGGGAAGATATGCAGTCAGTATTTTCCTTCAAGTTGCGGGGAGCTTATAACAAAATGGCTCAACTTCCCCCAGATCTGTTGGCTCAAGGAGTAATCGCTGCTTCCGCCGGGAACCATGCCCAAGGAGTTGCCCTCGCAGCCAGTCGTTTGGGGACTCGATCGATCATCGTCATGCCCGTGACTACTCCAGAGGTAAAAGTAAACGCCGTCAAAGCTAGGGGGGCGGAAGTTGTTCTCTATGGGAATACCTATGATGATGCCTATACCCATGCTCGCCAGTTGGAACAGGAAAAAAACTTGATTTTCATTCATCCCT